>NZ_CP071527.1:2114500-2458500 GCF_023921225.1 Legionella lytica
TTGGGACATGGGAAGCTCTAATTTTTTAGCGATAGCTTGAATAATACGCTGATTAGCCTGATGGGGAACTAACCACTTAATATCTGACTTTTTTAATTGACAAAGTTCTAAAACCTCATCAACTACGTTACCCATGATATTAACAGCAAGTTTAAATACTTCATTGCCCTTCATCGAAATTACCGCACGCTCTTCTTTAAGGGAATAGTTCTGAAGTTCCAAGTATCTTTCTGTATCATAAGAAGAATGGAGTACGCTTCCTATAATCCCTTGCCGATTACTTGCACTTAATACAACAGCACCGGCCCCATCGCCAAACAAAACGCAGGTGGCTCGGTCATTCCAATCAAGCGCATGAGACATACGCTCACTACCTATAACTAAAACATTATTTACTGTACCGGCGGTTATATATTGCTTTGCAATATCCATAACATAAACAAAACCGCTACATGCAGCGCTAACATCAAAGGCAGGGATTGGTTTTTTAATTTTTAATGCGTTTTGCACCGCACAGGCTACGCTAGGAAAAAAATTATCGGGCGTACAAGTCGCCACAACAATTAAATCAATCTGATCTGCATCCAGATTTGCAGCGAGTAAAGCTCGCTCGGCAGCTTTAGCTGCCATATATGAAGTTGTCTCATGCCCTTGAGCGATACTGCGATTACGAATCCCTGTTCTCGAAGCAATCCATTCATCACTGGTGTCTATCATCGACTCCAGTTCAACATTGGAAAGCTGTCTCTCCGGACTATAGCTCCCAGTACCACTAATTACAGCATATTTCATAAAAGCAACCCTTGATTCATAAAGTCGTTTATACGAGCACGAACTAAATCAATGACATCATTCTTTACTTCAAGAACAGCTTGCTCTATTGCATGTTGAAAACCTACTTCATTGGTTCCGCCATGGCTCTTAACGACAATACCATTCAGCCCTAGTAAACTGGCCCCATTGTAACGTGAAGGATCCAAACGGCTTTTTAATGGTTTTAATACAGGCATTGCAATTAAGCCAATTAACTTAGTAAGTATATTGCGTGTAAAAGACTCTTTGAACAGCCCTAGGAAAAGTCGAGCAAGACCTTCGCTCGCTTTTAAGGCAACATTGCCAACAAATCCATCACAAACAACTAAATCAATCTCACCTGAATAAAAATCATCTCCTTCCACATATCCAACATAGTTCATAATAGAACATTCTTCAAGCATATGTGCAGTTCGTTTGACTTGGTCATTGCCTTTTATTTCTTCAACACCAATGTTTAATACGCCAATTTTTGGGTTTTCTTTGTTTGAAACTGCTTGTACTAAGGCAGACCCCATAACGGCAAACTGAAACAGATGTTCAGCACAGGAATCCACGTTGGCCCCTAAATCAATAACCCAAGTTCTCCCCTTCATTGTCGGAAGTTCAGAAACGATCGCGGGCCTATCAATACCGGGTAACGTTTTTAATACATAGCGTGCAGTAGCCATTAATGCACCTGTATTTCCAGCACTAACACAGGCTTGTGCTATGCCTTCTTTAACCAGGTTAATCGCTACACGCATGGATGAATCTTTTTTATTGCGCAAAGCAGATGAAGGCAATTCGTCCATAGCAACAACCTCAGAGGCATGCACTATAGAAAATTGCTTCGACGAGGAAACGCCTAACTTTTTCAAATAGGCATCAATCTTGTCGTGAACACCAACAAGAATCAGCTTTAAATTAGGATTGTTATTCGCTGCGCGCACACAGGCAGGAATCACTACACTCAAGCCATGATCCCCACCCATCGCATCTATTGCAATGGTGATATTTTTCAAGAAATATTACTCTTCGTCTGATTCGTAAGCTGTATCTGCATCAAGAATCTTTTTGCCACGATAGTAACCATCTGGAGTCATGTGATGACGTAGATGAGTTTCACCTGTAGTAGAATCAACAGATAAAGTAGGTGCAGTTAAAGCATCATGCGAACGACGCATATCACGACGTGAACGCGATTTCTTATTTTGTTGTACGGCCATTGTATTACTCCTAAACAATTTGCTTTCATAAAGCGGGAATATTACCCATATTTTAACATCAATCCAAGTATTTATTGAATAAAATATTAAGATTGCCCGTTTTTTTAGGTTAAAAATTGATTTATTTCATTGCCGCAATCCCCAATTTCAGGATGAAACTGTGGCGCGTAGAGATGCAACTCATCAATTATAAGATCTTCGAGGCTTACTTGTAAGTTAGAAGCTACGATACATTCATAGCGTTCTAGAAGCTGTTCGGCTCGCGCATCATCACGGCACACAGCAATGATGGTGTTATTCTCGTAAGAATAATTAAAATCATCCATACAACGCTGACATAACAGAGCCAGTTCCCCACGAACCTCGAGGTTAATTAAGTAAAAATCTTCTCTAGTCTCAACATGATAGTTTACGTTTAACTCACAAGGCGTTGCAATAAAATGCGGTACCCGTTCAGTAAGCGTTACTGTTTTGCTTTGTTGGCCTTGTTTGGCTAGTTCTTGTAAATAAAGCATTTTCCTATATTCCTTTGTGTGTTGCATTATGGCATCACTTTCACCTGAGCTACTTTTATGACATAATGTTCTGTTTACAATCTGCACTTTTTAGTGCCAACCCACTATTACACATTAATATAAGCGGTATCTGGATTTTATGAAAGAAAAAGTTATTGTTGGAATGTCTGGAGGTGTCGATTCTTCTGTTGCGGCCTGGTTATTAAAAGAACAAGGCTACCAAGTTGAAGGATTGTTCATGAAAAATTGGGAACAGGATGATACGGATACTTTTTGTCCAGCAGCCCAAGATCTTGCTGATGCACAAGCAGTATGCAATCAATTAGATATCCCTCTGCATAGTGTTAATTTTGCCGAACAATACTGGGAGCGTGTTTTTACTCATTTTTTAAGTGAGTATGAAAAAGGACGAACGCCTAATCCGGATGTACTCTGTAATAAGGAAATTAAATTTAATGCTTTTTTAAACTATGCATTAGAGCTAGGCGCCGATTACATTGCTACCGGCCATTATGCTCGCAATAAAATCGAAGGCAATGTCGGCCATCTCCATAAAGCTAAAGACCGTGATAAAGATCAAACTTACTTCTTACATGCGGTAGAACCTGAAGCCCTAGGAAAAACCTTATTCCCTATTGGCGATTACACAAAACCCGAAATTAGAGAGTTTGCAGCCCAATTAGGTCTTGTCACTCAAGCAAAAAAAGACTCAACAGGAATCTGTTTTATTGGTGAGCGACGTTTCAAAACCTTTTTAAAAGAATTTATTCTGGCCAAACCTGGTGAAATGAAAAGTACTGATGGTACCGTACTGGGTAAACACGATGGTCTTATGTTTTATACCTTGGGCCAACGACAAGGTTTAGGTATAGGTGGTATGCATAGCTCATCAGATGAGCCTTGGTATGTAGTTGATAAAGACGTAGCGACGAATACCTTATATGTAGCTCAAGGAAGCCATCATCCCATGCTGTATTCACAAGGCCTCATTTGTGGTCCAATACATTGGTTAGCTGAATGCAGTGACCAATTACCGCTTACCTGCTATGCAAAAACAAGATACAGACAACCTGAACAAGGCTGTATGATTTCTCCTCCGGATAATGGTCAACACTATGTGATGTTTTCCAATCCGCAACGAGCAGTGACACCTGGACAATACGTGGTTTTTTACGATAAAAACCAGTGCCTGGGTGGAGCGACTATTGAACAGATTATTAGATAGTTGAAATAGTAATGGACCATATGCACAGGTCAGCCCGAACAGCATGGCCTGAATTTTAACCTGAACGATTACTTAATATCCAGGTATAATATATAATTTATAAATGAACAATCGGAGTTATTACAATGGCTGCTATAGATATATCCCCCACTGACAGCGATATTCGTTTTTCTGTTAATGCCGCAGATAAGGTAGCTGAATTAATTCGCGAAGAAAATAATTCTAATCTGAACTTACGTGTTTCCATCTCTGGTGGTGGTTGCTCTGGATTTCAGTATGGCTTTAGTTTTGATGAAGAAATTAATGAAGACGATACTGTAGTTATTCAACACTGCTCTGATGGCGTTTCCTCAGTAAAATTGCTTGTTGATCCCATGAGCCATCAATACCTTCACGAAGCAGAAATCGATTACATTCAAGGTATCCAAGGAGAGCAATTTGTGATTCGTAATCCTAATGCGAAAACCACCTGTGGTTGTGGTTCTTCGTTTAGTATGGATGATGATGAGTAATCTGGTTTAATAAATAATTTTGTATTCAAAATAAAAACCTGGTTGCAAGCAACCAGGTTTCGCTTATTAGCTTTTAATAAGGCTTAATCACCACTTTCGTTCCAATTTTCATAAAATTATGACTTAGCCATTTTGCATCACTTGGTGGTACACGGACACAACCATGGCTCGCATTGTAATTGGGGACTTCATGAGAGCCGTGGATCGCATAATTTTTACTAAAAAACATACAATATGGCATTGGAGCCCCACCTCCCCCTAGAGGGTAACGACTGGAACGGCATCCTGGACCACCTTTACTCGAGATACGAAATACACCGCTCGGCGTTTTACAACTACGATGAATATCTGGACAATATTTTCTGCCCGCAGAACCTCTTCCAGTGCGAACTACCTGACCATGTTCATTGATAGCCTTCCAACTTAATGTATTAGGATTAAAAATGAAGGTATTTCCTGCAGAGTATGCCGAACATACAGGAAACATAAATAATACAAATAAAGCCAGGGATAAAAAGCGAGGTGTTAATACAGCAGATTGTTTTTCCATAATTGTTCCTTTTTATTTCCATCTCAGCATATAACTACAGGCCTTATCTCTTCACACGAAAACATCACAGCACGAATAAAGAGTTACCTTAACTTCCAGTTTAGCCCAAATAAAGTACAAAATAAATTTTTTTACGGCAAAATGAGATTATATGTTCTACTATATTAATTGAGGGAAACAGATTAAGGAAAATAGATCATGCAAAAACAAACACTTATAGCAGTCTCTATTTTATTGGGAAGCAGTATTGCTTGTGCGGATACAACACCCAGTACAACAACTACTACAGCACCTGCTGCTACGTCAGTAGCTCCTGCAGAAGCACCCGCTGCTCCAGCAGTACCAGCAGCAACAGAAACATCTCCTGATGTTACTTCGGAAATGACTAAAGACGCATGGCTAAAGGCCATTGAGCCTATGTTACCAACTCTAATCTGTAAGGGCTTTATGAATGATCCAGATTTGAAACAACGCCTAGAAACAATCAAAATGACTTATGATCAATGTGTGAGTGTGATTCCTGAAAGTGTAGATAAGTGTCACAATCAACTTTATGCATCCATTCCAGCAAAAATCAGCAATACTGACGCCTCTACGTGGGGGAAAACGTTAGGTGAATGTATTGGTAAAGATTTTGCAATGAAATACCTTATAAAATAACTCTTCATTACTGACCTGAATAGGTTTCCCTATTCAGGTTTTCTTATAAAAAATCCATAATACTCACTTAAGAATCGCTTGGTATAATCAATGCTCACTAAACGATTTCAGCAAAGCTTTAAGGATTTTTTATGGGTAAATATCTTAACCAGCTTAGTTCACGTATTCAGCTAACAGATACAGCATACCGAAGAGAACAATACCAATCCTTTATGACGGGTCCAGAATGGCGCAATGTAGAAATGGCAGAAGAATATGCCAAACTACTTCGTGAAAACAAATCCATGTTCCAATTCCCCTACTTCCGGCAAATTTTTGATTTATGGAAGGTTGTATTCAACTCCTACTCCTCTGCCCGGAAATACGACAGTATCAGCTCAATATTGTTTTCTGAATACATGATCATGGACCTATTTATTGCAACATTCACGACGATGGAGCTACTTCCTAAAGGAATTATATCGCTGTTACTTTATCCCTTTTTAAAGAAAGACAATGAGAGCGAAATGCAACAGCATTTAGCAACGACTTTTGAACAGTATGCTGCTAACTTACAAACGGTACCATTCTATGATCATAAGTACAGTGAAATGCGTGCTGAGCTCGCAGAAAGATACCGACAATGTGAAAATAAAACTTGGGTTGATTGGTTTTCATGGACTGTAGTTTCCTGTGAGTTATGGGCTAGAAAATGGATTTCTAAACCGCTAAGTTACTGGTATCACCAAGAAAATAATGAAGTACCTCCATCAACTGATATTCTAGTTAAATTCGATGCTCAAGACGTAGACAATCCTGAGGATGCTAAACGCCTATTCCAACAGCAATTAGCCCAGGTTGAGCAAGCACATGCAGTTCAAGTAGTTGACTCCCATATTTATGCGAAAGACACTCCAAAAACTAAAGATGGACATACCTATACTTCAGTGTACGCCCGCCTTAATGCTCCACGCTATGCAGCATTTCAACCCGTGGTAAGAGCTCTTGGCGAACAAAACATTCATTTACGTGAGATTGCTGGGGAAAAACGAGTACAAGTGAAATGCACTATTGATACAGATAGCGCAGATAAACTTTTAGCTAAAGAAGAAGCCTTAAATCAAACTAAAAGAGCAGAAGCCCTCTATAGCTATGGCGATCATATTCATAGTAATCGCAAAATTTGCCTTTTTGATGTTCCCGTTAGAGATCTACATAAGACTCTTAAACGTTTAGAAAAACAAGACGACGTAGAAGTAAATTTTATCCATAATTTTTAAAGGAAATTTTACCATGCCTGCATTACCGAAACTTGGATATTTTAATGAAATTCCAGCCGGAATGATTGATAGAATCTATCGTGATAAAGCCACAAGTTTTTTTGGAAAAGCGTTTCAGTTTATCCAAAAACGAGTCATTTTTGCTTTTGGTTTTATGCCCCTATCATTTGTTGATATGGTTGTTAGTGGAATTACTGCCACTATTTATTCTTTCCGTGCATTCTTCACTACTGATGAAACACAAGAGGCTCGCTTAGAACAAATGAAAGTCTATGCGAACAATTTTAGTAAAAATCTTTATGCCCTGCTCGCCTCGGTATTTGGTTTAATTAGCCCGAAATTAGTAAGCTTGTACTTCGTTCCTAATGTGCATCAAACAGGAGTCAGCGCAGGTGGTGATTATCATCATGCTCGTAACGCAGTGATGGAGTCACCCGAATCGCTTGAGGAATTACAAGAGCTTGTTAAAAATGCAGCCCGTGAAGGTAAAAAGATAATGCCAATCGGTGCAGGCTTTAGTCAAGGTAAGCAATTTCTTCCTGAAGGGGATGAAAACCTAATTGTCGTTGATTTAAGTAATTTCAATACTGTTGAAATTCACTCCAAAGACAAGCAAGCCATTGTAGGTGCTGGGGCAGTTTGGTCTGATATAAAACAAGAAGCGAACAAATTTAAGCTGGCTTTAAAAGTAATGCAAGCCTCGGATGTGTTTTCAGTAGGTGGCTCCCTAGGTACCAACATCCATGGCTGGAACATTCACGATGGGATGTTATCTACAGTTGTTAGTTCAATTACGATTATCAACGCTCAGGGCGAATTAGAAACCCTCACCCCTGAAGATGATAAATTCCATAATGTTACTGGCGGTTTAGGCTTGTATGGCATTATTGTTTCGGCCACGATTGATCTCACTGATAACGAATTACTGAAAGAAAAAGGCGTTGCAATTGAACCTGAGCACTACGTTGAACACTTTCGTGACAACGTATTAACTGATCCAAATACCCGTATGCACTTATATCGCCTATCTCTCGATCCTAATAACTTATTGGGTTCAGGTGTTGCAGTCAGTTATGTGAAAGAAGATGAGAGGAAACCACTTCAAGATAATTTACGTCCAGAAGCAGCGCATGGTACTCGATTTGATCGCATTATGATTAACATGGCTCGCCACTCTCCATGGGCTCGCCAAAAATATTGGGAAATGGAACGCACACGTCTACTTGCCAACAATGGCGAGCTGATGAGCGTGAATAAAATTATGCAACCACCTATTAATGCTATGTTTAATGCATCAAAAAGTGAAACTGAATGGTTGCAAGAGTTTTTCTTACCCGAAGAGAACTTAACTGATTTTCTTAAAGAATTAGGCGCCTTACTGCAAACAAACGACGTTGCACTACTGAATGCCTCGGTACGTTTTGTTAAGAAAAATGACCGTTCACCTATGTCTTATGCTCATGATGGCGACCGATTTGCAGTAGTACTTTGCTTTAACCAATCGTTGGAAGAAACGGCGATCATCAAAGCACGTAAATGGATACGTCAAGCACAGCACCTTACCGTTGAAAAAGGTGGCGCTTATTACCTTCCTTATCAACACATTTCAAATCCGGAAGATTTCCATGCAGCATACCCGCACGTGGATGAGGCATTACGTGCAAAAGATGAAGCGGATCCAGATCATTTATTTGTCAGTGGTTTCTATCAGCGTTTTATGCAACCCAAACCTGAAACTACCAATCACTTTAAAGCGATTATGGCAAACGAAGAAACTAAAACAAAATTTGCTGGCTTTTTGAAGAATGTATTACATCGTATAGACAGTGATAAGTTTTTTGCCTTGTTAGAAGACATTATGCAATACAACGACAGTCATGAAGAAATTTATCAGGAGCTAGCGCGCCGTTTACCGGAAATCGCTCCTGGAACTGTGGGTGATTTAAGTCGTATTCTTGACTCCTTGTCAGCAATCAAAACCGACCTAGGAGAACAAGCACACACTCTATTGCCTCAAGAAATGAAAACCATTAATGGTCTTGTTGAAATTGGTTATCCAGGTCGCTTTGTTAATGGATTCAAACAACATTACAAAATTACCGGCGAGATTGTTGCTGTGTATGAACAACAATCAATAACAGATTACATCCAAACTGGCTTCCCACGTCCATATGATCGCTTCGAGCAATTGGATTACAGTAGACCTAATTTAGCTAATCTTAAAGATAATAGTGCTGATGTAATTACCTGTTACGTAGGTTTGCACCATTTTGAAGATGATGAGTTAGAGCATTTCCTGGAGGAGGTAAAACGTGTTCTGCGTCCTGATGGTCGCTTCTTGCTCGTAGACCATGATGTCACTGATGAAGAAACCATGAGCATGGCTCATATGGCTCATACGATCTTTAATGTGGTTACGGGTGTATCTCTTGAAGAAGAGATGAAGGAAACGCGTAAGTTCCACTCTATGGATCATTGGAGACAGAAATTACAAGAGCATGGTCTTGGCTATGCTGTTAGTGGTCCGGATGTTCCTCTAGTCCGTAATGGCGACCCTTCACGCAATCGTATGGTGAGTTTTGCTAAACCAGGGCCTTTAAATCAATTAAGCCAAGTGGTGGTGACTGAGCCGATTAATGATGCGGAAGTGGAACACAGACAAGCCCAAGTAATTGTGCCTGATTTTCGTATTCCTAGTACTAATTCGGATGCACAAACACTGAGTCGTCAAGGTGTATTCCAAGGAGGCAATACTACTCAATCTCCAACGAATGTTTCGGAAATTACTTTGAAATTATAAGTAAATGTAGGTTGAATCCATGCCCCAACCTGGAGTTCGGGTGTGGCTCAAGATCATGTTGGGCCATGGGCTCAGCATGATCTTGAATGTTCTATGCCTCTTCCCAATGATTAACCCCAGACTTTTTACATAAAAACTCAATAAAGTTCTGATGCGACTCAATTTCATCAGCTAAAGCCTGTACCACAATAGGATTGGCTAAACGAAGAGAGGCTATTTCTTGTACTTGGACTTCTTTCTTGACTGTCTCTTCAACCTCACCAAACAAACTACTCTGTCCACCGGTTAATGCCAGATATACAAAGGCCAAAATCTCCGCATCAAGTAACGCGCCGTGGAATTCACGATTAAAATGGTCAATACCAAAACGTTTGCATAAAGCATCTAAGCTATTACGTTGTCCGGGAAATTTATCTCGTGCATAGGTCAAGGTATCGAATACATCACAATATTCATCAAGTGTTTTCTTCCATTGCACATGCCTTAATTCAGAGTTCAGAAATCCCATATCGAACGCGGCGTTATGAATGATTAATTCCGAACCACCGACAAATTGTAAAAAATCAGAAACAACATCAGAAAATAAAGGCTTATCTTTTAAAAAATCATCGCTGATCCCATGCACCCGAAATGCACCTTCGTCAACCAAACGTTCAGGGTTAAGGTATACATGGAAGTGTTTTCCAGTTAATTTTCTATCAAATAATTCCACACAGCCAATTTCAATGACACGGTGGCCTTGCTCATGCCCGATTCCGGTGGTTTCTGTATCTAATACAACTTGTCGCATCAATTACTCACTTAGTTCTTCAATACCTTGGTTGGCTAATGCGTCAACCAATTCATTTTCTGTATGCCCTGAGTGTCCTTTAACCCAATGCCACGTTATTTTATGGCGTGATGCCAATTCATCTAAAAGAGTCCAGAGATCAGCATTTTTCACTGGTTCTTTTTTTGAGTTGCGCCAGCCGTTTTTTTTCCAACCGTGCAACCAGCTCATCATACCTTGTCTTAAATATTGGGAGTCAGTATATAAATCAACATCACAAGGGCGAGTAAGTGCCTCCAAGCCTTTAATCGCAGCCATAAGCTCCATACGATTATTGGTCGTATGCGCCTCTCCACCATGTAAAGTTTTTTCCGTACCTTTATAGCGAAGCAGAACCCCCCAACCACCAGGTCCAGGATTCCCTTTACACGCCCCATCTGTATAAATTTCTATACTCACTCAAACCTCGTTGTTTAACTTAACGTTGTTTACATTTCAGACCGAGAAAACTCCTCGCGCAAAATCATTTCCTTTACCGCAGCAATATCCGGCGCAAAATAACGATCATGGTCATAAGGAGCAACCACTGCTCGCACTGTATTATACACATCATCCAACAAGGGTGAAGTTTTTAAGGGTTTATGAAACTCAATTCCCTGACATGCTGCGAGCATTTCGATTGCTAAAATAGTCGCCGTATTATCATTCATCTCATGTAAACGCCGAGCAGCACTCGTTGCCATTGATACGTGATCTTCCTGATTGGCTGAAGTGGGCAAGCTATCTACTGAATGAGGATGAGCTAGAGCCTTGTTATCACTGGCACAGGAAGCGGCCGTAACATGGGCTATCATAAAGCCTGAGTTTAAACCGCTTTCTTTAATTAAGAAAGCAGGTAAGCCACTGAAATTCTTATCAATTAATAAAGCAATTCGACGCTCAGAACTCGCCCCAATTTCAGCAATAGCTAAAGCCAGATTATCTGCAGCCATGGCAACAATTTCCCCATGGAAATTACCACCTGAAAGTATATCGCCCTGTTCACTAAAGACCAAAGGGTTATCCGAAATAGCATTTGCTTCAACTTGTAGGGTTTCTCGGACAAAACTAATTTGATGTAAGGCCGCTCCCATAATTTGTGGTTGGCAACGTAATGAATAAGGGTCTTGGACTCGAGAACAATCCCGGTGCGATTCGCGAATTTGGCTTCCTGCTAATAATTCTCGATATAATGCGGCAACATCACGTTGTGTTTGATGGCCACGTACCTGATGAATACGGTCATCAAAAGGCACATCACTGCCCTGTGCGGCATCAACCGATAAGGCCCCTGTAATAAGAGCTACTTCAAATAAACTCTCAGTAACAAAGAGGGCTTTTATTGCAATGGCGGTAGAAACCTGTAGGCCGTTAAGCAAAGCCAAGCCTTCTTTGGCCTCCAGCTCAAGTGGCTCAAGTCCTGCTATTTTAAGACCTTCCAAGGCACTAATTATCTTGCCTTGATGCCGTACTTCCCCCACACCAAGTAAGGGCAAAGACATATGTGCTAAAGGAGCTAAATCACCGGAAGCACCGACTGAACCTTTAGCAGGAATACAGGGATACACTTGATGATTAAACAAAGCAAGCAAAGCTTCGATTAACTCCAGACGCACACCGGAGTAACCTTGAGCTAGATTATTGATTTTAAGCAACATAATCATAGCGACGATGTCATCTGCTAACAATTCTCCAGTGCCACAAGCATGGGAAAGCACAATATTGCGCTGTAATTGTTTTAATTTGTCAGTGGGAATTGTTTGGTTTGCTAATGAACCAAAACCAGTATTAATACCATAAACAGTCTTTTTATCTTGAATTACTTTTTTTACCGTTTGATGAGAAGTATTAATTGCTGCGAATGCATGGTTTGCAAGAGAACAAGGTAATTGATTACTCAAAATTTGTTTGATTGAGTGTAATGTTAACTGACCCGGTTCAAGAATAAAATGCTCAGACATAAAACTAACTCCTTTTTACCACTTAAAAACATGTTGCGTTTTAGGGGTGTACCCTCTCCCTCACTACCATAACTTGTAGGTTGAGCCCATGCCCCAACATTGAGTTCGCACCTGGCTCGATGCCCCATATATTAGGCCAAGGCCCCACAATGACGGTAAGGGTTAAGCTTATTCCCCCAACCCAACCAACGTCCTATTTCACCATGGGCAACCACAGCCCATTTTCTTTAGCACAGTTTTTCGCAAGCTCATAACCTGCATCAGCATGACGCATCACCCCAGTAGCTGGGTCGTTATGCAGCACTCGATCTAAACGTTGCGCTGCCTTTTCCGTTCCATCAGCAACAATGACAACTCCAGCATGCTGAGAGAATCCCATACCTACCCCCCCACCATGATGAATACTCACCCAAGTAGCTCCACCAGCACAATTTAGTAAAGCATTGAGTAAAGGCCAATCAGATACGGCATCACTTCCATCCATCATGCCTTCTGTTTCGCGATTAGGACTAGCAACCGAGCCTGAATCCAAATGATCGCGACCAATAACAATCGGTGCCTTGACCGCCCCACTCTTCACCATCTCATTAAAAGCCAAAGCTAATCGTGCTCTATCTTTTAATCCCACCCAACAAATACGCGCTGGCAATCCTTGGAAGGCAATTTTTTCTCTAGCCATATCAAGCCAACGGTGTAAGTGTTTATTATCAGGGATTAGTTTTTTAACCATTTCATCCGTTGCATAAATATCGTCAGGATCGCCAGATAAGGCAACCCAACGAAATGGCCCTATACCTTCACAAAACAATGGGCGAATATATGCAGGCACAAACCCTTCAAAATCGAATGCATGTTGTTCACCGGCTTCAAGAGCCATTTGGCGAATATTATTACCGTAATCAAAAACCGGGATTCCTCGCTGATGAAACTCAAGCATTGCATGCACTTGAATTGCCATTGACTTTTTAGCAGCCTGGACCACATCATCAGGAGCTGTGTGCCGCATTTTTTCTGCATACTCTAAAGTCCAACCCGCAGGCAGATATCCATTAAGTGGATCATGAGCACTGGTTTGATCCGTTACTAATGAAGGGGGTGCACCACGTGCAACTAACTCTGGAAATACTTCCGCCGCATTTCCTAACACAGCCACGGATATAGTTTTTTTCTGAGCGCAAGCTTCATTAATCCAGGCTAAAGCTTCATCTAAATTGGTGGTGTATCGGTCCAGGTAACGCGTTTTCAAACGCTTTTCAATGCGCGATAAATCGCACTCCACCGCTAATACACTGGCACCAGCCATTGTCCCAGCTAAAGGTTGCGCGCCACCCATGCCGCCTAAACCCGCAGTAAGAATCCAGCGACCGGACAGATCACCCTCATAGTGTTTGTTGGCAGCAGACACAAAAGTTTCATAAGTGCCTTGAACAATTCCTTGTGAGCCAATGTAAATCCAACTTCCTGCCGTCATTTGGCCATACATCATTAAGCCTTTCTTATCGAGCTCATTGAAATGGTCCCACGTTGCCCAACGAGGAACAAGATTTGAATTCGCAATTAATACGCGAGGTGCGTCTTCATGAGTGGTAAAAACCCCTACCGGCTTACCAGATTGAACCAACAGAGTCTGATTTGCGTCTAATGATTTTAGTACTTCTTCAATTTTTTCAAAACACTCCCAATTACGCGCAGCTTTTCCCAAACCACCATAAACAATTAATGAGTCAGGATTTTCTGCCACCTCAGGATCCAAATTATTATGAAGCATACGCAGTGCTGCTTCGGCTAACCAATTTTTGGCTTGCTTTTCTGTACCGTGATTTGCCCTTATTTCCCGCTTAGACTTGTTCGCATCCATAAAGCTTGCTCCATAGCTAAAAAATTAAATGAATCATACACTAGAGAGCATTCAGCGCATAGAGATATGCTTGGGGCCTTGATGCAGCACCACGTAATCAATATGAGATAAGTGAGAAAACCTTGATTACGCGGCACTGCATCAAGGCTACACACTTAGACAATATAGGCACCTAAAATATGCTATGATATACTCAGTGCAATCTTAATTAATTGTGAATATAAAAAGTGCAGAATCATGTTGAAAAACACCCTAAATCTCTAGGGATTTACTTTGCAACTGAGATGTGGGAACGTTATGGTTTTTATGTCGTACAATCACTTTTAGCCCTCTATCTAGCCTTACATTTTAAATGGCCTGACAAAAAAATTTATGCGTTGGTTGGTTCCTTTACCGCCCTAACCTACCTATCCCCAGTAGTTGGTGGATGGATTGCTGATAAATTAATTGGCCAAAAAAGAGCGGTTCTCTTAGGCGCAATCGTACTATTTATCAGCTATTGCCTGCTTTCTTCCGTAGATAGTGTAAACGTACTCACAGCCTCACTAGCAGGTATTGCTGTAGGTACGGGCCTATTAAAACCCAATATCTCTTCTTTGCTAGGTAATGAATATTTGCAAGGATCCGCCCGACGTGAAAGTGGCTTCACCATTTTTTATATGGGGATTACTTCCGGTATCATCTTAGGTACTACGCTGCCAAGCATTCTTACTGAACATTTTGGTTGGGCCGCTTCGTTTACCAGTGCTGCAATAGGTATGATTATTGCCTTTTTAGTGTTTTCTTTTGGTGTCAAAAAATATCAAATCAAAGACTATAATCTGTTTGTATTTCAATTTAAAAAAATTGTGCTCGCCTTCCTATTAATAGTTTTCCTCTGGGCCTTATCGTTTTACATTTTGAATTCTCCCAAATTAGCGAACGTTATCTTTGGATTAGTGGTCTTATTCTCCGCAGGCTATATTAGCTACGCAGTTAGCGGTGAAAATGCCAATCAATCACGACAAACACTGGTGATTGGTTTATTGTGCATTATTTCGGTCGTGTTTTGGGCATTCTACTTCCAAATGTTTATGTCATTGACTCTATTCATTTCACGAGTGGTAGAGCCAACTTTTTGCGGTATTCAATTCCCTGCCCCTTATTATGTTACCATTCAAAGTATTGGGATGCTCCTAATCGGTTATTTTTTAGCGAAAAGAAATCCACAACTTAACTTAATAGAACGCGGATTAAGTATTGGCAGAAAATTTTTAGCCGCTATTTTTATTACTACAGCAGCCTATGCAGTAATTGTTTTGGTAACTAATTTTACCGACCGTACAGCATTATTGTTTCCATTATTGATTATCCCCGCTTATTTAATGTTTTCATTGGCTGAATTATTGCTCTCGCCAGTGGGCTTATCTGCAATAACCTTGCTCGCTGATAAAAATAAAGTAAGTACCATGATGGGTATTTTCTTCGTTTCTTTAGGAATTGGAGGCTTTCTTTCTGGAAAATTGGCCTCTTTAACTTCAATTCCTACGGGTGAAACCAATATCGCGGTACTTAAATCGCTATATGCTGCAGCCTTTACCCAACAACTAGGGATCCTTTTTATTGCGGCCATTGGTTGTCTGGTTTTATTTGCTGTAATTAAGTTTTTATTAACACGTGTGAATCTTTCTGATTAATGTAGAACCTAGTCATATTTTGAGCCGAAAAATACAGTGGCAAAGCAGCCAAGCGCTGCTTTGTTCCATTTTCGCCCTGGAAAAATTTAAATCAAAAATCTCAGTTTCAAAAAAAATAATAGCAAATTAACATTATTAAGATTCCCTTAAGTTTTAACGATTACTATTGGCTCTATACATTTTAGGGAACATTAAATATGTTTTATAAAGCAGTTAAAGCTCAATATACTTTTATGATGAATCGTATTGATAATTTATCCGAAGCATTTTCTAACTATAAGTCGGGTAAGGAAAGTTTTCCCTATTCCAAGCTCTTTGATTTACATGATGAAATTAGCGCCATAAGCAATACTAAAGCAAAAATTGAATTACTAGTGTATTTAAGCAATGAAGTTGTAGGCAGACTTCTACATTATAATCCTAAACTTTTCTCATATTATGAAGCGCTAGAGCAAGAAATCAGCAGTTTTAATATAGATTCTGGGACTATTGCTTCTGAAGTTACTCTAGAATTTTAGAATAATACAGGAAGACAGAAGTCTCAGTTACTGGCTTCATTCGCAATGAGCTTCTAAATAAGGTTATTCTCCGGTATTTAAACACAACCCTTTTTATATTAAAAAAATGCTGTTATCATCCGGAGTTTTTTAGAAGATACCTTTTCTTATGTCTGATCAAAACCCAATGCTAGTGAAACTATTACATGCGCTTGAAGATATTCAGGCTTCCGATATAAAAGTAATTGATGTCCGTAAACAAACGACCATCACCGATTACATGCTTATTGCTTCAGGCCGTGCTTCACGTCACGTAAAGGCAATTGGTCAAAAAGTTATGGAAGATATGAAGTTAGCTGGTTTGCCTGCATTACATTGCACAGGACTTGAGACCGGTGACTGGGTTCTTATTGATTTTGGCGACTTTATTGTTCATGTCATGCAACCTGAAAGTAGACAATTTTATAATCTAGAAGGACTTTGGGAAGAACAACCCAACAATTAATTACCATGTTAAAAATTACCGTTATTACTTTAGGCAATAAAATGCCGGATTGGGTTGCTCAAGGGAGTAGTGACTATGCCAAACGATTTAATGACGGTATTCAGTTAAAAATAATTGAGATCCCGCTTATTCGCCGTAGTAAATCTTCTGATCTAACACGCATTATGGAAAAAGAGTCTGTGTTAATGAAAGAGGCTATTCCTACTGGCGCACGGATTATTGCTTTGGAAATTGAAGGGAAATCCTTTAGTAGTGAAGAATTAGCGCAAAAAATAACTCTATTGCAGCAAACCTCCAGCCATTTATGTTTTCTAATTGGCGGCCCCGAAGGGCTATCCCAAGAGGTACTCAAGCTATGTAATGAACGCTGGTCTTTATCAAAACTTACCTTGCCCCATCCTTTAGTTCGGATCATTTTGTTAGAAACTTTATATAGGGCTTGGTCGATTATGAATAATCATCCTTATCATAAATGACCTAGGTAGAGTCTACGACCTAATTTCTCGCAGCACATCGAAGTTTTGTAATACTAAAGAAAACCACGTTATTTAACAGCCTCAATGGCAAAAACCTGGATTTTAATATACTATGCATCCTTTTGAACCCCGTTAGCTGACTGTATGCAATGCGTCTGAATCAATCATTTAATAATTATCAATCAGAATCACAGAGTCAACGTTTTAGACTTAATTTGCTGGTCGCATTTATTATTATTTTATCTTTAATTCTGGTGTTAAGGCTTGCTTACCTACAAATCTCCGAATTTAAAAAATACCAAACCCTATCCTTAAAAAATCAGATGAGCATTACGCCCATCGCCCCTCCTCGCGGGGTGATTCTTGATAGAAATGGAGTCTTATTGGCAGAGAATATTCCTGTTTATGTTCTGGAAATAATCCCTGAACATGTTAAAGACATCCAACGAACCGTAAAACAGCTGCGCGAATTACTTCCCTCTATTACTGAGGATGATGAAATCAGTTTCAATCGAGCACGCAAGCAAAACCGTTCATTTATGCCAATTCCGATTAAATTAAAATTAACTCAAGAAGAAGTTGCCCTATTTGCAATTAATCAATATCACTTTCCAGGCGTCAGTATTAAAGCACGCTTAATGCGTCATTACCCACTTGGCGAGATAACTGCTCATGTTTTAGGTTATGTTGGCCGTATTAATATCCAGGAATTAAAAACTGTTGATCCAACTAATTATCGAGCAACCAACTTTATTGGGAAAGCCGGAATTGAGAAATACTACGAAGATATTTTGCATGGAACTGTGGGATATCAGATGGTAGAAACAGATGTGAGTGGCCGTACCTTGCGAGTAATTGACAAGATGAATCCTCACTCCGGAGCCAAGCTTTATCTAAGCATCGACATCCACCTGCAAAAAGCAGCCTACGAAGCTCTTCAAGGTAAACGTGGGGCAGCAGTCGTCATTAACTCTAAAAATGGCGAAGTGTTAGCTATGGTTAGCTCGCCAAGTTTTGATCCTAATATTTTTGTTGGTGGGGTTAGTTCCAAAGACTACAAGATCCTATCGAACACCTTGCAAAGACCCTTATTTAATCGCGCCGTACGTGGTGTTTATCCTCCAGCATCAACCATCAAACCCTTTGTGGGATTGGCCGGACTGGATAAAGGATTCATTACGACCTCTAGTACAATTTATGATCCAGGTAAATATAAACTTCCTAACTCCAGCCATATTTATAGAGATTGGAAAAAGGGTGGCCATGGAATGATTAATTTTAAGCGTTCCATTACCGTTTCCTGTGATACATTTTATTATCAGCTAGGTAATAAAATGGGAATCTCGAATATTGAGGACATGCTGGTTAAATTTGGCTTAGGCCATTTAAGCCATATTGACCTTTATGAAGAGGCCTCCGGTATTGTGCCAAGCCTTCGTTGGAAAAAACAAACTAAAGGGGTAACTTGGTATCCTGGCGATACATTAATTACTTCTATTGGCCAAGGCTTTATGCTTGCTACACCACTGCAAATAGCAAATGCAACCGCCTCACTAAGCCAGCATGGACAACGTTTCCGTCCTCATTTACTTACAAAAACAGTAAACAGTGATACAGGTGAAGTAAAACCCTATAAACTTGTTGAAGAATACCCAATTTATCTTAAAGACGAAGCCAATTGGGATATTGTTAAAGAAGCCATGCATAGCGTACTAACCAGTAATGAAGGAACGGGCTATCGATTTGGACGAAATCCACCCTACCCTGTAGCGGGTAAAACAGGGACAGCACAAGTCTTTAGTGGTCGCCAATATGAGAAAGCCAAATACGAAGATATTCCTGAAGCCTTGCGTGATAATTCACTATTTATCGCCTTTACTCCAGTAGATAAACCGGAGATTGCCGTAGCTGTAGTAGTTGAGAATGATTTTACGGCATCCATGGTTGCACGCAAGATACTGGATACTTATTACGAACTTTATCCGATGAAAACAGCTCATGAACAGAAGAAACAATAAACCCGTTTATCGGTTTACAACAAAATCGCTTCATATAGATCTCCCGTTATTAGGCCTTTTACTGCTTTTAATTAGTTTGGGCCTGTTAATTCTATACAGCGCCTCAAATGCTAATATAAGCATGATATTACGCCAATCCATGCGCTTAGTTTTTGCAACCTTAATTATGATCGTGCTCGGTTTTATCCCACCTCATAAGTACAAAATCTGGACCCCATGGATTTATAGTGTTGGTTTGGGCCTCCTGATTGCAGTAATGCTGATGGGTAAAATTGGTAAAGGCGCTCAGCGATGGCTAGAGTTAGGATTATTTCGTTTTCAACCTTCTGAAATTATGAAATTAGCGGTGCCAATGATGGCTGCTTGGTATTTCGATCGCCAAACCCGTCCCAGCAGCTTAAAATCCATTTCTGTTGCAGGCATTATTATCGGTATCCCGGCGTTACTTATTGCTAAGCAACCCGATTTAGGTACCGCCATTATGGTGGCTGCAGCAGGGTTCTGTGTCATATTCCTCGCCGGTATTCGCTTCAAAGTGATTTTAATGCTGATCTTATTAATTGGCGCAGCAATCCCAGCAGTTTGGCATGTGATGCACGATTACCAAAAACAACGTGTGTATACGCTACTCGATCCAGAGCAAGACCCGCTGGGTTCAGGATATCATATTATTCAATCCAAAATTGCTATTGGTTCTGGGGGCCTGGTTGGAAAAGGCTGGTTACAAGGAAGCCAATCGCATCTGAATTTCCTACCTGAGCATGCTACCGACTTTATTTTTGCAGTAAGTGGTGAAGAGTTTGGCTTTGCCGGAGGATTTGCCATTATTGCCTTAATTGTCTTAATTTCATTAAGAAGTCTTAATATCGCCTCTAATGCACAAACGACCTATACCCGGCTTCTCGCGGCAAGCCTTGCTATGTCATTTTTTATGTCAGGCTTTGTGAACATCGGTATGGTTATGGGAATTATTCCAGTTGTGGGTATCCCTTTGCCTTTAGTGAGTTATGGTGGAACGGCCATGGTTACCTTTCTGGCTGGGTTTGGGGTGTTAATGTCGATTAGTTCGCATAAGATTTTGTTTAATTGTTTGCGGTAAGCTTGATTGCATCATGCAGCAGCTGTCTTAAATTTTATTTCAAGACAGCGTTGAATAATATAAGAACAAAATGATAGAATACATCCCATTTTAATCGACATGAAAGATCTCATGCTACAAGCCCAAGTCCTATTTCACGCGAAACGAATCCATAGAGAGATCCTTTCTAATATAAAATACCAGGAAACCTTGCAAAAGATCATTTCTGGGACCCATCCTCATATCGAGTGGTTGGAAAATGCCCTATACGAAGGTCAGCGCGTGGGCAGTGCACGCATTGATCGCGCACAACATGGGCAAAGACTTATTTTTACTTATCTTCGAAACGCCCAAGGCAAACGATGTTTATTTATCTTAGGTGAAACTCATCATGACTATAACGAAGTCGCCCGGTGGCTAAAAACAACCGGGATTACCACGGTGGGTAGCCTGCTGGTGAAGGCCGAGATGGTGGATGAGCGTTTCCTAGACCTCTTTGATGAGCAGCCCCCTACAGAAGCTCAAGAACGTCCGCATCTCGCTTTTTTAGATGAATCCCAACAACAGGCCTTAAATCACACCGCAACCTCGCTCATGTTCTTAGGTCCTGCAGGTGCCGGAAAAACCTTGGTTTTAGAAACCTTTATGGCAAATCACCTCACTAGTGCTGAAGTAGATATCCATCAAGCCAGTTCCAGCACCGCTTCCGACACCAGTTTGTTTGTTTCGCAATCCGAACTATTACTTGAGTCTTTAAGAAAAGAATGCGATGTCCCTGAAGTCCACTTTAACACTTGGGAGCACATGCTGGCCGCTCATTTTAAAGGTCAGAGTAAAATAACCCACTCAGCATTTAAACAATGGCTCACCAAAAATTTCCCCGGGGATGATGCCGAGCAAGTGCATTTTGAATTGAGTTTGATTGTGGCTTACGGTGAGAGCGCCTATTTAGGCCTGGAGGGAGCACGACAAACCTACTACAGTGGGAATAAAGCCAAGCAACAGCAGTGCATCACTATTTTAAAGGCTTGGCAAAAGCATTTACATGCCAATGCCAGTTATGACCCCATGACCAGTCTATCTCCGCCTGCTCCGGTTAAAGTAAAAACCTATTGCGATGAAGGACAAAACTTTCCCCCGTCAGCCCTGGCTTATCTCATTGAACAAGCACAAGATAACCACTTCTACCTTAGCTTTGACCCAGAGCAATCCCTAACCTCTCCCTTTACCTATGCCTTCGTCAAACAACGGCTTAATAGTAAAGGCTACTCCAAAATAGAACGCCTGCTGGAACAAACCTGGCGTAATCGTCCAGAAGTCGTGGAGGTAATTAATTTCCTGATGGCACAAAAACACCATTGGGAAGGCAATCACCACAAACGCCCTTATCAGACCATTCGCTCCGCGCAAGCCCCAGGAGGACAAGTCTCTTGGGTAACTAATGCCTCTTTGGATAAATTACGAAATCATGCCCAACATGCCTCCACGGTAGTCATTGCCGAATTACCCGAAGAACCTAAGGCCCGCGAACGGGAACGTCAAGAAATTATTAAAAAAATGGGCACCCATCAAATTCTATCCGCCTCCGAGGCCATTGGCATGACGTTTAAAACCGTCATCTTGTGGAAGCCCGTCTCACTGAACCCCTGTGTACGCAAGATGCTTGCTCAAGAACAGATTAACGCCTTAACTCTGGAGCAATGGATTTCTCTTAATGCCATCCAAATCGCATTGGGTCGTGCGCAAGAGAATATTTTCATGTATGAGCCAGAAGAGCATTTTCGCACCAAAGGAGAATTATGCTTTGGTAATAACTTGCCTATTGATGGTGCCTTAAAAGTCGCGCCGGTCGATGATAAAAAAGCTCAGGATGACGCTTGGAAGAAGAAAATTGAGGAACATCTGGCTGAAGGAAATAAAGACTTAGCCATTGATTTGATGCGCAATCAGCTCCATCTTACAGAAGAACAAATTATACACAAGCTAGGTCCTGTTGCAGAGCCAAGTTCACTACCCCAAGAATCACGCCCCCAAACAAATAAAAATCAGACTAAGTCTAAGAAAAGTGCACCAGTGCCGGTAGCAAAACCAAGTCAGCCTAAAGTAACAACAAAAACACCCAGTGCTGCGAAAAAAGGAGCTACTCCCTCCGCAGCAGCTACTGCAATAACTGTTCCTGTAGTATCAGCCCCTTCAATAGATACCTTATCTCAACTCGAAATTATTGCCGTGGTGAAGGAACTGAATGCTGCTTTTGCAAAAGGAACTACTAATGAAGCCAAAGCCAATTTAAAAACCAATTTAAAAAAATTACTTAGCCATCCTCAGGCTATACGTTATTTGTTTTATTCACCAAGTTTGGCCAATACTTGCTTAGCCATGAAATTTATGGGCGATGCGGAGTACCAACCCATGATTCTTAGTTACTTAGGAAGCAATTGCTCATTAAATAATTTAATAGAATATCAAGATCCTGCTGTATGCGCGGAAATCCTTAATTTTATTTCACAGAGTGAAGAGGGAATTCGGTTTTTTAAAGAATCACTAAACCAAACCGCCCTGTTAGATGACGTATACGCCTCTTTTCTCTATTCATTGACTGCTTCGAATATTGGAATCGACCTCCTGTACGAATGGCTTCAAGCTTATCCTCCATTAATCAAAGGAATTAGTGGTCGAATGCTGTGTGTAGCACGCCCGGAAAATGGTATAATTTATGCAAATGCCTCCCCTCTATACTGGCTTTGCTCGTCAGAGATAGGACAAAAAATCCTATACCTGCTACTGAGAGAAAATCCTCAATTGGCTACAGAAATCAGCAGTAAAGCCTTGTGCTTACCGCGCACAGGAGCGAATACATCTCCTTTATATTGTCTTTCTTGCACCACTACAGGAAGAGCTATTTTAGATATATTAAAATCCAAAAATCATGAATTAACTCAATCGGTTATCGAAGAAAACCTATCTTTAATAGCAACTGCTAGAGCCTCTGAAGATAATCCACTAAATGGAGTTGTCTCTCAAAATAACTTAAATTTCCAGAGCCAACCCAAAGTAATCATACACACGTTCAGCCCAAAAAGTCAGACGTCCACAACCAATCTTTTTCACGAGGCTGATATTAAAGAATTGCATATACCTCAGCCATGGACTTATGTCGCCGCACCTGAAAAACAACAAAAAGTAACATTGCTTCCCCTCCCTGAAAAAGAAGGTCGTGAACCAAAGTCACTAGTCATCCGATCTCACGAAACAATTCACTATTTTTGTGCAACAGCCACTAAGAGGCCCCTTGCCCCTCTCCCCCCATCATTCCTACAGGCAGCAGGCTTTACTGTGCAAAAAGCTGCTCACGCTCCGAACCAACCTACCGAAATAAGGCTTTATTTCAAATACCCTGAAGGTACCAATCATACTAAACCACCTATTAGTTTGCGCACGCTACTCAGTGATAAACAATATCAACCAACGAGGACGCAGTTAGTCGATTTTATAACCCAGTTAATTGCGGAAATGGATTGCTTACCTCCTAACCTTAATTTTTATCCCTCATTGGATACTGTTTTTATTATTAATCCTAAAAAAATTGGCACTAATCGGCCCTTAAAATTTCAATTCTGTCTTTCCGCTTTGTTTCTGGATAAGGAACTAGAACCAGGCCTAGACCGTAATAAAATACACTGCCGTATGACCGCAATGCTCTGTTTACACATTGCCACCCAAACAATCGATTTAAACGAGCCTACGCTACTTCAAAAAATAAACGTAGCCCAGAAAAAGTATCCCGCATTGATTGCCATTTTTACTGAGCTATGGGAGTCAACCTGCAAACAAGAAATCACTCAAAAGAAACATATTCAACTTATGTGGCAGATATCCCCCACAATTAATGCACTGCATAAAATTCGCAGCACAAAAAGCCAAACCTGGAATACAGCCGAATTGTTTGCGCTACTCTCGGGAACTGCGTGTGATGATTCAGAATCAATCAGCCAAGCATCTGCTGCAGCATTACTTAATTTATATCTGAACAGCGATGCAGAAGATAAGCTCAAGATGACTCGGCTTCTAGCCCAATGCGTTGAATTATTGATGCCATGTGAAAAATCTGCTTGGACTGATCCAAGATCAAAATCCAAGAGTGGCAGTTGGATAAGTCGAATAAATCTAATAAGTGCCTTATTACAAGAGTTAGCACAGCTGGATGATTTGGACACCCTGCATCAAACACAACAACGCCTATTAGCAGCAGGTATAGGAAATCAGCTTAGTGGTAATTTGAATGATCATAAGGTAAATTTCATATCTCCTACTTTAGTGTCATCAATTAAAGCCGCGACTTGGATGTCGTTCCAATTTGCCACCATCAAAACACGTCTTATTTTTGAAAACAATGTAAAAAAATTGACGCAAATGCTATTTGATGCCACAAAACCCCAGGTGAGCGAACGAGGGACTACATCCTCATATATGACCACCACAGAATGTGAACAATACATTCTTATGCTATTGATCATGGCCGATTTTGGTAAATGGATTAAGCAGCCCTCGCATAATTCGCTACCCAATCCAGATGATATTGATACAAAACTGTTAAATGTATGGAACAATATAGATCTTCAACTTCTATTAAATTTTGGTCTGCCTAGTTCTCCTGATTCACTATCTGATGAGACGATTGAACTCATGAAGAAGAAATTAGAACAACATATTATCCGTTTAATTCAAAAATCAGCCCAAGCTCCATTAAATGACCGTGAACAGCAACAACTGTCTATCAGTCTTAGTTATTTGAAGTCCTTTACTTGGCGTGCTCACGAGCAAGTAACTAATATCTCTTTCCAATCGCTCTATACCAGCCATTTTATAGCGCTTATTTTTGCCAAGCCACGGCACACTGTGTTTTATGAAAAGAAACCCTTGCTACCGATAACTCCTCTTGCTCACTCCATGCAACAACTCATTGATGCCGCGCACGCATCAACGAATCAAACCCAGGCCGTGTCTAGCCGAAAACAACAAAAATTAGCACTTAGTCCCCACTATCTAAGAGAAGTTGATTCGCGACATCGTCGCAAAGCATACCATCACTTTACTCCTGATGCAGCGACTTCTGGAGCTCCTGAAGATATAGAGCAATTTATTTTTTCCTTACCAGAGGGTGGATTAATCCAATATTATTGTAATGCGAAAACGGATCTTTTTAAGAAAAACAGCTTTCATAGCTTACACTCTCGTGAATTAGAAAAAATAAAGCAACAATTTATCCCTGCAACACTCAGCACCGCACAAAGAATCTGTAAAGTAGAAGATAAAAAGACGGGGACACAAGGCTTATTCGAAGTCCGTGTGATTGATGCGGGTGATTCTAACTCACTCCTCATTGGCCTAACTTGGAATAAAACATTAAATGGAGAAAACACCATCCCAGGAGCTACCGCAATGTCGATTGCCCTTGATAGCGCTAGTGGAAATATCTGCTTTTTAGATGCTAAAAATGGGGCGAAAATAGAATATCCGTACACAAAACCCTTACACTCGGGTTCAATAGTCTCTTTTGGTATCACGGGGAAAGAGGTATATTGCATCGTCGATAACACTTTTTATCCGCCGATTAGTGGTTTTGAGCTGCCTCTAGGAGGTGATATTCATCCATTAATTCGCATAGGCTGCCCGGGAATTAAACTAAGTTCACGAGTTATGGGCGCAATATGGACAACAGAACGAAATCCCGATAACACATTCAAGTATGCCCTATCCAATCCTCTTGCTTATAATCTCTATTTAGCCCAGCTACGGACAACAGTGTGTTCACACTATACCCCCCAGAAGCATAAAATGGATATTGATGTCTTTACTGAATTACTCAGCACCCCTCAATTAATAGCTAAACAGGAGTTGAATATTCAGTTAGACCTGCTCATGGTGCTCTTGGCAAAGCATGAGTGTTTATTCGAGCGTTGTGTTGTACCTGGGATAATAAGGAAGCTTATTAACGATATACTCAATACCCCTGTGACAGATACCCAAAAATATCGCGTTAGAGTATCCCCAGAACGAATAATCGAACTCGTTAACGTGCTAGGGCTTACCGAACTTGAGTCAGCTATAAAGCAACGATTTAGCGAAAAGCCCTCAATGGTGCCACTCTCCCTATTTGCCTCAGATAAAAAACCAGTACAGTCGAATGACAAAGTAAATCAGGCACAAAATATCGATGAGACTAAAGAGCGAGCAGGCTTATCTTGAACACAGCAAACTGTGGTGACAAACTCTGGGAAGCCTCAATAAAACTAGAGTAAGGCCGCCACTGGTGCATAACTTCTGCGATGAATCTGGCAAGGCCCTAATCGGGCTAAAGCCTCTCTATGAGCAACTGTAGGATATCCTTTATGGCCAGCAAAGCCATATCCAGGATAAATGGCATCCAGTGCCTCCATTTCCTCATCACGTAAGACTTTCGCGAGTATAGAGGCTGCACTGATTTCAGGAATCAGGCCATCACCTTGAATAATCGCCTGACAGGGAACGCTTAATTTTGGAGCATGCGCTCCGTCAACTAAAACTTCATCAGGTTGAATAGGTAAAGCTTCTACAGCTCTCTGCATGGCCAGTAATGTAGCTTGATGAATATTCAAAGTATCAATTTCACCAACCTCGGCGCGGCCATAAGCAAATGCCAAGGCCTGCTCCTGGATTTGCAGAGACAATAATTTACGCTTCTTAGCACTTAATTTTTTAGAGTCAGCCAGCCCTCCAATAGGTTCTTTTAAAATAACTGCCGCAGTCACTACGGCGCCCGCCAAAGGTCCACGCCCCACCTCATCTACGCCGGCAAGCAATCTCATCTTATTCATTATTATCCCAGATGCCTTAAAAAGGCCCCTAATGATACCGAGACATACGTCGTTTGCAACTCTTCTTTTTATGATTAAAATTGATTTCTCATTCAGGAAATGCGATCATCGCGTACAAATAATTAGCAAATGAGCATCATATGAATAAAATTCGCTGCGCCGTGATTGGTGTTGGTTACCTAGGTCGTTTTCACGCACAAAAATACCAATTGATTCCTCATGCCGAATTAGTTGCCGTATGCGACTTACACGAAGAAGCAGCAAAAAGAGTAGGTCAGGAGCTAAATGTTCCTGCTTATACTGATTATCGTGACTTATTTGATAAAGTTGATGCGGTAAGTATTGCAGCTACAACCAGTATGCATTATGAACTAGCCAAAGCCTTTTTAGAGCAAGGCATTCATGTTTTACTAGAAAAACCGATGACCGAAACCACGGCTCAAGCAGAAGAATTAGTTCTGTTGGCGAAAAAGCACAAAGCCAAACTACAGATAGGACATCTTGAGCGCTTTAATTCTGCACGCATGGCTCTGGACAACTACTTGGATAAGCCCCTGTTCATTGAAGCAGAACGTCTGGCACCATTCACACCTCGTGGAGCCGATGTAAATGTAATATTTGATGTAATGATCCATGACATCGATTTAATACTAAATATGGTAAAAAGTCCTATTGTTTCCATCTTAGCCCAAGGAACACCAATTCTGACAAAAGCCATTGATATCGCTCATGTACGTCTTACCTTTGCAAATCACTGCGTGGCTAATTTGACAGCAAGCCGAGCCAGCCTCAATTCGTCTAGAAAAACACGGATATTCCAGGAAAATTGTTTCTTATCCATTGATTATCAAAACAAACAGCTTTCTGTATTTAAAAAAGGGACGGGTGAAATGTTCCCTGGAATCCCAGATATTATCCATGAACAAAAAGAATTGGAAAATGGTGATGCATTATTTGAAGAAATAAAAGCATTCTTAAAGTGCATTGCCGAAGACAGCACTCCACTGGTTACAGGTGAAGATGGGCTTGCAGCCTTACTGACTGCAGAGCAAATTACTACACTAATTCACAACAACCTTATGGAACGTCATGCACAAAGCTAAACGGGTCGTTATTATTGCAGGTGAAGAGTCTGGTGATGTTCATGCCTCCGCATTGGTTAAGCAACTAAAAGCACACTATTCCAATATAGAGATAAGTGGTATTGGTGGTAAGCATATGCATGATGCAGGCGTCGAGTTAATTTCAGATTTAGCTCGTTATGGAGTTACCGGAATCACTGAAGTAGTTCGTCATCTTAAAGTCATTCGTAACGCATTTCAGGCAATTAAAAAGCATCTACAGCAACAAAAACCTGATTTGCTAATTTTGGTGGATTACCCAGGTTTTAACTTACGGCTTGCCAAGTATGCAAAGCGTAAATTAGGAATTAAAATTCTTTATTACATCAGTCCGCAAATTTGGGCCTGGAAAGCAAAGCGTATTCATCTAATTAAAGAATGCGTTGATCGCATGGCGGTTATCTTACCCTTTGAAAAAACAATCTATGAACATGCTCAAGTACCAGTAAGTTTTGTTGGCCATCCATTAATAGAAAAAATTAATGCTGTTGGTGAACGTGATTCGCAGCGAGCCGTATTAAATATTCCTGTGGGGGCTAAAGTTTTTGGCCTGCTTCCAGGAAGTCGCCATAATGAAATTGAGCGCCACATGCCCATACTCCGCGATACTGCAGAACGACTACACCAACAATATCCTGATTGGCAATTTGTTATTCCTATTGCTGACACTATTGATTCAGAAAAGATTACTAATTATTTTGCACAAAGCAATCTACCTATAACCTTTGTCGAGGGGCAGGCATTAAGCTGTATGGCTGCTGCGGATTTTGTCATCGTCGCCTCAGGAACTGCCTCTTTAGAATGTGCTTTATTAAAAAAACCAATGTGTATTATTTATAAATCGTCATTTATTACTTACGTATTGGCCGCCAAATTCATTAAAGTTAAATTTCTAGGTCTATGTAATCTTTTATCAAATAAAATGATAGTTCCAGAATTTCTACAATATGATTGTAATGTTGATGAGTTAACACATTATGTGACTCAATTTTTTAACGATCACTCACGTCAAGCAAGAATGCTCGAACAATTAGGAAAACTTAGAACCTCATTGTCATCCGAGGAGTCTGATTGCTCATTATTTGCCCTAGTAGAGAGTGAATTGTTCGAAAAAAATGCATGTTTTTAGCTTGAAAATATAGAATATCAATTACCCTTCATGTACAATCGATGTTGCTTTCATTGCATATGTAAGCAATTGGACTGTTGTTGATTTAATTAATAATAAGGAAGTTAAGATGAATGTCATTGAAACACCTGAAGTTACCCAGTCAATAATCAAACAAGACCAAGGTCTCCAGGATTTAGTTTATAATCTGGTTACTCGTTTTCTTTCAGAAAATAAAAACAAAAGTATTGACGACCTTTATGACATGATTTTGTCTGAAGTTGAACCTCCATTATTACAAGCAGTAATGGAAAAACGTCGTGGTAACCAGCTACAAGCAGCTAAAATGTTGGGTATTAGCCGCGGTACAATCAGAAAGAAATTACAAAGATATTTCGGAACAAAGTACTTCCGATTAACTGATGAATAATAAGTTAATCTCTTGACTCTGTTTTCACCTCACTAAGTTGGAAGAAAACAGCATTTAATGAAAAGCCCGATTATCGGGCTTTTCTTATAATGAAGATGAACTATTTGTTGACTACTTAATATGATTGTATAAAATACATCCTGAGAATATTGGGAGTGCAACTATGCTATCTGATGATAAGATTATCGAGTTAATCCACGTAAAAACCAACGCTTATCTAAGCATGGCAAACTATTTCACTCTACGCCAGCATTGCCTGGACCAGCAAGCACTTTCAGTTATCCTAGAGCAAATTCAAAATGATATAGCCCAGTTAGTTTATGATGAGAAAAATGAATACCTTACCACTCAAATACAAATAGCATGTACAAAACAGGCTCAGCAAGATCTCGATGAAGATAGACGTGATATTGAAGAAGCAGAAGTAGAAAAGCACCAATGCACCATATTAGAAAAAGAGTTCGCCTCTATTAATGAGAAACTTGTGTTTGCGCGACAAGAGAAAAGCAAGCAAAAGGAAATTCTAAGTAATCTACGTCCATTAATCGATTCACTAGAAAGACAAATTTGTCTACAGGAAACACTCCATGAGCATACACATTCTGAGGATGGGCGTAAAAAAATAACTCATGAACATGGCCAGCAACATACAAGCCATGAACATTCTCATCTTGAGCATAGCTCTCAAAATACCCATCACGCTCACTCACAGCATACATCAAGTTATAACGAGCTAATCGCCCTAATCTCTCCCGTGCCCGCAGAAGCCCAAAGCCAACTGATAGTACAAAAAGAGCAGATGAAAGTTAAATACCGTGCTGCACAGAAAAAGCTTGAAGCTTGCCTCGAAACAATTGAAAAATATGCTCAAAGACAGTGCGAACTGAGGATCAAACTTACGAGCGAAATTCCACAAAAACAGCAAGCTCGTCGAGAACGCGCCAATACGCGCCTATTACGTGCATTAGCTCGTTCAAATCACGCCCCTATACACGCACAATTATCCGCCCAAAATTATTCCTTATTCGCGGAGATGATTCGCAAATTCAACGCGCTCAAAGACTATCAGGGAAAACAGGCTGTTACAAAAGCCCAAAAGTTCTCTTATAGGGAATACATTTATTGCCTTATCAATGGCCTGCAGGCGCATCGAACTACTTCTTTAAATTTTTATGAGTGGACTGCACTAACCCAAATTGCTAAGCACATGCAAGAAAGCATTCTCGTTGCAGACAAAGAACAACTTACGTTGTCTATGTTAAAAAATGAACAGCAAGTTAAGAGAGATTTAGATAATATTCTTAGTGATAAAGAGGAGGAGCTGCTTAGCTTACAACGCGCCAATCCGATGCTAACCAACCAAAATTCACGCTTTGATGAAGACAATAAAAGGCTAACCCAAACAATTAGCGAACGCCTGCAAAATAGAAACCAACTCCTCACAATTGGTGCAGGTATACTATTGCTCACTCTTATAACCGCTCTGCTGGCATTCATTGGAGGTATGGAGCTTATATTTTTTATCCCTTCAGCATTATGCGCAACAGCAACATTAGGCTTATTCGTTACCTCACTAATCTATACAGCTCAGAATAGCTCTGAAAGACATCAACTCAAGAAGAATCAAGTTAGTATAGAGGAAAATTCAAAAAAAATATCAACTCAAACTGGGCAAATCAGCACTTTAGAAATAACGACCATACCGGAATTAAGAAGACAAATAAACCAAGTACATTTAAAGATTGAGAAACTTAAACAAGAGCTCGAGGATTTAAACAAAACACGACTACTCTTTATAAGCAAAGCAAATAAAGTTGTTCTTAATAAAACAGAACAAATTTATCCAAGCGTAGGTACATCAACTACAAACAATCCAGATGATACCCCATTTTATGATCTTTATCCTTCTAACTTTGATACGGAAGACGATACTAGTCCTCGGCTATAGAGATTTCCACTAAACTAAATCCAGACTGTAAGTTGGGCTCATCGCCCAACCTACAATACCTTTAAGATAAAACCAATAACTTATTGACCCGGCTAATAAAATCAGCTGGATTATCTAGCTGCCCACCCTCAGCCAAGACGGCTTGTTCAAACAACATGGTTACCCATAATTCAAAAAGACTGTCATCTTGAATATCATGTAGACGTTTGATTAAGGCATGCTCTGGGTTAATTTCAAAGACAGGTTTGCTTTCTGGAACCTGTTGGCCTGCAGCCTGGAGAATACGTTGCATTTCTAGGTTCATATCTTGCTCATCAGCAACAATACATGCGGGTGAATCAGTTAAACGATTGGTTAATAATACATCTTTAACTTTAGCATCCAGAACTTTCTTAATATGATTCAACATAGGTTCTAAAGTTTTTTCTTGCTCTTTGATTTGTTCTTCAGACTCATCACCAAGCTCTACTTTACCTTTAGAAATGGATTGCAGCTTTTTACCATCAAATTCACTCAGGTAACCAACTAACCACTCATCAATGCGATCACTAAGTAATAATACCTCAATTCCTTTTTTATTAAAGATTTCCAAATGAGGGCTATGTTTAGCTGCGTTGTAACTTGAGGCAGTAATATAATAAATTTTATCTTGCCCTTCTTTCATGCGACTAACATATTCTTCAAGTGATACTTCTTGTTTCTCAGAAGCTGATTTAGTCGTAGCAAAACGCAATAATTTAGAAATAGCATCTCGGTTTGCAAAATCCTCAACAGGCCCCTCTTTAAGTACCAATCCAAATTCATTCCAAAACTTCTGATACGTTTCTTTATCTTGTGTGCTCATCTTTTCAAGCATCGATAAAACACGCTTAGTGCACGCAGAGCGAATGCTTTCAACTTGCTTGTTGTCTTGCAGAATTTCTCGCGATACATTCAATGGTAAATCACTGGCATCAACAATCCCTTTGATAAAGCGCAAATATCTTGGCAAGAATTGTGCTGCATCATCCATAATGAAAACGCGTTTGACATAAAGTTTCAAACCGTGTTTGTTTTCATGTTGCCATAGGTCATACGGAGCATGAGCAGGAATGTAGAGTAATGAAATATAGTCATTCTTACCTTCTACATGGTTATGAGACCAGATTAAAGGATCCTGGAAATCATGAGAAATATGTTTGTAGAGTAACTTATAATCTTCGTCGCTAATTTCAGATTTTTGCATGGTCCATAAAGCGGTAGCCTTATTCACGGTTTCCATCTCATTGCTATCTTTATTTTCTTCGCCACGCTTTTCCATAACAATTGGCCAGCAAATATGATCAGAGTATTTGCTAATGATATTACGAATGCGCCAATCACTTAGAAACTCATCATCTTCAGCTTTAATGTGTAAAGTAATTTCTGTTCCACGAGTTGCTTTGGTTTCAGACGCTATAGAAAACTCGCCTTCACCATTCGATTCCCAAACAATACCTTCTTCAGGTTTTAGGCCAGCGCGTCGACTTTTAACAGTCACTTTATCAGCTACAATAAATGCAGAGTAAAATCCTACCCCAAATTGTCCAATTAACTGTGAATCTTTAGCGTTTTCACCAGTCAATTGGCTCATAAATTCTTTAGTACCTGATTTAGCAATTGTACCCAAATTGGCCACAGCCTCATCCCAACTTAAACCTATTCCATTGTCATTAATCGTTATGGTTTTCAATTTTTCATTAACATGAATGCTGATCTTTAAATCAGAATCATTTTCAAATAGGGTGCTGTCAGATAAAGCTAAAAATCTTAGCTTATCTAAGGCATCTGAAGCATTAGAAATTAGCTCTCTTAGAAAGATTTCTTTGTTACTGTAAAGCGCATGTACTACTAAATGCAACATTTGCTTCACTTCTGTTTGAAAGCCCATCGTTTGTTGCTTATTGACCATCTAAAATCTCCTGTATGTACTTGTTATTTAGGTCATATAGGGATTTATTACAGAATTTCAAGGGTCAATAATCAAAATTTGGTATAGTCAGAGTTCCCCCTGAGTGGATAACCAGCACATTTCCTTTAAGTGCTTTACGCTCAATAAATTGTCTTGCTTCATAAAATAGTTTTGCAGCATAAATTGGATCAGCCAAAATCCCCTCTTCTCGTGCTAAACGCTTTACTTCATTTTTAATTGTTTGATTGACTGCTCCGAATGCTCTTGCTGTAGTTGGATAAAAACAGTCATAATTTACAGGCTCACAATTAAGCCATGAATGTAATTTAGATTTAAAGAGTGCCTCATCATCAGCAAGCAAAAGCACGTGAACTTGGGCCTGATGTTCTAACAAGTTTAAACCTTTAATTAGTGCAGCGGCAGAAAACCCGGTTCCTGCATCGATAAAAATATGCTGAAAACGGCAATTTAAAAACACTTCATTATCACAAACATCTTTGGCAAGACTCATTGCACCAACCAGAGCTTGTGGAACACTAGCCCCCTCCAACAACACAAAGCCTGGCTCATTCAATGTTTTTAGGTAATTTTGCGCCTGTTCATTTACCTGCCCCCAATCTTCACGTGTTACCCAAATGATTTCATACTCTTCTAAAAAAAGAGAACTCAATTTAAAGTTGCCTTTTCGCTCTAACTTCCAAGGTTTAATGAGAAATGCCGTAACTTTTAAATTAAACTCTCGTGCTAATTGTAAGGCAGCAAGCAAATTATTGGACTGAGGGCCAGCAATAATCAGTAAATGCTTAATTCCTTGCTCCATAAGATAAGGCATCAGCGACGCATATTTACGTAATTTAGAGCCACTAATGCCACAACCTAACTCATCATCTCTTTTGGCATAGCAAGTAACACCTTGCTTAGGAAAATGATTTAAACGATGGCTTCGGCTCGATAAATTCCACATGATACTTAACGAATAAAATCAAAATGCGTTTCCGAAGAGCTGGCTTGATGGAATTCATACCCTAATTCATTAAACTGTTTGATCCCTTCAGGATTATCAATTTGATTTTCCATTAAGAATTTAGCCATCACTCCACGCGCCTTTTTGGCATGGATGCCAATCATTTTCAGTTGATTATTCTTATGCTCATAAAAATTTATAGTAACTACAGAATAATTTAATTTTTTCTCATTTACCGCTTTAAAATACTCTGTCGAGGCAAGATTTACTACTACAGGATTTTTCTGTGTTGCTAATTGCTGATTCAGTGTATCAGTAATAGTACCTTGCCAGAAATCATACAATGATTTACCCACAGGATTTGCTAAACGTACCCCCATTTCTAACCGATATGGCTGGATAGCATCTAAGGGATTTAATAGACCATAAAGCCCCGACAAAATACGCAAATGCGATTGAGCGTAAGTTACAGTGTCTGGTTTCCAAGTATCAGCTTGCAATCCTTGGTAAACATCACCATGAAATAAAAATAGCGCAGGATAAGCATGTGGCGAATGCCCATCAAAAACAAATTCCTGATACCGTTCAAAATTCAAAGTAGCTAAGTCTTTAGATAAATCCATTAATGCAGCAATATCCTCAACAGACTTGGATTTCATTAATTCGACTAAAGTTTTAGTTTGTTCAGGAAATAAAGGTTTTGAGATCGTTCCAGAATAGGGTGTTGAAGTTTGTAGTAATTTTTTTGCTGGCGATAATAAAATTAGCATTTTTTAGTACCTGGATGTAGTGAGTAGGATTTTGATGCTGCATGAGTAAAGATCTGTTTCCATCGTGATATAGGCTGAGCTGATGCAAGGCTCAGCATTGAGAATAGCACAAAAATGTTTGCCGGGCTTTACAGCCCAGCCTACGACATTACAAGCTGTAATACAGCTCAAACTCATAAGGATGAGTTAAGCTTCTGATTTTAGCAACCTCTTCTCGCTTCATATCAATATAGTTATTAATAAAGTCACGCGAGAATACATCTCCCTGCACTAAGAACTCATGATCTGCCGCTAAGCTATCCAAAGCTTGCTCCAAAGATGCACTCACTGTGGGTACATCCACCAACTCTTCTGGCGGTAGATCATAAAGATCTTTATCCATTGGTTGACCTGGGTGGATTTTATTTTGAATTCCATCTAGACCAGCCATCAACATTGCAGCAAAAGCAAGATATGGGTTCGCAGTAGGATCCGGGAAACGTACTTCAATACGGCGAGCCTTTGGACTACTCACATGTGGAATACGAATTGCTGCAGAACGGTTTCTCGCAGAATAAGCCAGCAATACGGGCGCTTCAAAACCAGGAACAAGACGCTTGTAGCTGTTTGTTGATGGGTTTGTAAATGCATTTAATGCACGCGCATGCTTAATGATTCCGCCAATATAATACAATGCGGTTTCAGAAAGTCCTGCATATTGATCACCAGAGAATAAATTCTGCCCATCTTTAGCTAAAGATTGATGACAGTGCATACCACTTCCGTTATCCCCAACCAATGGCTTAGGCATAAAGGTAGCTGTTTTACCGTAGTTGTGAGCCACATTATGAATCACGTATTTTAAAATTTGTAAGCGGTCCGCTTTATCAGTTAATGAGCTAAAGCGAGTTGCCAGTTCGCATTGGTTTGCTGTCGCAACTTCATGATGGTGCGCTTCAACCACTTCACCAAGTGCTTCAAGAGTCAAACTCATGGCCGAACGAATGTCATGTGATGAATCAACAGGAGGAACAGGAAAATAACCACCTTTTATTGAAGGACGGTGGCCAATATTTCCGCCTTCCATTTCTTTAGAGGAACTCCACTCAGCCTCTTCTGAATCAATTTTATAAAACGAACCTGACATACTTGTTTGCCATTGCACGCTGTCGAATATAAAGAACTCAGGCTCTGGTCCAAAGAACGCAGTGTCCGCAATACCGGTAGATTGTAAATAAGCCTCTGCGCGTTTCGCCAATGATCTGGGGCAACGCTCGTAGCCCATCATTGTTTTGGGATCAACCACATCACAACGAATAAATAAGGTATTGTCCTGGAAGAAAGGATCAAATTTAATAGTTTCCAAATCGGGAATTAACGCTAAATCTGATTGGTGAATTTTCTGCCAACCCTTGAATGAAGAACCATCGATCATTTTACCATTTTCGATTAAATCATCATCAACACAGGAAATAGGAACAGTGATGTGTTGCTCTTTTCCACGTATATCAGTGAATCGTAGATCAATAAACTTGGCATCATGTTCCTTAATTGCTTCAAGTAATACTTTTTTACTCATTTATCATTCTCCAGGATAGTCTGGGTGTAGTGTACCTTAAGTGACTTATTAAACCCAATAGATTAGACTCTATGTTTTATATTAATTTAAAGCATAAAAAAGAATGGGTGCGTATCAATATCAAGCATTGAAAAAGAATGGCAGCACAAGTAAAGGAGTGCTGGAAGCTGACTCAGAACGCCATGCACGCCAATTATTACGCGATCAAGGATTGATCCCTACCCAGGTACAGGTATTAACCCAACAGAGATCTGGCAGTAGTGGCAGCAGCAAAGGCAAAATCTCTGCCGCCGACCTTTCCCTCTTTACTCGTCAATTAGCTACTTTATTAGCAGCGGGAATCCCCGTTGAAGAATCATTGCGCGGCGTTAGTGAGCAGACTGAAAAAGATAAAGTGCGTGAACTGATTATTGGCGTCCGCGCCAAAGTACTTGAGGGTTATGGTTTAGCCCAGGCAATGTCTCAATACCCTCAAGCGTTTCCTGAATTATACCGCTCGACAGTGGGTTCAGGGGAGCAAACCGGACACCTTGATGTGGTCCTGGAAAAACTTGCCGATTACACTGAAAATCAGCAACAAACACGGCAAAAGGTGCAACAAGCCTTGATCTATCCGGCGATTATGATCCTCGTTTCTATTGGTATTATTTCTTTTTTGCTCAGCTTCGTAGTTCCCAAAATTATTGAGGTATTTACCAGCAGTGGACAAACACTACCAGGAATGACCGAGTTATTAATTACTATTAGTAATTTTGTAAAATCCTATGGCCTATACGCTTTACTGGGTATTATTTTGGTTCTTTATGCCTTTAAGAAAAGTCTAAATAATATAAAGGTTAAAACAGCTTGGCATCGTCTGCTGCTTAAATTACCTGTGGTTTCCTATTTAGCAAAAACCATTAACGTCGCTCGTTACATTCATACTTTCGGTATTTTATTTGCCGCAGGAGTAAGTGTTTTGGAAACCATGCGTGTTTCTGCAAGCCTGGTAACCAACTTGGTCATGAGGCAAGCATTCGACGCAGCAACCATCAAAGTACGAGAAGGCTCGGGAATAAGTGAGGCTCTAAGAGAAACAGGCTATATTAGTCCTATGGCTATTCATTTAATATCCAGTGGTGAAAAAAGTGGACAGCTTTCGCCTATGATGGAGCGCTCCGCTAGCCACTTGGATAATGAAGTAAAACGTCTTATTGACACATCATTAACCTTATTAGAACCTTTAGTTATCTTATTGATGGGAGCCGTGGTGTTATTTATTGTGTTAGCAACATTATTACCTATTTTCTCAATGGAACAATTGATAACATAAGAGCGGATTTTTATTAAATTTAGTATTTATTAAATAGCAGGAGTAACATGAACAGACAAAAAGGTTTTTCCTTAATTGAAATTATGGTGGTTGTGGTCATTTTAGGTATTCTTGCCTCCATTGTTGTTCCCAAAATTATGGGCCGTCCCGATGAGGCGCGTCGAGTCAAAGCAAAACAAGACGTCCTTGCTATTCAAAATGCCCTTGATTTATATAAACTGGACAATGGTAATTACCCCACTACAGATCAAGGCCTAATGGCATTGGTAGAAAAACCAACGTCGAACCCGATTCCTCACAATTGGAAGCAATATTTAAAATCATTGCCCAAAGATCCATGGAATAGAGATTACCTGTATTTAAATCCAGGCCAGCATGGTGATGTAGACGTCTTTACCTATGGGGCAGAAGGCCAACCAGGTGGTACTGGCATTAATGCAGAAATTGGTAACTGGGATGAGAAATAACCGAGGTTTCACCCTAATTGAAATTATGATCGTGATTGTGATTATAGGCATTACCGTTGGTTTTGCCTTAATCGCATTTGGTGATTTCGGTGAAGGCAAGCGCATTCAATTTGCTGCGGAACAATTAGTAAACAATATGCGCCTTGCGCAACAGCAAGCTATTTTAGAAACAACCACTTTAGGCTTGCGTATTGATAGTAAGAGTTATCAAATTCTGCAATTACAAGGTTCTCAATGGAGCCCTATGTCTAGTAAGGGAATTTTTAAGACAACTTATTTTCCTAACAATACCGTAATTACCCTGAATACGCATTACCGCTCCTCTATAGGCACTCCTCCCATCATCATCACCGCCTCTGGCGATATGACGCCCTTTACTTTAAGTTTTGGTAGTACGAAGGAAACCCAGCTGGTAATACTTACTGGGCGTCGTAATGGTGATTTAATACTTAAGGCAGCGAATACAAAATGATGATGCAGCGCAAAACCTCTGGTTTTACCTTAATTGAGGTTTTATTAGCCCTCACGATTATTGCCGTCGCTCTCACCGCATTACTTAAAGCAATTGCGCAAAATGTGGAGCATACACAACGTATTAAAGAAAAAACCATAAGCCATTGGGTAGCGATGCAAGGTGTTGCAATGGTGCAATTAGGTTTATTGCAAATTAGTCAAAGTCAGGAAACCACTCAGGATACCACGATGCTGGGTGAGCATTGGTTTTGGCGAGCAAAAACCAGCACCACCCCAATAAAATCCATACAACTCATCACCATCTTCGTCAGTATGGAAAAAGCCGGACCTTTTCGAGAAGAATTGCACGCATTTAGGTATGTACCATGAAAAAAGAATCAGGATTTACGCTCATTGAAATTTTAATTGCCTTAGCCGTATTCGCGATTTTAGCGTCAATTACCTCATCTACTTTATATTACGCTTTTAATACACGTACCCGTGTTAATGAGCAAAGTGAACGTCTAAGTGCGTTACAACTTGCAATTAGCATCGTTCAACAAGACATCAGCCAAACAGCCGAGCGTGCGATTCGTGGTAATGATATGCGTTTATTTCCGATTTTTACCGGTCGTCCTGATTATGTAGAATTTACCCGAGATGGTGATGTTAATCCGGGAAGTATCGAAAAACGCAGCACCCTCAAACGGATCGCTTTGGTATGCCAAAATGACTCATTACTGCGCCGAACTTGGGATACTTTAGATCCATTTGACCGAAATACTCATGCCGATAAAGTGCTCATTTCACATTTGAGTGATTGCCATTTTGGTTATTTAAACCAAAGCTTACAAGTATTTCCTGAATGGAGGGCTGATGCAGTGAATCAAGATCAAAATAAGGAATCATTACCTAAGGCAATCCAGGTCAATCTCAATGTGAAAAAGCTAGGAGAACTTAATTTATTATTTACGATCCCCGGAGCACTTTATGCCAACAGCTAATTCATCATCGGCATACCCTCCGCTAATAGTTTCATCAAAATCACATGGTGGAGCGTTACTTACCGCGTTATTTATTATGACCTTGGTAGCTATTGTTGCAACGGCCATGAGCTCTAGGCTACAAGTTGATATCTATCGAACTCGCCTGATTATCAACCATGATAAACTCTACCTTGCCTCTCAAGCGGTTACTTTCTGGGCGATGAGCGAACTGGGAGACGCTAAGAAAAAATTTTCCGCAGCTAATTCTGAAGGAATGGTCAGCTCCTATCCCAGAAATATGGGATCAATCTATCCCTCCGTTACCTTAAGTGGGAGCATTTATGATTTGCAAGGGCGCTTTAATCTTAATAATTTGACCAATAAAAAATACATCCTAGGCTTTATTAATTTTATTAGTGCAACAGGGATTCAAATGACCCCTGCTGAAAAAATGAATTTGGCATTAGCAATTAACAACTGGGTATCCCCTTATGAGCTTGGAGTAGGTGAAGACAATTTTCTTTCTTATTACCTACAGCAAAAGCCCCCCTATCATACCAGCCGTCAATTAATGGTCAGTATCTCAGAGCTTCGCTTAATTAAAGACGTAAGCCCGAAAATTTTTTTAGCGTTGCAGCCTTATATTACCACCCTGCCTGACTTAACTGCCATCAACATCAATACTGCCTCGAAGCAAGTACTGATGTCGTTAAACAACACAATGAATGAGCAAAAAGTTGAAGAATTTATTGAGCTGCGAGGGAAAAATGGTTTTACTCGTCTAGAAAAAGCAAATAGTTTATTAAAAAAACTGAATGTCGCTAATGACCAGATCACCTTAGAAAGTGCTTATTTCCTTAGTGTGGCGCATGCGTCCATAGAAAACCTTAATTTTACTGTGTATACCTTACTTAAAAGAAATCGAGATAAAAAAGGAAAAATTACAGTAAGTATTCTACGTGAAAGTTTTAATGTTTTTTAAGCTTCATGTTGGCTTACCCCTGCGGGGAGGCCAGCCTAGGTTTTCATGCACCCAATTGACCCATATAAGAACAAAGTGCTAACATAATGGCTCTTCAACCTTAGCAAATAGCCCATGCCCCAAGTCCAGATCTTATTTCACGCAAGACGCCTCCATAAAGAAACGCTTACTAATAGGAAGTACCAAGAAACCCTACAAAAGATTATCTCGGGCACCCATCCTCAGATTGAGTGGCTGGAAAACGCGCACTATGAAGGCCAACGCGTGGGCAGTGCCCGTATCGACCGTGTGCAACAGGGACAAAGGCTTATTTTTACCTACCTTCGCAACGCCCAAGGCAAGCGATGCCTCTTCATTTTGGGTGAAACCCATCACAACTATCATCAGGTAGAACGGTGGTTAACCACAACCGGCATCACCAGCATTGGCAGCATGATGGTAAATGCCGGAATGGTGGATGAGCACTTCATCGATGTCCTCGAGGAACAACCCGTTGCAGCACCACAAGAACGCCCACATCTTGCTTTTTTGGATGAATCGCAACAACAAGCCCTAGCCCCCAGCTCAAGCCCACTGATGTTCTTAGGTCCTGCCGGGGCAGGCAAAACCTTAGTTTTAGAAACCTTCATGGGCAACCACCTGCATGAAGTTGAAGCCGACACGCAACAAGCCAGCTCCAGTACCGATTCCAATGCCAGCGTGTTTGTTTCGCAATCGGAACTCTTGCTGGATTCCTTAAAGGAAGAATGCGAGGCCCCCGAAGTCCGCTTTAGCACCTGGGAACGTATGCTGGCCAACCATTTTAAAGACCAGAACAAAATACCTCACAACGAGTTTAAGCTCTGGCTCAAAAAGTACGCGCCAGGGGAAGATGCCGAACAAGTGCATTTTGAATTAAGCTTGATTGTCGCTTATGGCGATGCCGCCTATTTAGACTTACATGGGGCACGACAAACCTACTACAGTGGCAATAAAGAAAAGCAAAAACGCTGCATCGCCATTTTAAAGGCGTGGCAAGACCATTTACACACCACCTCCAGTTATGACCCGATGACCAGTCTGCCTCCACCCTCGCTGGTGAAGGCAAAAACCTATTGCGATGAAGGGCAAAACTTCCCTCCTTCCGCACTGGCATACCTCATCGAGCAAGCGCAAGCTCATCATTTCTACATTAGCTTTGACCCCGAGCAATCCCTTACCTCGCCCTTTACCTATGCCTTTGTCAAACAACGGCTCAACAGTAAAGGCTATGCCAAAATAGAACGATTGCTGGAACTTACCTGGCGTAATAGTCCAGAAGTCGTAGACGTGATTAATTTCCTGATGACACAAAAACACCACTGGGAAGGAAATCATAACAAACGCCCTTACGCTGAAATTCGTTCCGCTCAAGCCCCTGGTGGGCAAGTCTCTTGGGTAACCGATGCCTCCTTAAATGAATTAAAAAAACATGCCCAAAATGCCTCAACCGTAGTCATTGCCGAATTACCCGAAGAGCCCAAGGCACGTGAACGTGAACGACAGGAAATTATTAAACGCTTTGGTACCCATCAGATTCTCTCCGCCTCTACCGCCATTGGCATGACCTTTAAAACCGTCATTTTATGGAAACCCATATCTCTAAACCCAACCGTACGTAAGCTCCTTTCCCAAGAACTCATCGATGGCTTAACTCTAGAACAATGGATTGCTCTCAATGCCATTCAAATCGCATTGGGACGCGCACAAGACAATATCTTTATTTATGAGCCAGAACAGCACTTTAGGCTAAAAGGGGAATTATGCTTTGGCAGCAACCTACCCACCGATGGGGTCTTAAAAACCGCTCAGCTGGATGATAAAGAGGCTTGGAAGAAAAAAATTAATGAACACCTGGCTGAGGGAAATCGTGAACTCGCCATTGAACTAATGCGACATCAACTGCAGTTTACGGAAGAGCAAGTTAAACAAAAACTAGGCCTTGTTGAGGAACTCAATCCACCAGTACACGAATCAAAGCCTAAGGCAAAGAAAAGTCATCCCACCAAGCCGAAAAAAAGTACTCCAGCACCTGCTGTAGCTCAACCCAGCAAGCCTAAAGCCACACCCAAAGCAGCTCCGGCAAGTGCACCGAAAAAAGCCGCGCCTCCGATAACACCTGTCCCGAAAGCAAACTCTTTGTCTCCGCTCGAGATTATTGCCATTGTGAAGTCACTGAATGCTGTCCTTGCAGAAGGTGCTACTGACGACTCCAAGGCTGATTTAAAAACCAATTTAGAAAAACTGCTTAGCTATCCCCAGGCGATGCGGTATTTGTTTTATGCGTCAAACTCAACTAATTGCTTGGCCATGCGATTATTGTTGAGCAATGATGAATACCGACACATCCTTTTTAGCTGCTTACGAAGCAATAATGTCTTAGAGAATTTAATGGATTACCCAGAGGAGCGAACAGCGTTTATTAATTTTCTTGCTCAAAGTGAAGAAGGTATTCTGTTTTTTAATGAATATCTCGAAAAAACCGTCTTATTAGAAACCCCTTCAGATAAGACTTATTGCTCTTTTTTATATAAATTAACTTCGTCGAATATTGGACAAAGCGTTTTGAACCAATGGATTGAAAATAATCTTCAATTAGCCAAAGGCATTAGCCCCAAAGTTTTATATTCGCCACACTCAGCCAAAACAGGACCAAGCACGAACACATCACCTTTATATTGGTTTACTTGCTCTTCTGTTGGAAGAAAAACACTACGTCTATTATTGGAAATAAATCCTGATTTAATTACTGCAATCACTGGGAAGATCTTATGTTTGGCGCTCACACCTGGACCATGGTGGGCACACGATAATACTTCACCGTTGTATTGGCTTCTATCGTCTGAGGATGGTCAACAAATCCTGAAACTATTATTGGAAAAGAATCCACAATTGGCTTCAGAAATCACAGGCAACGATCTATGTTTATCGCGAACAAAACCAGGCCCCAATAAAAATCTTTCTCTTTTATACCTTTTGACCAACTCTCATGAAGGGCAAAAAATATTTAATCTGTTACTGGAAAAAAATCCTCAAATAGCCACAGAGATATCCGTCCAAACTTTATGTTTAGCACTCACTACTACAGCAGGAAAATACGCCAACACATCTCCTTTATATTGGCTTATTTTAACTGGGTTAAAAACACTAACATTATTACTGCAAAAGAAACCTGCTTTGATAAAAGAAATCAGTGGTAAAGCGTTATGTCTAGCACGCCCAGAAGAGGCGGGGCCTGAAGAAAATACATCTCCATTATATTGCCTCAGCTATTCTAGTGAAGGGCGAAAAGTTCTATGGCTATTACTGGAAAAAAATCCTAAATTAGCCAAAGAAATTAATGGTAAATCCCTATGCTTAGCGCTCACATCAAAGTCCAGCGCTGATGAAAACACATCCCCCTTATCCTGTCTTAGCTCTTCTATAGATGGACAGAAAGTGCTCCATCAACTACTCGAAAAAAATACTAAGTTAGCCATGGAAATCACTGCCTCTGACTTATGTTTGATATACCCTGAATCAGAAGGGATTTATGGAAATGACTCCCCTTTCTATTGGCTTTCTACTTCGGAGATAGGCTGTACTATTTTAAGTCAATTGTTTCATAGGAATCCTGACTTAGCCAAAGGAATTACTATGGAAAGTCTCTCCTTAAAAGTAAATGCGAGAACAGCCTTGTCTCATTTTGCGGAGACAACTTATGGTCGTGATTTACTACAGCGCTTAGCAAAACTTAATCCGACATTAGCACCAATTATAGAGGAAACATTAACAATAAAGAATCAAGTTCACTTAGGCCTTTTTTCTTCACCTACGTTAACAGTTGTAACTGATGAGAACATGAAGCAAGGACTAGGCATGATGAATCGATAAGAGGCAAACTCTTATACTGATTTATGAGATTTGCGTTAATTTTTGAAATAAAGCATTTAATAGATCTATTTGGCGCAGTTGAGGCCCCTCTCAAAAGTATGCCTCTTTTTTATCGCGGCTGCCCAAATTTATGTAAGTTGTTTTTTTTATTAGAAAAATTGACAAAATAAAAGGCATCGCGATACACTCCCGCCCCCTAAAGATAAATACTTGGTCACAAAAAGCGAAATCAACATTGAAATAAGGTTTCTCTTGTTGACTCCATCAAAATTTTTTAGAAATTAGATTTTGATAGGGAAATGTAAATTTTAACTGAAAGGATATCATGACTTTGCAACCGCTTAATCTACTTGAAACCGCCCAAGAATGCCCCTCATTATTGGAGATATTTTCTGTTGAAGAATTAAGTAACCTATTTAGTTCCTGCCACGATTGGCAAAATCACATCAAAGAACAATATCACGATTCCTGGCTTTTAACCGCGATTAATCCAAATGCAGAAGTACCCTATGAAATTGACGATCCGGTACTGAGAAAAACAGAACAAGGACATTTAGCTAATTACCTCCATCAGCTCAATAGCCTTAAGTTACCTCTTGAACGACTCCCATGGTTAACTAATCATGCGACACAATTTATTGAGTGGATGGAGCAATGTACCTATTTAAACCACTACGCCCTAATTAATGAATTACTCCAGCTTGTACGCAAAGCCCCCCAGAGAGATACGCTTACACAGAAGATATTTTCCAGTCCCTGGTGCCAGGAATTTACTCTAAACTCTCCGTGGATGCTCCAGGAACAAACAGATTTTGCAGTTCCCTTTTATTGGTTACTCACTAAATACAATCAAATAGATTTACTGGAAAAGCTTAGATCCCTGGAACCGCAAACCCCTATTGACGTAAATGCAGCACCAAATGCCCTCAATCACCCTGACCATGGAATTACTCCAGCTTGGTGGCTCGCTAAATACAATAAAATCGAGTTACTGGATGAACTTAGAGCCAAGAATCCTCAAATAGCCATTGATTTAGATGCAGCACCAACTAATCCTGCTCATCCATGCTATGGAATCACTCTAGCTTGGTGGCTTGTTGCAAATAAACAAATTGACTTCCTGAAACATCTGATAGCCCTGCAACCCCAAACACTCATTGATGTTAGTGTAGCGCCAATTCAAAAAGATGGTGAATACCATGGCATCCCCGTGGCTTGGTGGCTTGCTTCAACTGATCTTGATTTGCTGGAAGACCTTATAGACCAGCAACCTCACGCAACCCTTGATTTAAATGCATCTCCACCTGATCCTCATAACATAGACCACGGCGTATCCTTAGGATGGATGCTTGCCGGAAACAATGAAATTGACTTACTGCAAACACTTAGGGAACGTAATCCCGAAACCGTCCTTAACTTAAATGCAGAACCAACTCATCCCAACCATGTATATCATGGGATTACTCTAGCTTGGTGGCTTGCCAAACATAATCAAATCGATTTATTAACCGCGCTCATAGCCCAGCAACCACAAGCAAACATTGATTTAAATGCAACCCCCACTAATCCTCATACTGAAGACTATGGGATCACTTTGGCCTGGTGGCTTGCCAAACACGGTCAAATTGAGTTACTGGAGGCGATCAAAGCCCAACAACCACAAACAGCGATTGATTTTAATGCAGCCCCTATCCATCCCGGTAATGAACATTGTGGTATCACCCTAAAGCAAATGCTTGATGACAAGCAATTAGCTGCATTGTCTTCTTCCTATCTAACCACCTTTTCTTTTTTCAATACCTCAACGAATAACACGAGTAATAATTCAAATACTCATAAGCCTGACTCTGAAGATACAGAAATGAGCCCGAGAAATTAACCAAAGAAAAAATTCGTGGTAGCGGCTTGTCCACGATGCGTCAAGCATTAAGATCGATTTTGCTCAAGCAGAAACTGCATTTAAAAATAGGGGTGCCTTCCACTCTCCAGAAATGGATGAGGTCAAAAATCAGTTTGCTGAATTTCTACAACAATTTAATTTTACAGTCCCTAAAACACCGGTCATTGCGAATATAAATGCCATGCCGTACAAGGAAGGCAGTGTTCATCACAATTTAACAGAACAAATAAACCATCCTGTACGTTGGACCCAGGGAGTGGAATACTTGCTAGACCTTGGAGAACATGATTTCGAAGAAATTGGTCCTGGCGTGGTATTGCGCGGTTTGATTAATCGAATTAAAAACAATCAATAAATTATATCTCCCTACCCTACAAAATAATGTCATTCCTACACAATCGGGAATGACTCAATCCAAACAAATGCCCACAAAAGTCTATAATTTATATATTATGATCAATATATGGACATATCTATTAATCTATAAAGTGAGACTTATGATGAAAACTTTATATGAACCAACTGGAAACGGAAGCGCACGCCAACCTAAACTACACAGTACTATTTGTCGTTGTACTTTATGTATGAAAAGTAAAATACCTGATCTGATTGCACAAGACCATACCCAAGGGTTAAAAGCGACTATGGTTGATAGAAGAGATCCTGATGTAGAAGACAGTAAACCGTTAATGAAAGCAACCCAAGCCCATGCCATTCTTAAAGCAGGAACGACAATAAATATGCTGGAAGCAACAGGAATTTCTGAGGAGCAATTGCCTGATCGAAGCGGCAATATCAGAATAACTCCTCCTCAAGAGTTAACAATAAAAGCAGCGTGGAAAAACAAAAGTGAAGAAACGGCCAAAAGCGGGCGCAATGCCAGTGTTTTTGGTAATTTAGGCGTATTGTTAATCCCTCCCAGCGTGAAAACCATTGATATTCCCAAAATGAATGCACTGGCGGTACCTTCATCCTTCTTAGAAAAATACGGCGCAGAACTCATTCCGCTGGGCAAACCCTTTACCTTAGATGCGGTAGAAGATGAGGAATTAGAAAATCTTTACCTGGTTCAATATGACTGGGATCCAGACTACATTCAAAACTATGTAATGAAACTCCAAGGGGGAGGTGGTTTATTTGTGGAAACTCACCCATTCCCTCATGTATTCACACCCTTATCTCCTGACTGTAAAGGCGCATTAATTTTAGGCGTTGACCGACATGATGGTACTTTTGATTTTGCTTCCTTTGAAATACCCTTTGGTTATACCATGAAAATTGGCAGTAATGTGATTCATGGAGACTCCTTCTTTGTTGGCCCTTATGCCATAGCCCTAACCGAAACTGAACTAGCTGACTCGGTAATTTTGAAACAAGAAACTCCCACACGTGATGTACAGCATGTAATTCAAACCTCCACTCCTCTATTCTCGTTACCCTTATTAATGGAGCATCGATTATCCTCTGAAGTTAATGAGCGAATGCAAAAATTGAATAATGAGTTAATGGTTAAGAAAATTCGCCATGAAGGTGCAACAGGAAAAGGGCTTAGTTTCTTCCAGCATTTACCAGGAGATGTACTATCTGAGGTCCGTGATTTATCCGCTGAAGCACAAGAAGCTTATGATCAACGATATGGATTGGTGACTTACATGCCGAAGTAACGGCAAACGTAGGCTGGGCTGTCAAGCCAAAAAACTCAGTTTTGTGCTACAACCAAATGCTGGGCTTAACAGCCAAGCCTACACCTACTTATATCCAATAACCTTCGCCCCAACGCATGCGTGTACGGTCTTAAAAGTTAAAACCATTAATTCTCATCCTCATCCTTTGGAGGTGGAGGTACTAACTTCTTAACTAACTGGTCAGCTTCTTTCAACTCCTGCTCAGATAATTTACCTTTTAGCCCCTTCACCTCTTTAAGCGCAGGGGGATATTTACCATCAGCTGCCAACTTATACCATGCATAAGCAGTAACCCAGTTTTTTTCTACCCCAAGGCCTGCCAGATAGAGATAACCTAATTTAGCTTGCCCCATAGGATTCCCTTGAGCCGCAGCCTTAGTAAACCAATAAGCAGCTTGTTCGTAATCCTTATCAGTTCCAGTTCCAGTCAATAATAATTGCCCTAATTGAGCCTGAGCATCCGCCTCTCCCGCCTGGGCTGCAATTTGGTACCAATAAACCGCTTTTTGTGGATCTGCATCAACACCTAGCCCATTTAGATAATAATAGGCTAAATAGTCTGCTGCTTTAGGATGATTTTGATTAGCCGCCTGGGAGAACCAATAAAAAGCGGAGCTATCGTCCGCTGCAACCCCTGGTTGCTGACCAGTATAAAGTAAGCCTAAACTATACTCCGCTCGCGCATCGCCCTGTTCTCCTGCCTTTTTATACCAATAAAGAGCCTGATTCACATTTTTCTCAGTACCAATACCCATGATGTAGGAATAGGCAAGATTGACTTGGGCTTTGACATAACCTTGCTGTGCGGATTTTTTAAACCATAGCAATGCACTTTTGGGGTTCTGTTTAACACCATCTCCCGTAGAATACATTAATCCTACGTTACGTTGTGCCACAGGGTTATTTTGCTGAGCAGCTTTCATATACCATTTGAACGCCTCATCAAAATTCTGCTTAACTCCCTCACCCAAATCATACATAAACCCCAAGCTTAATTGGGCTAAAGCATAATTTTTATCAGCTGATTTTTGGTACCATGTTAATGCTTCGGCGGGATCTTTATTGATACCTTGTCCATATTGGAACATACGCCCGACCAAATACATAGCTTCAACATTACCTTCCCGAGCAGCTTTCATCAAATGAGGGTACGCAGTGGTATAGTCTCCATTTTCAAAAGCTGTAAAACCAACAATCTCATCTGCATACGCAACGTTTACCATTAATAAAATTGCGAAAATTAGATTGCGCATACCGACTCCATTCATGTCCTTATATTAAAATAGTAGAATATTGAACCAACAAAGCAAGTATTTATACTCACTAATAGTTTGTTCGCAATGAAGGCGGCAGAATTTAAGTGGATGAGTCGTTACTTAACATCGCTTCGTCACTACATGCTTCGCAATGTTAAATTAAAAGATAGTGCCCAAATAAAATACCCCGTCATTGCGAAGAATGTAGTGACGAAGCAATCCAGAAGTATGGGGCACAAAACCCTGGACTGCTTCACTGTGTTCGCAATGATGGTAGGATTTTAAATTGAAGGATGGCACTCAAATAGTGCCTCGCCATTGCAAGGAACGTAGTGACGAAGCAATCCAGGAATATGGAGCACAGAACCCTGGTTGCTTCACTGCATTCGCAACGACGACTGTTTTTGTATAACTATCCTGAACGCATTTATTCAAGAAAAACTTTTTCCCTTATTTCCCTGCAAGCATCATTTTTCCAATTAGTATCGAACCACAACGTGTTGCGATATTCGGATTAATATCATTACCCACCGCCAAAATAGACTGGAACATTTCCTTCAAGTTCCCGGCAATAGTAATTTCATCTACTGGAAATTGAATTTCACCATTCTCGACCCAATAACCACTGGCACCACGTGAATAGTCACCAGTAACACCATTCACCCCTTGGCCCATTAATTCAGTAACCAATAAACCCGTTCCCATTTTTTTCAATAAATCAGAAAGATCACCCGCAGTAGGATCAATAGTTAAATTATGAACGCCATCAGCATTTGCAGTGGTTTTTAATCCCAAACGACGTGCAGAATAACTTCCCAACACATACTGCTTGACTCGCCCCTTTTCAATAATGTGATTTGGACGAGTTGGAACCCCTTCCGCATCAAAAGGTGAACTTCCTAGAGCTCCTGGCAAATGCGGTTGTTCATACACATTGATAAACTCTGGAAAAATTTGCTGATCAATAGAATCTAATAAGAATGTATTTTTGCGATATAAATTAGAACCGCTAAGCGCATTAATTAAACTGCCAAATAAGCCACTGGAAACACGAGAGGAAAAAATAACTGGTACTGTTTGCGTTTCCACCTGCTTTGCACCTAAACGACTTAAAGCACGTTCTACCGCATTTTTTGCAATATGATGTGGGTCGATAAGATCTTTCGCATTACGCACGGTGGTGTAATCATAGTCTCGTTGCATTTCCTCGCCATCTGCAGCAATCAGCGAACAACTTAAGCTATGACGCGTGGTGTGAATAAAGCCTGAACCACCATTGGTATTCGCAAAACCATGATGTGACTCATAACTGGAAACATTCACCCCATCAGAATTAGTAATGCGCTTATCTAAAGATAAAGCGTGCGATTCGCATTTCATCGCTAATTCAATGGCTCGCTCTGGACTAATATCCCAAGGATGATATAAATCTAAATCTGGATATTCTGTAGTCATTAACTCTTTATCAGCCAAACCAAAACAAGGATCTTCGGCACTAACTCGAGCAATATCACAAGCAGCCTTTACCATAGCTTCTAATGCAGCAGGTGAAATATCAGTACTACTTGCCCCACCTTTACGCTGACCAATATAAACAGTTAAACCAACACCTTTATCTTCGCTAAAAGCAACAGTTTCTACTGCCCCCATGCGCACATCGACCGAAAAACCGCGATCGTTATTCACTGCCACCGCAGCATCCGTTGCGCCCTCTTTTTTAGCAAGCTCCAGCACATCATTCATCAATTGAGTTAATTCTATTGTTGACTTATGTACTTCAGTATTGTTATGTTGCGTTCTAATTTGCATAAAAAATTCCATGGTGTTGAATCGATGCAAATAAGGATACAATAACATGTCTTCGCAAACCAATAATTATGCTGAAAACAAATCAATTTTGTTTTATTTGCTGTTTTTTCTGGTCAGTCTGTTGACTCCAGTTTACGCTTATTCAGCTGGAAATTGGCGCGAACTAAGCCCTGGTATTGAGTATCAAGACCTTGCAGGGGGCTTGCTCGCGCCCTGGTCTCATATTTATGCATTTCGCATCGACCTTAATAAAAATAAGCTGGCAATCGTCAGCGCCAAATCTTTAGCGCTAAAGAATGCATCAGCCGATCAATTTGCTGAACACAGCCAAGCCCTACTTAGTATTAATGGTGGTTTTTTTGATCATAAATTTAATCCTCTTGGGCTAAGAATTAATAATTATCGACAAGAAAATCCTCTCAAACGCATTAGCTGGTGGGGAGTTTTCTACGTAAAAAATAACAAAGCTCATATCTCTAGCCTTAATCGTTTTAATCAAGATAATGACATTAGCTTTGCTATGCAGAGTGGTCCTCGATTACTGATTAAAGGCAAAATCCCTTCACTAAAACCAGGAGAGGCAGATCGCTCCGCCTTAGGCATCACTGCCAAAGGCAAAGTTATTATTCTGGTTTCAACTAATGCCACCATGTCCACCAACAAATTAGCTCGTTTGCTAAAAGCCCCTCCGTTATCTTGTGTTGATGCCATCAACCTCGACGGAGGAAGTTCAAGCCAGCTTTATGCTCATATTGGCTCATTTCAACTCAACGTTCATAGTTTTTCGAATGTTAGTGATGCAATTATTGTAAAAAAAGCATAGAATCGCCGCCCTTGTGTAAGATCGTAGCCTGGATGGAGCGAAGCGCAATCCGGGATCTGCGTCGATCCTGATTACGTCAGGGGTAAATTGGTGCACGAATAAAAAAATATAAAAACACACAAGTTATCCACAATATACTCCCAATTTATTCTATTGACCCCTACACGAAAACACATTATCTTGTATCTAAGGCGCGAAAAACATCTACATATTGGGTTTTCTGCTATAATCTAATTAATAGTGGATAAAATTCGCTCGACAACTGATAACAACCATACGAGGTGGAGAAAAAATGTCCGCAATTCTTGATCCGGTAAATGATGTGCCGCTAACGAGTCAACTGGAATTGACAGCTAATACTCCAGGTGTGCTTAAAACAATTAAACGCAACGGCAAAGTCGTGAATTACGATGACTCTAAAATTAAGGTTGCAATTACCAAAGCCTTTATTGCCAATGAAGGCGGTACAGCTCCTACTTCGGATCGCATTCATGAACAGATCGAAGAATTAACTCGTCAAATCACTCAAGCGTTTAAACGCCGCTTACCTACTGGTGGTGCAATTCATATTGAAGACATTCAGGATCAGGTTGAATTAGCGCTAATGCGCAGTGGTCATTACAAAGTTGCTCGTGCGTATGTACTTTATCGTGAAGAACATCGCCTTGCGCGCCAAACAGAAATAAAACAACAAGCAAGCGACAGCAAAACACTATTAATTACTATGCCTGATGGTGAGTTAAGACCATTAGACATGGAACGTGTAAACACTATTGTTACGGAATCATGTCGTGATCTCGCCAATGTTACTGTAGAACCAGTAATCAAAGATGCTATGCGCAATCTTTATAATCAAGCTAAGTTCGAAGACGTGCACAAAGCCTTAATTATGGCTGCTCGTACACTCATTGAAAAAGAACCCAACTACACCTATGTAAGTGCTCGTTTGTTATTAGACACCTTACGTATGGAGGCTCTTGGCAAATTAAACATTAAAGCAGATGCTACCTTTGATGAAATGACAGGCCTTTATCCAGCCTACTTCAAAAACTATATTAGTCATGGTATTCATCAAGGCTTACTTGATGCCAAAATGGCTGATTTCGACTTAGATAAATTAGGTAAAGCCTTATTACCACAACGTGATATGCAATTTACCTACTTAAGTCTACAAACATTATATGACCGCTATTTCCTACATGATCAAGGTGTGCGTTATGAATTGCCTCAAGCATTCTTCATGCGCGTTGCCATGGGTCTTGCTATGCGTGAAAAAAATAAAGAAGAAAAAGCAATTGAGTTCTACTTATTAATTTCCTCTTTTGACTACATGTCCTCTACACCAACCCTGTTTAACTCCGGTACTGTTCGCCCACAATTATCCAGCTGTTATTTAACTACAGTACCGGATCATTTAGATGGTATTTACAGCGCAATTAAAGACAATGCCCTACTTTCAAAATTCGCAGGCGGATTGGGTAACGACTGGACTCCAGTACGTGCTATGGGTTCACACATTAAAGGTACCAATGGTAAATCCCAAGGTGTTGTACCTTTCTTAAACGTTGCCGATGCTACAGCCGTTGCTGTAAACCAAGGTGGTAAGCGTAAAGGTGCTGTATGTGCGTACTTAGAATGCTGGCATAAAGACGTAGAAGAATTCCTCGACTTAAGAAAAAATACTGGAGATGACCGCCGCCGTACTCATGATATGAATACCGCAATTTGGATTCCAGATTTATTCATGATCCGTGTTCGTGAAGAAGGGGAATGGACTTTATTCTCTCCTGATGAAGTACCCGAGCTGCACGATTGCTACGGGAAAGAGTTTGAAGCTCTATATAAAGAATACGAAGCCAAAGCACGTCAAGGCATCATCAAAAATTGCAAAACGCTTCCTGCAGTGAAGTTATGGCGCAGAATGCTTTCCATGCTGTTTGAAACAGGCCATCCATGGATGACATTTAAAGATCCATGTAACTTACGTTCACCACAGCAACATGCTGGTGTGGTTCACAGTTCAAACCTATGTACTGAAATTACACTCAACACCTCTGAAGAAGAAATTGCAGTATGTAACCTAGGTAGCGTTAACTTACCAGCACACATTAAGAATGGTCAGCTGGATAAAGAGAAGTTAAAACGTACGATTACCACTGCGATCCGTATGTTGGATAACGTAATTGATATTAACTACTATTCTGTACCACAGGCACGTAACTCAAACTTACAACACAGACCAATTGGTTTAGGTTTAATGGGCTTCCAGGATGCCTTGTATGAGTTGAAAATTGATTACGCATCTCAAGCAGCCGTTGAATTTGCTGACTCCTCTATGGAATTAATCAGCTACTATGCAATTGAAGCTTCTTGTGACTTAGCGAAAGAACGGGGCAGCTACTCAAGTTATGAGGGTTCACTATGGAGTAAAGGAATTCTACCAATTGACTCCATTAACTTATTGCAACAAGCGCGCAGCAAATACCTAGAGCAAGACCGTTCGCAACGTTTGGATTGGGAATCATTACGTATTAAAGTGCGTACTCAAGGTATGCGTAACTCAAATGTGATGGCAATCGCTCCTACTGCTACTATTTCCAACATTTGCGGTGTAGCACAATCTATTGAGCCTACGTACCAAAACTTGTATGTAAAATCAAACCTCTCAGGAGAGTTTACTGTAATTAACCCATATCTGGTTGCTGACTTAAAAGCACTTGATCTCTGGGATGAAGTAATGGTTAATGACCTAAAATACTTCAATGGTAGCGTACAACCAATCAGCCGTATTCCTGCTGAATTGAAAGCACGTTATGCCACTTCATTTGAAATTGACCCCATGTGGTTAGTTGATGCAGCTTCACGTCGCCAGAAATGGATCGACCAAGCGCAATCACTCAATATCTACATGGCTCAGCCTTCCGGTAAGAAACTGGATCAACTGTACATGCATGCTTGGATACGTGGATTAAAAACTACTTATTATTTACGTAGTTTAGGAGCAACAAATGCTGAAAAATCCACCATCACTGATGGCGCATTAAATGCGGTTAAAATTATCAGCGAAGAAGCGCCAAAAGTATGTTCCATACTTGATCCAGACTGTGAAGCCTGCCAATAATTAGGAGAATATGAATGCAAAATCTAGATACACAAAAAACAACTCCTAGCGTGGGTGCAACGGGTTATGAGTCTCTTGAAATGGGTGCTGCACGCATCCATGTAGATGACAAGCAAATTATCAATTGCCGTGCAGATTTAAACCAGCTGGTCCCATTTAAATATAAATGGGCCTGGGATAAGTATCTTGCGGCTTGTGCAAACCATTGGATGCCCAATGAAATTAACATGAGCGCTGACGTAGCTCTGTGGAAAGATCCTAATGGTCTTACCGAAGATGAGCGTATGATTATCAAACGTAATCTAGGATTTTTCTCTACAGCAGATTCATTAGTTGCAAATAACCTGGTGTTGGCAGTATATCGACATATCACTAACCCAGAATGCCGCCAATATCTGTTGCGTCAAGCCTTCGAAGAGGCATTACACACGCATGCTTATCAATACATTATTGAAAGCTTAGGCCTTGATGAAGCTGAAGTCTTCAACATGTATCGTGAAATTCCATCGGTGGCAACAAAAGCCTCTTGGGCTCTACCCTTTACCCAAAGTTTAGGGGATGAAACATTCCATACTGGAACAGTTGAAAATGATCAACGTTTACTAAGAGACTTAATTGCCTTCTACGTTATTTTCGAAGGAATTTTCTTCTACGTTGGTTTTACGCAAATCCTTTCTATGGGACGTCGTAACAAAATGGTAGGAACTTCAGAACAGTTCCAATACATTTTACGTGATGAATCAATGCACATGAACTTTGGTATCGATGTGATTAACCAAATTAAAATTGAAAGTCCACATCTATGGACTCCAGAGTTCAAAGAAGAAATCATTCAACTGATTCGCCATGGCGTTGAGTTAGAATATCAATACGCTAAAGACACCATGCCACATGGTATCTTAGGCATGAACGCAGAAATGTTCGAAGAATACCTGCACTTCATTGCCAACCGTCGCTTAAGTCAAATTGGTTTACCAGAGCAATATCCTGGTGCTGAAAACCCATTCCCATGGATGAGCGAAATGTTGGATTTGAAGAAAGAGAAAAACTTCTTTGAAACCCGCGTTATTGAATATCAAGCCGGCGGTACTCTAAGCTGGGATGATGACGAGTAATTAAAACATTGTAACCTGGTTGCTTGCAACCAGGTTTTTTCTAAACCGCAACCAATCAGATTGCTAATAGCAACCTCTTTCCCTCTATTTAGACATAATTTCACACCCTTGCATAAACACAAACCAAATTAAACTTCCCTTTTACTTACACAACTGTTACATTTCTAAACGGATTAATTACAGAAGAGGTGAGAAAATGGGTAAACCGTTACGCCAACAAAATGAAACCAATAATTATTTCCTACTCCAACTCATGGCTGGAATCGGTGCAGCCACATTAGCAGCTGCCGCAATCGCAGCATTTTTTGTGCTAAAATCCGGTGCTACAGTAGCAACAGCTGCAGGCTTGGCTGCAACCAACATGATGTTTGCATCCTCATTAGTAGCAGCTACCCCCATTCTCCCAATGCTGGTTATGGGTGGAATTGGATTTGTTTTCCTCATGGCGCTGCTTAACAGTTGTAGTAGTAGTAACAATAATACAACAGTCCGAGTTGTTCCTAATAGACCATATGGCAGTTTCTGGGGCGGCTCAACTTATGACACTTGGGGCTCCTCACCAACAGTTCATGTGCATCATACTGGAAATAGTGGACCAGTACATCACCGAGGTGGGCATGTTGAGGTACACAATGGGCCAATTCATGGAAATGGACCAACCCATGTCCATCCATCCTCAAGTGGAAATGTGCATAATCACTTTCCTAGCCATGGTGGTGGAGCACGAGTAGAAGTGCATAATAATCATGGACATAATACTCATGGACATCGAATGATGTAAATCGATTACACAGCCCCCTGTTCAATGCCCGTCATTGTGAGCGTAGTGTACTAGTACCAACAGTTAGGAAGCATCACTCGGTATTATTTTCGCTACAATCACAATGACAATGACAAACTTTACATACACATAAACACGTGCACTCTACCTACAAAACCATCCCATTAACTTGGCTATCCCATAATTTTTTAAAATAGCTTTGCTCATTACGAATCAAATCATCAAATGAACCCTCTTCAATAATCGCCCCACCCTCCATAACGATAATTCGGTCCATGTGACGAATAGTAGAAAGACGATGCGCAATGGCAATCACTGTCGCATTATTTTGCTCCAGCATCGCATTAATAGATTGTTGTATTCCCTGCTCAGAAATACTATCTAAACTCGAAGTAGCCTCATCCAGTACCACAATAGGCGCATTTTTTAAAAAGGCACGCGCAATAGCAATCCGTTGACGTTGCCCGCCCGAAAGCTTAACGCCTCGTTCCCCCACCATGGTGTCGTATTTTTCCGGTAATGATTCAATGAATGAATCAATATTCGCCATTTCTGCAGCGTGTTTAATTTCCGCTAAAGTTGCATCCTCTTTTGCATAGCCAATATTTTCAGCAATCGTACGATGAAACAACATAATATCCTGAGGAATCAGTGAAATTTGCTGGCGTAAAGCATCCGAAGTGATATTTAAAATAGGCTCGCCATCAATCAGAATTTGCCCTGATGACACTTTAAAATTCTTTAATAGCAAGGCAATTAACGTAGACTTGCCCGCCCCAGAATGCCCTACCAAACCAATCTTTTCTCCTGGCTTAATGCGCAAATTCAAATTAGAAAAAACCGGAGCTGCATGCTCATAACCAAATGACACCTGTTGAAACTCAATCGCCCCTTTTTGAATTTGAAAAGCTCGCGCTTGAGCATCATCCACTGCCTCATGGGGAGTCTGCAAAATGGTAAATGATGACTTAAAATCCCCTATTTCTTTTAAGAAAGTACAAAGACCGCTCATCAAAGTCCACAAATCAAAGGAAATCGTCAGAGCAGTCAACATCACAAAAAGAAAATCACCCGTTGAAACACTACCCTGTTTACGCAGATAAATCATAAAGAAAAACACGGAAATAAGCATAAACCAATACAGTACCGAACCGACCATATTAAATTTAAAATCATATTGATAAAGCTCTATTTGGCGCGGAACAAAATCATCGGCCATAATCCCATTAATCCGCTTATATTCAGCACGTCGTTTCGCAAAATAAAATAAGGAAAAAATATTGGTAATATTATCGGAGAACGTTCCCATGACCTGATGCTTACTTTCAGCAGCTCGATTAGAAAGCGTATTCAACTTCAACGCCATAGGCAGCATAAGCACCATGACCAAGACACACCAGGCAAGCATAAAGAAAAACACACTCAGATTAACAATCATAAGTACAAAAACAGAAACCACCACCACACAAAAATGCTTACCGACTATATGATGCAAATTTGCAAAAACACTGTCATAACCATCCAAAATCCCTTTCAACTTACTAATGACCGTACCCGTTGGCGTATTTTGGAAATAATTATAAGAATGATGCTGCACATAATCATAAGCCGTAGACAACAAACGCTGCCGCGCATAAGGCTCAGCCCGCCACTCAGCAAAATCACTCAAACGCCAAAAGACATCCAGAGAAACCTGAGCCACCACGAATAAAACAATAGGAAAAAGCAAATTAGAATAAGAAGAAACATCCGCCCCTGAAAACGCATCCACCAATAACTTAAAGGAGTAATTATTAGCAAAAATATAAATAGCAGTAAAAATAGGCGCCTGTAGCATTAAGACATACCACCAGCGGTAAGGCTTAATTACTTGCCATAAGAAGTGCCAAGGAGAATGAAACGGATAGCTAATATCAGCAGACTTGCCCATAATAAAACGCTCTAAATCCAGGGTCAGCCCAGTATATCACACTGTAAAAAACCAGCCCATTAATTTCCAAGCAGGTTGTCATTTAGCCATGATAGAGGTAGACTTATCGATTACGTCCCGGTGGCACAGCTGGATAGCGCAGCCCCCTCCTAAGGGGCAGGTCAGCGGTTCGAATCCGCTCTGGGACGCCAATAAAATCAATAGGTTAGATTTAAACGATCAAGAACCATATGCCACACAGGGTGCTCTCAGGGTGCAAATTGAATGTGCAATATAATAAAATAGGAAATATTCATATATACCAGAAAATCGAGACCCTTTCCTATTTACGGGAGCAGCGTCAATCATCCGCAGACACCTTAACACGCACTCAACAACCCCATTGATCCTAATGTTAAGCATCCCGATTCGTTGATCTTGTCCATTCTAATACAGCATTGATATTATGTTGCAAATAAAAACCAGGAGCCGTGTTTGGTTCAAAAACCAACTGACCTATCGCTTCATTAAAGTGATGGCGTGTATGTTCATACCCAGGGATATGAAGACGTTTGATCATTTCCAATACTTGGTTTTGTGGTAACCTTTGTTCTGCAATCAAAGAGAGTAATTGCATTAACCCATCAGCCCCAAGAAACATAGACAGCGATACATCATTTATAATGCCCTTATATTTTTGATATACCGATGTACAATTATATTGACAGGATTGTCCATGAGAGCCCGATCTGGCATGATGCACAAGGCGAAGATCTTTTGCCTCATTCATAGATACAATCCATTCTACCCTCCCATCTTCTGGCCTTTGAATCAATTCATCACACGAGTCGCAAATCCAGGTTTCCACTAATTGTTTTGAGTGCACGTAATGCTCCACTTTTTATTTAAGTAATAGTAAGATTAAACTAATCTTGCTGCCAACCCTTTTGATCCAATCATATTGTTTATTTTTTAGAAATCAAGTGTAATAATTAGACGTATAACCTTGATGAACACAATTATATAAAAAACTTATATGCTTATCTCTAATCGATTATCAAGCTTGATCGCATCATTGGCTCTTTTGTATTTCTCTAGAGGAGGGGTATTCTTCCGAGGATATCTAGTAGAAACCACATACTGTAAAATAATTCCACAACAATTTATTCAGCTAAATCTTTGATAAAACAATTTATAATGGATGCCGCAAATTCGCAGGTAGGGAAAACTAAATTTAATAATTATTATTAAGACAAAAGAACTATTAGAGAGAACAGCAAATTTATTTAGGAAATTTTAAATGAAATTAAATAGAAAGCCGTATTAACTACGGCTTTCTTTGTTGATCCAACCAAATATCTAAATCCTCTTTTAAATAACGAATAGAACGCCCTATTTTAATAAATTTAGGCCCAGGGGTTCTGTTCTTTAAAACACCATTTACTCTATCTTGAGAAAGAAAAGAACGACTCATACAAATATAGTTCGCGGCTTCAACTTCTTTAAATACTCTTTTATCCATCATACATCCTTATATAACGAGTTATTTATAAACATATCTCATTATATACGCATTAAAAGTATAATTTCAATATAAATACGTAAACGGGTATAATTATTTTAAAATACATTCTTTAACCTCGTAAATTCTCCTTTCAGCAGAGAATTGATCTTTAAATCGCTTTAGGCCATCCTCTCTCATTTTTGCAGCAAATTGATTGAAATAGTTAGTCAGAGAGTCTTTATTATCTAATTGATATTGAACTGTAAGTTTTTTTTGACTCACAGTATCTTCATTTTCCGGCTTTAAAATATGAGCGTTAATGAACCCAGAAAATTGAAGCATCTCTCGGGCATGCTCTTTTAACCATGACTCGAATTGATTGTAAATGTTCTCATCAATAAGCAAGTTCACTTCGTAGACAACCATTTTTTGCATCCTTAAAATTAATAGTTAGTAGACATAAAGCAGCACAGATGCTGATCGGAATTCCCGGATTTAAATGATTATTAAAGGTTGCAATTAAATAAGGTAACATTCCACCAAACAAAGCCAAGCTTAAATTATAAGAAATCGCAAGAGCCTTCCCTCTTTGATTAATGTCAAATATTCTTACTATATATGCAGGCAAGGCAGAGTTTAATAAAGCCTGAATAATAGCAAAACAAGCCAATGTTATCGTACACTGAAGATAATTTAACTGCGGCATGACAGCAAAAACCCCATAAGAAAAGAACAAATAACACAACGCTGCAATTTGAATTTGCTTCTTGACTCCTATTCTATCAGCCAAAACACCTCCGACAGGCAAAAACAGCACGTATAAAATAAGCGCGCACGAAGTCACTAATATGGCGTGTTGGTGTGTATGTATTTGCCATAAAGAAGATAGCAGTGTCGGAAGAAAAACGAATGTTATATAAAATGCCGAAGCGGATAGGCTGGAGACAATAAATACAATCCATAATTCTTTTTTATATCTTTTAAAAAGATTTCTATAACCATTTGATTCATTATTGCTCTTTATCAAATTAAATTCCAAGCTATTCCTAATGCACAGCAAAACAATGCAGCCCCCTACCCCAATTAAAAAAGGGATTCGCCAACCAAAATAAATAATTAGATCGTGAGGCATTCCATAAAGAATAAATAAAGCACTCAAGCTTGCAAGTAATAGTCCAATACTGCCACCAATAAAGGCAATGCATCCCGGGAGTACAGAGTTTTTTCCTTCTTCAACAGCAAGAATAATAGCAGTAGAAAATTCCCCTGAAATTGCTAACCCCTGCACTACTCTACAAACTATTAAACCAGCTCCATAATACATTCCCATTAAATAAGGAGATAACATGCCAATGGCAGCAGTAGCGAGAGTCATTAAGACAGTAGTAAATAATAGTACTTTTTTTCTTCCCCATCGATCTGTCCAAGCCCCAAAAACAATCGAGCCAAAAGGTTTAACAATATAGCTGACAACATAAGCCAAAATAGTAAAGTTAATGGCATTAGTTCTTTGATAAGAAGAGAAAAAAATCTCAGATAATATAGGGATAAAAAAAGGAAAAACAGTAAAATCATATACCTCAATTAAGGTTCCTAAAAATGAAGCTACCAACACCTTTTTATTCATTTACATCCCAGTAAAAATTAAGTAGATTATTGTAACACTGGATGTATAGATGTAGCAGCATGGACGTAAGTAAACAACAAAGTAGTTATTTGCACAGCACTTTCCCTGAGCAATTTGAATTGCAGTTTTATAAAAATTTTCATTCCCTAAAAAGATTAGGCTGTGATTACTTCTATTTTTTGGGGTTCAATTCAGGCCAGTCTCACCGCTTCTGTACAGATAGTAACTGGATTGATTTTTATTATGATGAAAAATTCATTTTGGATGATCCCCTTAAGCGAATCGCAGAGGCAAGCTCTTTTATAGCGCTACCGTGGTCACAAATTACTTTCTCCAAAAAATCAGAGAAGAAAGCAATTGAGGGACGTCTATCATTTGGTCTCTATAATGGAATAACTATTACTAGAGAAAGAAACAATAAAAAATACATATTCGCTCTTTCAACAGAAGAAATGAGTCATGACTTAGCGAGATATCTTCTATTAGAGAAAAGCCTGATTTTAGAGGATTTTCTCACAAATTGTATGCAGCTATTCGATCAGTATTTATTTATGATTTCTAAAGACAGTAGTCTTACTCTAAATTAGTCAAGAAAAAAGTTTTCTTACTTCAGGGGGGGTAGTAGATATTACATTATTAGCAATATCTTTTTCCCAGAATTTATGAGAAGCGAGATATTGGGGTTGGTGTATGCAGTATCTATTATTCGTTTTAGTACAAATTGCCCTTCCTCTGTTTGCCATCGATTTCTTAAAACCGTTGTGTTTCAATATCAAAATTAAAGTCTTCAATTTTCACAGTCATTCCCTTTTCTGAAAGCTATTGAAAAATGTAACCTCGCTGTTTTTAAGAATAGTATTAAATTACAAGAAGGATTCAACTGTATTTGTTTTTATTAAACTATAATTAATTTGTACATTTGAGGTGGTTTCTTTAATTTTTGGTTTTTCATATAGAAATTTATAAAAGTAAGGATATTTTTTTATGTGTAAAATTGAATATGACAATAGAATATGCGTATATATCGATGTTCTTGGGTGGCAAGATGCAATAGATAAGCTATCAGCAGATAACATTTTTGAAATACTTAAACCTTTCTTAGAAAATCATTTTTATCATCAACAGCATCAGGGATTTATAAAGGATGTAAGAAAAAGTTCAAATAATAACGTTATCGAAAAGACAGGATTTATAAGGTCGATGATAGGAGGTAGGTGGGCTGAAGTGCCTACAATGTATGAGGAGGTACAACTAACTGTATTTTCAGATACATTAGTCTTCAGTATGCCATTGGATTTTGGAGGTCGTATTTATAATAAAATTCCTTCCATTATTATTGGTTTTTTAGAAAAAGAGTTTCTTATCCGAGGAGGTATTGCATTAGGTTCTTTATATCATAAAGATCACGTTATTTTTGGACCTGCTCTTGTGGAGTCTTATAAATTGGAGCTTAATGAAGCTAAATTTCCTCGAATTCTCATCAGTGATAAAGTAATTACAGAAATTGGAACTGAACCATATCTACCAATTATGAAAGATCAGTTAAACAATTGGGTTATTGATCCCTTTCCCAAGGTAATAGAAGCCGATTATAGTGACGAACAATGGCTCCTCCACCTTAACAATAATTATAAAGTTGGGAAACTAGTTGATATAATTGAACAAGCAATTACAAAATATTTAACAAATTACTCTATTAGAAATAAATGGACTTTTCAAGCAGAACTATGTGCTAAATCTTTAGAGAAATATGCTACTGCTACTGAGGATTTAGTTCATAAACTCAGACAATTCAACAAAATATAAATTATGGATTTTACCTATAGGCATATCTAATCTCTAATATTACCTTTATTATGAATATTAGATTATTTATATAAAAAAATTACCTGAAAGAAATGCTTTTAAGAAGGAACCAACTATGGCTCCTCAAATTGATGATCAATATCAATAACAACTACCAATCTATTGTATCACCATCAAAACGATGTAAAACATCTGCATGACTTTTAGAGATATTTTTTTCAACTTGCTCGAGCATTCCTGAGACACTTGCTTGTACTTCAATTAAGCTATTAGGGCCACCCATATCCGTTTTAACCCATCCTGGGTGAATTAACATCACATGAACCCCTGTTGATTGAACATCAATAGCAAAGCTACGCATTGCACAATTTAAAGCTGCCTTACTCGAGCGATAAGCATAAGAACGACCTTGTTCATTATCGGAGATACTACCCATTCGCGAACTAATAACTAAAATATTTTTTCCTTCACTACTCTGAATATTAGGTAACAAAGCATCACAAATTTTCACCACGCTAATGCAATTGACATTCAGCACATCAATAAAATTTTTACGGTTAACGTTTCCAACAGTTACTCCTTGTTCACCACTAGTACCCGCATTATTAATGAGTAAATCAATTGGACGATTATTAAGGGTTTCTACCATCGAAGTAATATCATTATCATTGGTTACATCTAATTTAATCACCTCATCAGCTAACTTATTAAGACTATCCGCCTTATCTGGATTACGGCAACATCCAATAATATAGTACCCTTTTTCTTTAAGTTGACGGCTAAATTCCAAGCCAATTCCTTTATTAGCACCAGTAATGAGAGCAGTTTTCATATTATTATCCTAATTTTGAGCGGTTAATATAGATTATTCGGGTTTGTTGAATTTCCAGCGGTGCCAAATGATGGGTGTGGCAACAAGGATCTTCTTTGAAAAAATTACTGGTTCTTCAACCTCTGTTTGAGCATTCAAACAAACTAATGCATATCCATTCTTTCTTTTTAGTAATCTTCGAAAAAAAGTACCTTCACTAGTTTCAATAATACAATCTAACCCAGAACATCTTTCTATATCCGGTTGAGCGATATATTGTGAACCACCAACAAAATCCCCCATGGCATAGGTCGGTTCCATCGTGTCATCTGAAACCATAATTACCACAGCGTTAGGATTATTCGCTTTAAAAAAGTCTATTTCTTTTTGAATTGTATTTTCACCCTGCAACAAAGAAGCAATATTTTCATCGCTTGTAGGATAGAGTGTAAAATCAGAATTCACTAAGGCAGGGCTTTTCCCATGGCCATTAAGTAACCACTGAATTGAGCAAATCACACCAGTTTCATGAAGCACTTCTACTAATTTTGATGCAGCCTTTTCCGGTAACGGATTTCTTCCTAACTCCCAAGACTGAAGCGTATGCATACTAATTCCGTATTTACTTTCTAAATCCTTTCTAGTTATGCCGGCCAAACTTCTAGCTGTTTTAAGCCGCCTACCAATATTTATTGGATTGTCTTGAGTGTTGTGTTCCATAGAACCCCAAAATATTTAATACCAACAACACGTAATAATATTTACATTATACGTGCGGAAGGTATAATGTTATTGATATAGGTATTACTTATACCTCTCATAGGTATATAAGTTCTCATTTATGAGCAACAAATACCTTAATTAAACGGAATTTAACAATGGATAGAGTATTACATGGATTTTTTACTTAATCAAAATGAGTTAGCAGCACTGGATGGATTACCTCATCTACAACAGTTAGCTTATTTAAGAGGGATACGACCTTATATGGACGTTAAAACAGGGCTAGTAGGTGTTAAAAGACGTATTAGTCATCAATCAATTTCTGAGCAGCTCTACATTGAGCCTCGTCCCGGAATAAAAAGCCAAAGCTTTTCTCGCGATCAGGTTCGCCGTGCTATTGCAGGTTTAGCACGAGCTGGTGCAATCATTGTCCACTCAGAAGATATGCACTTAATTTTAAAATGTGAATTAGCTACTATAGGTTATTCTGGCCAAAATAAAGCCGCCATAAACCCGCCACAGAAAGCCACCACAAAGCCACCCGCTACATACCAATTAGACCCGGTCTTTTCTGGGGTTGATGTCGAAAAAGGCGACATAGCCAACCCCTCAAAAGCCGCCATACCTCTATATAAAGATAATTATTATATTTATTTATTAGCGCAATTCGAGCAATTTTGGTCTTTGTACCCCGAGAAGAAATCCAAGAGCAATGCTCAAGCTGCCTTTGAGCAGCTAAATCCCAATACTGAGCTATTTCAACAACTCATGCAGGCACTACAGCAGCAGCTTCAACACAGAAACCAGCTTAAAGCACAAGGCACATGGGTGCCGCCTTGGAAATACCCAGCCAATTGGTTAGCCAATCGTTGCTGGGAGGATGAAGTATTTATGGACGCATTACAGGAGAGCACTCATGCACAGCATGAAAAAAGTATTAGGACAAATAACACTGGAGCAGACTTGTTCTGCCCTCCCTGTGATGAAGAAGAACCAAGAGCAGACAATGTCATCTCATTCCAGCGACACCAATAAGGAACAAAAACGGATTGATTTATTGTTCTCAAAATTTGCAGCCTTCTACGGGCATATTTGGCGAAGCCAATTTAAGGATGAGCAGTTTTTAAAGTTTGCTAAGAAAGAATGGCTTGAGGGCTTAACCGGATTTACTGATTCGGTCGTACATGAAGCCATTATTGGTTGTCGGGAGCACTATGAAATGCCCCCATCGTTACCGCAGATGATTGGTTACTGCAAACAAATTAAAAAGCGGAAGGAGTTTATAGTGGTTCCAGTTTATACCCGAGCCCAAGAGGATGTAGTAAACACGAACGTCAAACGCTGTATGGAACTTTTAGCCTAAAAAGGAGAGCAACATGTTGGTATTAACCAGAAAGGCAGGACAGCAGATTTTTATGGATAAAGGTCGCATTCAGATGAAGGTCATCAAAGTAGAAGATGATGTCATTAGCATTGGCATCGAGGCCCCACTACATATTGATATCGCCCGAGAAGAGGTCTTTTCTCAAAATCTGGCACAAGAAAAATTAGCTTCTTTAACTAGAGGTGCTCGATGAACAAACTCCAAAAGATACAAAATAAGTTATCACTCGCGTATTGGGGAATGATTTGCGGACTTCTCCCCGCAACAAGCCATGCCAAGAGCATTGAAAGCATTATCGATAGAACCGTCCGCTATTTGCAAGGCGGACTTGCTCGCTCTGTCGGAATACTGTGCATCATAGTCGCAGGTTACTTATGCTTGTATCGACAAAAGTTTCCCAAGGAATACTTCTCCATGATACTTGTGGGACTAGGTATCATTTTTGGTGGTTCTACCTTGTACAACACCTTTATTGGTTAGGAGGTGTGCATGAATACGCTAAAAAGTAGCCCTCTTTTTAATGCCTTAACAAGACCCGCGATGACACTTGGAGTAACCTTTGAGTACCACATCCTAAACCTAATGATTTCGATGTGTGCCTTTATAGGTCTATCCCCTCTTTACGGTCTTATTTTTATACCCCTGCATGTTTTTGGGTGGCTGGTGTGTCGCTACGACATTCATTTTTTTACGATTTGTGCCAAGTGTTATTTATTACCTCACGCTCCAAATAAAACTCTGTGGAAGGTGCGCGCTTATGAACCGTTTTAAAATAGTAAAACCCGTAACGCTTGAAGCGAAGATTTCAGATAATTTTCCGATAACCCATTTAAACTCACCCAGTATTTTTGAGTCTCAATCCGGTTTAGTTGGTTCGGTATTACGGGTAGACGGCGTTTCTTTTGAAGTGGCAGAGCCAGAACTATTAAATCACCAACTCTTTTTACTGCATCAAGCGCTAGTCGGTTTGGACTCACGTTTTATTGTCTATGTAACCACCCACAGGCATAAAGCATCCCGTGTGCTAACCGGTGAGTTTAAATCCGAGTTTGCCCAAGCACTCAATCAACGTTACCACCAACGTTTTGCCCATAACAAAGCCTATGAAAATAGCTTGTACCTCACTGTAGTATTAAAAGGCGATGACTCAAGTAAAACAGGTTCTTGGGTTGAATGGTTCAAAGGTATTGGTCAGGCGAGTGCAGAGCTTAAGCACATGCAGCGAGAGAAAAATTGCACCACGCTTAAGAATGCGGTTAGCCAATTGCAAGCGAATTTATCCTCATTTAGTACACGTCTTTTGGGTGATAAAGATGAAGAGAAAGGATGTAGCGAATTATTAGAATTTTTAAGCTTGGTGGTGAATGCAGGTCAATCCCTGCCCTATCCACTGTCACAGTGCAACCCACCTATAGCGAATACCATTCCCACTGCATTTAAGAAAGAAACTCAGTATCCAGAAGGTCATTTGGGACAGTATTTAAGCCGTTACCAACTACTATTTGGCGAGTACGTCCAATTCCAAGGAAACACCCTAAATGAATGTACCTTTGGTGCGCTCTTAGCTTTAAAGAAATACCCTACGGATACGGTGAGTATTTTATTGGATAATTTACTGTCGCTGGATTGCGAGTTTATTTCTACCCATACCTTTGCCCCAATTGGACGCGATAGTGCCTTAGATAAAATTACAAAAAAGCGTTCTAAGTTAATTAATGCAGAAGACAAAGCACTCAGTCAAATGAATGCATTAGCTGAATTAGAAGATGGTATTGCCAGTGAAACCGTTTTACTAGGCGCTCATCATCATACCCTAATGCTTCTTGCACCCAATAAAGAACAGTTGGATGAGCTGATATTGGAAGCAACCAAGCGTTACGCCAGCAGTGGCATTGTGGTGGTGAAAGAAACCCTAGGCCAAGAACCTGCGTTTTGGAGCCAAATCCCTTGTAACCCTCATTTTATTGCCCGAGCATCACTCATTACCTCGGAAAATTTTGCAGGGTTTTGCTCACTGCATAACACTCAATCAGGTTATTCCAACGAGAACTTTTTAGGTAGTGCCGTCACCCTACTGGAATCCCCCTCAAAAACACCGGTGTATTTTAATTACCATGCCCGTGGTTCACGCACCAACCCATCTAAAGGCCATGCGGCGGTATTTGGGGGAAACAATGCAGGGAAAACAACACTGGTTAATTTTTTAGATGCCCAAATGGGGCGTTTTGGTGGTCGTAGCTTTTTTCTGGATAGGGATGAATCCTCTAAGATTTACATCTTAGCCTCGGGGAACAGCAGCTACATTAAAATCGCACCATCCAATCCTGTCTCGATGAATCCATTACAACTACCCGATACACCGGAGAATCGCACATTTTTAAAATCATGGTTTGCCACCCTGCTTTTAGAAGAGCATGAGCAGATGATTCCCAGCCACATTGGTGAAACGATCAATGAGTGTATTGACTATGCCTACGAGCAATTAGCTCCCGAATACAGAACCTTAAGCATTGTCAGCCAGTATTTACCTGTTGATTTCCCGCGCTGGTCACACCTTAAGCGTTGGCTTAAACAAGATTCCACCCGCATTGATGGAGAGTATCACTGGTTATTCGATAATGAGTCCGATGCCTTAAATCTTGAGTTTGATAAGGTAGGATTTGATGTCACCTTCCTTATGGACAGCACACCGCAATTAATCGCAACACCCGTGTACTTGTATTTATTACACCGAATGCGCCAATGCCTTGATGGCCGGCTCACCTCATTTGTATTAGCCGAAGCATGGCAGTTACTGGCCTCCCCTTTTTGCCCTCTCAAATTATTTTAGATGGATCCACATTAAATGAAGTTTATAGATCAAACTATATCTCTCCCTTAATATTAGGAAAAAGCGAAATTGAAGTCGATTATCATTACAATCAACTCGATTCTGCATATTTATTTATTTTAGACATCAACAAACCACGAGACCTAATAGACTTTTGGAATTTGCGAGCCATCCATAAAAATGTACTTGCGATACCACTTCAGTACATGGATGATTTATCTTCATTTTGCAGGGAGTTTGTTCACGAAAGTTATCATCCTCTGTCTGGAAAATACAGTGGAAATACGATTGGAACTATTTGTATGTTTTCTCGATCTATTTCCGAATCAGATATGGAAAAGATTCATAAAGAATATCTTTTTGTGAATGAATCAGGCGCAAACTCAATCCAAGCCTGGTATCCACCTATTTGGAGAGATCAGCCTACGTACACATCTAGGAAAACACGGCCAACTTTGAACTCCAAAACTATCGACATAATGATTGAAACTCCAACCCCCAATATTTCTTTCAATCCATTATTACCAGATTTTACTACTCAACCGATTGGTAAATATGATGTAGCTAATGTTATAGAGCTTCGAGACTATACTAATAAAAATCAAATAGCCACTGTGTTCCCATGTAACTACAAAAGCTCATCATTACCTGATTTCTCTATTCATACAAAAAATATTCTATCCACCACTGAAGGATTTATATTTTTTCCACAGTTTCCAGACTTATCAGAATATTGGGATTTAATGGATTGTACTAGTGCTATTAACACTTGGTTTAATCACAACCATATTCAAGCTGTGGTTTCTGATGCAGGAAGAGCAACTCAACAAATAATTCAAGCTTTAGATGGATTCAACGGAGTTGGCTCAATAGCCCATAAAAAAATTATAGAATTACTTAATGAAATTTCAAAAAAGCCAATTACACGAAGTATGCAATATCAGGAATTTAAAAATAAAGTTCATAAAGCCATCCCAAACCCTTCACAGAAGGAAAGTGTCCTTAAGCTATTGATAAATAAAAAAGCTGTAGAGCTCGGTTTAGAGGTTAGATGTTGTAATTGTAAAACCTGGGGGTGGCACAAATTAAATCAAATCGACTATGAGTTGGTCTGTGAACTTTGTTTGCAACAATTTAAATTTCCAATCAATTGCCCATCAGATACTAACTACGCAAGATGGGCTTACAGAGTTATTGGGCCATTTGCATTGCCTGATTTCGCTCGAGGTGGATACGCAGCCTCTCTTTCTATTAGATTCTTTGCTAACCTAGGTTTTAATCGCTCTAAACTAACATGGTCCCCTGGCCAAGAGTTAGTACTCCAGAATAACTGTAAGATAGAGGCTGATTTTGTTCTGTGGTATCAGCGTCAAACTAGTTCAAGTCCCCATTATCCTACTGAAATTATTATTGGTGAAGCTAAAAGCTTTGGTAAAGAGATATTCAAAGAAGACGATGTAGATAAAATGAAGCTATTAGCAGAAACTTTCCCTGGTGCAATTTTAGTTTTCGCAACCATGAAGGAACCTGAAAGCCTTTCAAGTAAAGAAATAGTTAGATTAAAAAAATTGGCTGAATGGGGTCGTTCGTACGATAAAGAACGAAAAAAATCACGAGCTCCAGTAATAATCTTAACTAGTATAGAATTATTCTCAAGTAATTTTATTTTACAAGCATGGACCGAAAAACAAGGCCAGCATGAAAAATTAGCTAAAACATATACGCCTTATATCCGTAACTTAAGAGTTTTAGCTAACGTAACTCAACAACTATATCTTTCTTTGAACTCATTTGAAGAATGGCACGAAGAAAAATGGAAAAGAAAACTAACACATGAGAAATGATTATTAAAATATTAACAAGCGTGTCGCTACCTCGTTAAAAATTCTGAGACATCCGAGTCCCCAGAATTCACTCGCCAACGCGACAGATTAAGGGCCGCGACCGTCCTGTTTCCAGCACGATTGCTCTGAACGAGCAAGGCATATGCCTGCACCAATGACTCTACGGCTGAATAAAGATTTACTCCGCATCCCTTCGGGCTGTCTGCGTAAATCGCAGCCTATCGCGGTCTCCTCGCCTCGGCGGTCCGCCTTCCATGGCGAGCAGTAAAATTACTGTGGCAATATCTGACATTAGTGTAACAAAGCAAGATTGCATTAACCGATAATGATCGCGTTTACAAATCAAATAAGTGATAAAATTAGTCCAATATCAATATGTCTTCTGTCTTGTGCCAAGTCCACCGCATATAATCCCTACGTATTAACTTCCTAGTCTTAACATTAATTGTCGTATCTTTAGGGATCATATCCAAAGCAATTTCTCGCTTTGAACTATAAAGCTGAATATAGTTCTTTTTTAATTCTAACAATAACTTTTTATGTATCTTTAATTTTGCCTTATTGGGCTCGCATAAACTTAATGAATAGATTAGGGCTGCTGAAATTGGAGGATATGACGCGTCAATTAAATTATGTTCAATTTTTTCACAAAGCAATAAGTTAAGTCTAGGGCGTAGTACTTTTAAGAAATAAGATTTTTTTCCTAAAGAAAGTTTATAAATATTAACTATCAATAGACGTATATTTTCAAAATAGTTCTCTTGCCGAGATAACTGCTCCATGACATTAAATATACCTATTGCTATTGCGTCATAAATAGTCTTATCATTTTTGAAATAACTATAGTTTTTTACTGAAATTTGAGGGGCTATGGGCATTTTTATTTTAGAAGTTGCTAACATAGAAATTAACCTATTCATACCAAAACCACAGGCCTTTATAGTGCAATAAGCATCAGATAAAGAGTTATCTTCATCTGAAATATTAATTAAATGATTTATATTAGTAGTAATAACTTCCGTTATTACATCAAGCGCAGAGAAAAAAACATCTGGATTATCATCGTATCCACTTAAATATCGTTCTATGGTGAATTTTATTATTTCAAAATATTTATTTACTCCTTTTGAATTAAAAGAGGACTCTTTATTTAAAAATGGGGCTGATAGAGGACGATATTGGCTTTTTATAAAATTTACATTACCAAAAACTAATTCTTTAAAAACAGCAAATCGCCCTATTCCCCCACCATATTGCTCCTCTCGATTTAATTGGGATTCAGGCTTTGTAATCATTAAAGCAATAAGTTTATTTACTAAGTTGGTGCCGATTGGATATAAATTTTCATCAACTTTTGTTACCTTCTCAAAGATAATAGTTAAAGCTATAGGATTATGGTGAATTATATGGTTACAAAATAGCTCATCTGAGAACAACTCTAATAATTCGTAAGCATAAGATTGTGCTTTTGATGGTCTGCTTGCTGCAAGATCAAATATTTTAGGAATACTTGGAGCAACTTCTACTGTTAAGTTCCCTATCGCCTCTCTCACACCACTTGAAATGATCAAGTTCGATTGCTCAAAAAAGCTTTTTGAATTTCTTCGATTAAATTTTACAGGAGTTATAATTTTTGAAAGAAGAAAAAGACACAATCCTATTAAGGCAAAGCTCCATAACCATAAAGTTAAATCAATGAATAAGTTATAATTAACCTCACTTGTAAGCAAATTATAATGATTTGCGGTACTTTTGAGTATTGCGGCATTGTTAAAGAGAAAATATTTACATGGTAGGTAAAGTATCGCAATTAAACCAAGGAATGCTAATATCCAATAAAATCGCCGCATATTTAGCCAACTCATATTTAATCTAAATTGAATAGTTGGATTAATAAGAGCAAAAAAAGCTAGTAATAACGCGGCTAGTGTTATAAAAATTTCAATCATATTTGACTATTACTCCTAAAAGAGAAAATCTTGTAACGTACCACTTCCGAAACTCTCTGCAACACATCATTGGCGAGCTTTAGGAGGCATAGAATATTTTAATCAATCCAATTGATTTTATTCACTGCTTTGATTTTATGCTCTGGTGCTAAATGTGCATATCTTAACGTCATTTTTATGTCAGAATGGCCTAATAGCTCCCTTACCGTATTCAAATCAATACCAGCCATAACCAGTTTACTAGCAAAGTGATGTCGTAAATCATGCCATCGAAATTCGGTTATTTGTGCCTTTTTTAAAATAGTAGTCCACGACCGTTTAATATTATTAAAAGGCTTATTGTCTTTACTGAGAAATACCAGCCCTTTCTTTAAACCACTTTTTTCATAAAGTTGCTTTATTATTTTGTAAGCTTCGTTATTTAGAGGTATATAGCGCGAGCTACTATTTTTTGTAATCTGACCAGCAATAATAATGGAGCGCTCTTGTAAATTGATCATTTCCCAAGTTAGATGAAACAGTTCACCTTGCCTCAATCCTGTATTAATTGAAATTAAAACCATAGGTGCTAAATAATCACAAAACTTCTCCCCGTCCCGTTCAGGAAGCAGTTCATATCTACGAGTATGTCTCCACTCATTACCTCGTTTCCGATCGTGTATTAATTGCTCCTCTCGCTCTAATAAAGCTTGTCGTAAATTTTTTTCTTCATCAAAAGATAAATAACGCACTTTAGGTGCCCTATCTATTTTAGAAAGCTTTAAGTTTTTTAATGGGTTTTCTTTAATAAATCCCCATTCTACTGCCTTGGTAAATAAGGATTTTAATGTACCTATATCTCGATTTAGTGTGGCATTCGAAATGCCATCATTTAAACGCTTAATACGCCATTGCTCTATAGTAGGAGGTGTTATTTCTTCTAAAGGCTTTGAAAATAGTTTATCGAAACAACGTATAATTGTGGCAAGGGTTTTATTCCCTCTTTTATGATGAGTTAATACCCAAGATTTATATTCATTTTCAAAGAACTCTTCTAAAGTTTTAGGCTTGTTAGTTCCTCTTTTAGCTTTTGGATCAATGCCCTTATTAAAATCATTTAAGATCTCAACAGCTTTTTCCCGAGCCTGGGCTGGGGTAATTACTCCTACAGTACCAATATTTATCTTGCCACCTCTTTTATATTGGCAGACATAGCGCATTGTGCCAGAGGGAAAGACTCTAAGCAGAAAGCCTTTTAAATCGGTGTCATGTACCTCATACTCTTTATCTTCTGGAGCTAGCCTTTTTACCAGGGTATTATTAATTTTGGCTTTCATTATCTAACCCTAATTCAAACATGATTTTTTCTTCTAATTGATCAGCATTTGGTAAAGCATCTTTCAGTTTCTCTGGTACGTCCTTCGTCAATTGATAGCCTGCGACGCCAACGGGCTTATCAATGCCTCTTAAGGAATATTCCACATCGAACTTAGTATGCTCACCACATAAAATAATTCCAATAGATGGATTTTCATGAGGCTCTTTAACAAAGTCATCCAGTAAATTCAGATAGAAATTCATCTTTCCAGCATATTCCGGCTTGAATTTTGAGCGTTTAAGCTCTACTGCAACAAGGGCTTGAAGTTTGCGGTGATAAAAGAGCAAGTCAATAAAATACTCTGAATCTGGTGTCACAATACGATATTGATTACCTATGAAGCTAAAGCCATAACCTAATTCCAAAATAACATCTTTGATCTTTGCTACCATACGGTTTTCAATCTCAGTTTCAATCACAGGCTTGGTAATACCTAACATGTCAAACATATAGACATCTTTCATTGACTGATCAGCTTGCTCCGCCAATTCCTTAGGTAAAGTTGCATTGAAATTATGCTTCTTATCTGCTAGTTGGTGACGTTCATAAGCATTTGAATTAATTTGTGAGCTTAATGTATCTCTTGTCCAAGCTTGTTCTCTCGTCGCGGTGAGATAATATAAACGCTCCTCATTATTTTTAACTTTATTCATTATGAGTAGGTTTTGCCCCCATGGAATTTCTGCGACAAGCTGTCGCAGATTTGGCTCATCCTTGTACTCCAAATAAAAACGCCGCATATCCCATAAATTTCTAGGAGAAAAACCAAATTTTGCTTCTGAGAAGGTTTTTCTTAAATCTAGGGATAGTTTCTCTACAAAAGACTTACCCCAAGAGTGCTCATTTTGATGTTGAACTATATGCTCTCCGAGCCACCAATAAAGAGATATAGCCTCTTTATTAACTGATTTAGTAGCACGAATTCGGGCTTGACGAATTTCAGTAGTTACTCGATTAAGAAAGTTTTGATATTCTGGTAAATCTTGGGTTGATGGTTCATTCATAAACAGCTCTCTATCCATGGGGTATTATTTTATTGATAGGAATAGTATATCCTTTTACTACCAGGGTGCATATAGGGTGCAAATTAATTGCGTTTGATTGTATGATAATGCATTTCCATGTAATGAAAAATCAACAAAACCCTTTATTTACAAAGACATTAAATGCATAATCATACATGGAGATACATCAAGTCTTTTATTAAATCCCCCTCCTAAGGGGCAGGTCGGAGGTTCAAATCCTCTCCGGGACGCCAGCTAAATCAATGAGTTACTTGATACACCCTAGGGTGAATTTTGACTCCAAGTGCGACAATCATTTTTGTACTGCTGTATAAACAGTTCGTTGGGCGTTTTATAACCGATACATTTTCTTGGGCATCGGTTCATTTTCTCAGCTATGATTGTATAACTTAAGTACTTTCCCCGGATGAGGTTCGAGCATATTCAAGTGAGTTAGAAAGTTTAATACTAGTTCGTAGTAGATATTTGATTGCATAATTAAAAAATATACAAACCAATGTCGCCCCTAATAGAATATAACACTGTTGAGTAAAGACTTTACTATAATGAGTTTTAAGCTCTATTATCGACAAATCCCCTAAAGGAACAATTGTTAAATCTGCTAATTTACCTGATAAAAAAGCCCCTATACCAAGAGTTACAAAAAAGATTCCTATCATTGTGCTTACTTTTTTAGTGCTAGCAAGCAGACTTACGGCAGACAAACCTACAGGAGACAATAATATCTCTGCTAATGAAATCAATAGATAAACTGGAATAAAATACAGTGGTGACAATAAAGTATCAGAAGTACTCAAATGACAAATAACTGCAATCAGAAAATAAGCTACCATCATAAAGAACATTGATAGTAAAAATTTATTTGCAGTTTGCCTACCCCTCTGCTCCAAATTCAAATATCGCTTTTTTCTCGTAAGTAAATAACCAAAAATAATCAAACCTATACTTTGTATGCTGATATAATATGGCGGATAAAATTTAATGCCATATAACATAGGATCTACAACACGCAATATAAACAGGGTAAGAGACATAAACATTTGGAAATAGAAAGCCCAAAATAAAACTGAAATAAGGCACAATAATCCGATGACTACAGTCTTTCGTGCTTGCAATTCAGACTCATGTCTTATGGCGTGAAAAAAATAACCAATACACCATATTACAATCCCAACAACCATATAGTTAGCTAAAGCAGGATAATTCAAAATATAAAATACCCCCATCCAGAGCAGCATTATCGTGAAAATTACCTTTATAATTTTGGGGTACTGAAACTCATACGGATGATAATCCGCTATACGATAATGCTTAATACCAAAAGCAAATACAGCAATTGCGATAATCATAGCCATCCCAGCACTTGCAAATGACACAGACCATCCAAACTGCTGACTAAGTTGGCTAGGCAGAATAGTCCCCAAAATGATGCCCCCGGCAAGCCCCATATAAAATATAGTGAACCCGCTCTCCCGCACAGGTGAGCCATCAAGATATTCATTACCTAATAATGAAGAGATATTAGGTTTCAACAAACCTGTGCCTACTGTAATACCTGCTAAATATAAAGTAAGCCCATGATCTGAGGTCATTAGAGCTAAACTTACATAGCTAATTAGCAAGACAGTAGCTCCAACAAGGATCGCTCGTTTTTGACCCAATAAATGATCAGCTATCCATCCACCTATTAGTGGAGAAATATAATTTAATGCGGTAAATGAACTGACTAAAAAATAGATATTCTTATCAGGCCACTTAAAATGAAGTGCAAGAAACAATGCGAGTAGTGTCTGTACAACATAGAAACCATATCGCTCCCACATCTCTGTTACAACAAAAACACGTAATGAGGGGGGATGATTATTTACGTTTTGCACAATAGTCCTTAATTTACGTCACGCCCAATAATGCATAACATTTTAACAAACCATCATCTTTAATACCATAAAGTTTGATAGCGAGGAATAGATCGAATTGCTCCCTTATTAACTTGAGCAAGTTTTGAAAGTGCCTCTATATAATAGGGCTTTAATTCCCCCATGTTGGGCTTCGTTACACTCAGCGCCAACCTACATTTACAATGTGATGCTTGGAAGTATAAGTAAGGGTCTGGAGTGTAAATCATGTCCCTTGTGTATTGCATTCACCTGGCCCAAACAGGCATTGAGCCCAACTTTTAAGGATATTTTTCCTATATCGTTCTACCCAAGCCATAGGTTGCATGATAAAAGAAAAACCAGCGATTAAATTGCAAGCAACTAAATGGAAAATTAAATAATCCAATGGCCATTTAGCTCCTCCACGACAATCATTTTGACGACGAAATTTAAATCATAATGGTTCCCATGAGGACATCATACGTAGTATAAAGAACGGATATAAAATCTCAATTCCTATGCCAGGAGAACTCTCCACCAAAACAATAAGTAACGCCAGAATTACATGAGGCTGGATTTAAAGCTCAAAAAAACGAAAACTTCTTAGCTATTTTGCTCATAAATAATTATCACAATAAATATTATCCCGTATAAACACTGTATTTAACCAATTCAATATTAAGAAGTAGGTTTTTTGCTTTGTGTAATATGTTCTAAATCTTCACACAAGTTTGCTGCCAGCGGTTTAAAAAACTTAATACTTGTTCCATCGGTGTCATATAGCCTTTTTGCCACTAGCCCTAAAGTGCTCTTGAGTTTTAAAGGGATTTTTCCTATATCATTCCACCCAAGCAAAATAGGCTGAATGATATAGGAAAGATAAGGCATTCTAATTCAACAGTTATAAGTTCTACTTTCATCAATCATAGGAGTATCAAGAACTTCGGACAGCGCACTAGTTTCCTCTGGATTAACTGTTGTAGCGCGTTTACGTTCACTCAGTTTACGTAGTAGCTCTCGGTGTTGACGTAGAAACAAAACTTGTGAGCTTAATCTTCGTACATAGCCCTTTGGAGGTTCCTCAGCTGTTTGACTGGGTATATTCTCTTCTTGGGCTACATCACTATCAGTTACTGCACTTTGTTGTACTTCGTTTACTGGATTCTGAATATTTTCAGAGAAACATCCTCTAAGAAGATGAACTAAAGCGATAACAGGAGTAAGGAGTAATGTTAATCCTACCGCAGCACTAAAACGAGTAACCTCTAAGGGCACAGCTATAGACCAGGCTAATACATTAAAAATTGATACCCTGATGTTCGTCTCAAAATAAAAATCAGCGATTAGCTTACGAGCAACTAGAGGGAAAATCAAATAATCCAATGCTCCTTTAGACCCGCCACGACAATCATTTTGGCCATGAAAATATAAGTCATAATGATCACCCATGAGAATATCATAGGTGGCATAAAGAGCCTATTGAAAATCTAAATTACTATTCCAAGCTTTATATATATTTTCAGAAACGAGGGAATCAATCATTTCTTTTCCCTGACAAGGGTCATCGCTGCCACCAAAACGATAAGTAACTCCTGAATTACATGAGGCTGGATTTAGAGCCCTAAAAAACGAAAACTTCTTATGTGTAGTTATTTTTCTCATAATGAGTGCCTATAAAACCTTTATTTGATCTTTCACTGTTAAAGAGTAGGATTTGTGCTTTGTGTTATATGTTCTAAATCTTCACACAAGTTTGTTGATAGCGGTTTAAAAAAGTTAATACTGGTTCCACCTGAGTCATATAACCTTTTTGCCACTAACGCTAAAGTAGTAAATATGCCTACACCGATTAAAATAGCAATTACCGATAACAATTTTAAATTTTGCTCAGATGCTGATTGGTTATTTTTATTGAGAAGAGCCAAGGTAGAATGATTCTTCAGTTGAAATTCAACACTATTTACCGCTTCTTCATCATTTATGGAATCATTATTTAAAATATCGCTTAATTCCTGGACAGCAATCTCTTTAAGATAACTACTCAATCCAGATGTTAATTCATTTAAACGATAATTAAGACAGCTTAAAGCAAATTCTGACTTACAATTCGGCAATGGAGAAATAAAAGAAACTAATCCTCTTAATTGCTGTATTGTTTTATCTATTTTCAAAGAAAGGGGATCATCTTCTTGATAAGCATAATCACTATTCTGATAATTCCCATCTATTTTTAGAGTAACCCAATTAGGGTTATTGTTGCTCATAATAAGATCTACAAGTTGTACCAATAAGCTCAAATTATATAAAACTATAGCCGGATCATGCTGATCAAAAGTTTCCGCTTGATACATAGTAAATTTTAACTGCGGAAAACGCTGGGCCCTCTCTCCTTTTTCTTGCTTAATATATAATTCATCATGGATATACTCAGTAAAAGAATGATTATTAGAAAGTGAAAAAATATTATTCAAAATGGAATAATAATTACATCGAATCCAATCACTAAAACCGGGAGTGGGCTCTTTTTTGCCAATCGCATCTTGAAAAAAAATAACCTCCGGATAAACTGTACTTTCTGCAACTAATGCATTCAACTGCTCTTTTTTATGTCTGACATACCTTACACATGCTTGCTGAAGCATGTTTCTTGCTTGTTTATGGGTTATTGGTGACATCTCACTGACTCCTACAGAATGCTAATAAGCTTATTTTTCAATCAAATTAACAAATTTTGAACACAAGATCAAATAACACTACTCCTATAAACCTACCAACGATTTCAGTTAGCAGCAAAGCAACCAGAAACGGCAATTATGTTGTTTCTGACCGATTTATCGATTGGCTCTGCGGCAATAATTGCGCGAGATTGATGACGTTCAGCGCTTATCATGACCTCTTCTGGAACTACAACAGGCTGTTGTGGTAACGAATCCACATCAAGGAGCGATAAAATGGTTGAGGTGGAGCAATTAATCGAACACTCATTAATCGCAACGGCTCTAGAATCAGTCGTTTTTGAGGGAAGTACGGGAGCAGATGATAAGAGTTTTTCTTTAAAACGATACCAATCGTCTTGAAGCAGATGGGGAATACCTAAGAGCCCATAACAGCAATTTGCGTGTGCTCTAATACTTAATGTTACCAATGAAATCTTGTGCACGGTGAAACAAAAACGCTCCATAGTTAGGATCCATATATCTAATTTTTCCATCATCTTGAACACTTAAATAACATGCATGTCCTCCTATAACACGTTTTAGGCTCAAAAATAGCTCTTTGCCTTTATTTTTTTCAGCAATGTTTAAAATCTGTCGTGCTTGTTGTAGTGGAGCAGGGCAAAAATACTTTCGTGTAAGTCTCGTTCTTTTTATTGATTGTTGATCTTTTTGACGGTTGCTTTGAAATCTCTGATAATTATGAACGTCTTGGTTTAGATCAATTTCCATGTCTGGATTTTTATAGGGTGATAGCTTTGGATTAGCCATTGCATAAGTAAAACCATGACACTCACCGAATGACGTACCCATTTTTACTAATTTACCCTGCTCAAATGGCATAATGAGATATTCTGATGTTTGGAGTTTTTTATAATCATTCTCTGGCGAATCCGCATCAGCTCGAAACTCAGGCCGTAATGCCCCAGGTTTATTTACACCTATCCATCTCTCCATTGCTTTTAAGTCATCAAGTATCAACCTCAGGCAATTTTTAATTTGAGTATACTGATTTTCAGAAAGATAATTTTCGATTAATTTAATATCTGCCGAGAAAGTAGAGTAATTATCGTCTGTGATACGTTTCTTTAGTTGTTCTTTTAAATTGATGAGAAATTCATGATCTGCCACGGATTGTTCTTCTTCATTATTCAATTGATCAATTGATAATCTATTAGATCAATGCAAGCATAAAGGCTCATAAAGTGGGATTGTGTATAATCGAAGTGCTCAAAATTATAACGTATAGTCGGTAATTACTGTATAAAAATATTTCTTATTGCTGCTTGGTATCTCTTTGATAAATTATATTATTGCGATATTTATGGAAAAAACTCTGCGCCATTGAGTCCGGCTAATAATAGCGGCTATTTCAATAAAAAATGAACAAATATTATTCAAAAATACGGGCGACATCAACGTGCTCCCCCCTAGATTATCGACCATCAGCAAAGGAGAATTCACAATTTAAGTCAAAATGGATCCCTTAGAGTTCCATGCAGCCAATCTGATTACCCTCCAACGAATAAAGTAGAAAAATACATTAATACTCTAGCTCAATAGTTATATGTTCTTCTATCATCACTCACAGAGCCTCTAGATGGGAGCCTAAACAGTATACACTCAGGGTACGCCGTGCTTTTTGCTTATCATATTAGTAATATATTTCATAGTAAGTTTTCTAAATTTAAAAGCAAATAAGGCGTGCCCCTCTGAATTCTTTCTGAGCTGCCTATACGGCAGTGAACGCGGTGGGGCGACGGCTACCTCTACGGGTACATTTCTAAGCTGCCTATACGGCAGTGAACGTCCTCTGTGCTGGTGCTTTGGGAAGATAATTTTTCTAAGCTGCCTATACGGCAGTGAACAGCTTGCATGGGCCGAACTTGTTAATTCACTGTTTCTAAGCTGCCTATACGGCAGTGAACGCTCGTCTTGCTACTCCGTTGTTTCCGTTTATTTTCTAAGCTGCCTATACGGCAGTGAACTACGTAAGGTTCTACTCCCGCTGGATATTTCGTTTCTAAGCTGCCTATACGGCAGTGAACTCAGCCTCAAGCAGATAGTGACGACCCCGAATTTTCTAAGCTGCCTATACGGCAGTGAACATAGCCCCGGACTTAGATTGACGTTTGCGCTATTTCTAAGCTGCCTATACGGCAGTGAACAATGAGTGAAGCAAGCTTTTGTGCCTCATCCGTTTCTAAGCTGCCTATACGGCAGTGAACAATATGCGGTCGGTATCATGGACATGCTCAGTTTTCTAAGCTGCCTATACGGCAGTGAACAACATAACACCGCCTGTAACGGCAACTTTATACGTTTCTAAGCTGCCTATACGGCAGTGAACAATATGAATCAGTTATCATGGATGTTTACCAATTTCTAAGCTGCCTATACGGCAGTGAACCAACGCGAGATATACTAAATCAATCGGGTATCTTTCTAAGCTGCCTATACGGCAGTGAACAAACAGCAAAAACCGATACTTAAATATGTTTTTTTCTAAGCTGCCTATACGGCAGTGAACGACGATGGGATGAAACAAGTCGACACCGAACATTTCTAAGCTGCCTATACGGCAGTGAACGATTTCACGAAAGAAGAATTGCAACACATATTTTTCTAAGCTGCCTATACGGCAGTGAACTTGATTTTTATTGGCCTGCTTTGTCTCATATTTTTCTAAGCTGCCTATACGGCAGTGAACTTCAGGACCACAGGCACCACGATAACGGTGTATTTCTAAGCTGCCTATACGGCAGTGAACAGCTTAGCAATCTGCTTCATTCCCCGACAATTTTTCTAAGCTGCCTATACGGCAGTGAACTGATCAATACTCCATTGCAACCGTTCTTTAACTTTCTAAGCTGCCTATACGGCAGTGAACAAGAAGCACCGCCCAAATTGGCGGCAAGCATATTTCTAAGCTGCCTATACGGCAGTGAACAGCAACTGATGATTATAACACCATGGCATTTTTTTCTAAGCTGCCTATACGGCAGTGAACGGTGATACTATTGAGATCACATCAGTGCAAGATTTTCTAAGCTGCCTATACGGCAGTGAACACTGCCAGAGCTAATCAAAGAAGAACGTGTCATTTCTAAGCTGCCTATACGGCAGTGAACAGTGAATCAGTTACTCGTTCATTAATTAAGTTTTTCTAAGCTGCCTATACGGCAGTGAACATTTATCAACCCCTTGGTTCCTCATCACTGATTTTCTAAGCTGCCTATACGGCAGTGAACTAGGCATTGTGCAAGATGATGGCTATATCTTCTTTTCTAAGCTGCCTATACGGCAGTGAACGCAATATAGGTACTTTTATGGCGGCTGCTGTATTTCTAAGCTGCCTATACGGCAGTGAACAACTAGTCTGAGCCACAGGATTAATCATAATATTTCTAAGCTGCCTATACGGCAGTGAACAGCAAAGTTAACAACAAAAAACTTTAGCAATCAAGAGGTTAGTATAAAATATCAAGATTTCACCATTGAAATCTGGTACAATCCCAACCTATTGATTTAATTATATTTTTAATGAGCGGTTAAAATAAAGGTTAAAAATCAGGTAAAGATGACTCCGCACTTAAACCATAACAACTGAATGATTTGCTTAGGAGCTCTTCAGATGGCTCTTTGCAAATAAAAAGCTTATATTCGTTTCCAGAGCTTAAGCTTGAAATTTTTACATAGGGTGCATTTATCATTTTCTCTTTGTGATTTTTTAATACTTGCATTGCGTCTTCAAAGTCAATTGCTTCGCGTTTTGCCTTACGTCTAGCAAGTCGTTCCGTATTAGACTTTGATTGTTTTCTTTTGAAGCGCACATAATTGGTTATATTCCTTGGGACCTCACGAATCCCGGTTATGTGAGTATAATCTGATAAATTATTTAACCATTTTTCTGCATGAAATTTCTCGAGTATCCGCTTCTCCATAGCAAATACTCTTAATTTGGAGCCTAACTGGCAGTTTTCAATATCATATTCTGGGAAAGCAAGCCCAATAGATGACAATCCATTAGGCATTTTGGTTTCCACCAACCCTAGATGAATTTTTTGATAGACCTTACCCCATAGGAAATCTATATCAATATCAGCCATGGGCAACAAAGTGATATCCTGATAGACATTCATGATTAATCCTTACCACTTTCGCCAAAAACCCCACCACGGACTAATACCGCCATCACATAGTGCTCTTCCTCTTTTGAGGCTAACGGCTCACCACGAGCAAATCGGTCAAACAAGGTAAAAAAATCAGATTTATTTTTGGGGTTACGATACGCAATTCCGAGATTGGTTACAGCACCATACGGTTCAATAGCAATCGGCCCCGTCATCACCTGGTCATACTCTGGATACCAAGTATCGATGCTTCTTAATGCGTTACCGATCTTTTGTGAGTGCATTCCTGCAATGCCGTTAATATTATAAAGAATCTTGCTTTTTTTGCTCTTACTGTTTCCTTTATCCAAAATTAACTCTTCACTAGGATAGACTTCTTGAGCTCTGCCAACTTTCGCATAGGCAGTAATATCCAATAGTAAAAAGGGTATTTTACCCGATAAAGCATGAGCTACTTTTTCAGCTAAAGAATCAATCAACTCATCATTACAATTAAAATTTTTCACCGAATAATTCGTAGAGTCAAAAGTATAAGAATCCTCCATTTCTTTATTTTTGATCTTAACGTTAACTTCTATATTTTCAGCGCCTACCCGGTTTCGCCATAAAAATCGGGCATTAGCTATGTTAATAACATAACGTTTTGCCAACTCTTTAAAACCTTCTTTTTCGATATAATTCCTGGCTGCCGCAACATAACTATCATTAAAGGCAGCATTGTTACAAGCAGAAGGCCGTTCAACCTGGCTTAAGATTTTCAGCGTAAAGTGCAATTTAAGCGTATCTTGATCAAGGCCCAAAGCACAACAATCTACCGTTTGTAAATTGGGGCTTTCAACTTTCGCATCCAGTTTCCCAGGATCATTTTGCAATGGTTTCGACAACCGATTAGAAATTGTTCCACGAACAGACTTTTCCAGAAGTTGCAAAGGTGTCTTCTCAAGATGGCGTTTATCCCAGGTTGTACCATAAAAATAACCATCTGAAGGAACAAGCTTTTTTTCAAATGCGAGTACGGTCGCAATATTTTCATTTTTAGCCATAATATGTATTTCCTTATTGCAAAGTTAGTTTTTTATTTGTTGTGTTGGCACAGATATAAATTATTTACGCGATCAGAGTAGAAGTACCAAAGCATGTCATCAAGGTTTTTTAAGCGATATACCATTTTAAATTCTCCAAGAGTTACCACACTCTCAGCAAACTGATGAGGTACATCAGGGTTACGTTGGTTTTTTGCTTGCCCAAGAGGAGATATGCCATGAAAACCAGTAGCAATAGGAACAATCCATCCAGATATTTTTTTCTCGCTAGTCCAAGTTACTTTGCCCTGGTCACTTTGTTCACTTCGATGCATGACCTTTAAATAGTCTAACATTGCATCAATAGCATCTTGCCCATTGTTCATCGCCTCAATCATCAAATCACGCCGCTCAATAAGGACAAAGCCAGGCATTAACTTGCGCACAAGCTTACGATAATCTTTCTCTTCACTAATTTTAAATATTTCGGGTTGTTGAAATTTAATAATATCTCCACCAGCAAATTTCATATCTCCAGACAATAAAGAGCATAAAAGGTTGGTAAATGTAGCCTCATCATCTTTATCAAGGCCAGAATATTCGATCACTATAGAGCTAGTTAAATGACAACGTGCTTCCTCAATAAATGCGGGGCGCTCACCATTTTTATCTAATGGATTTCCAGTTCCAATAATGGAGAATACGTAGTCACCTTGCCCTTTGAATGTCTGTAAATCGAATTCATGAGATACTACAGAGACACCTTTGAACACAATATCGGGAAATCCATGTTGATTTAATTTTCGTTGAAGAGCATGTACAGCCCCCAACCAAGACGTCATTGCGGGAAATCCTATTGTAAAGGGACTAGATAATGCATTAGCATTTTGTATGTGTACGTAAGGAAGTAACACGATGCGTTTCATAGAAAGCCCTCTTCATTTTTTTCCACTATAGACTTTATATGTCTGAGATAAACATCATCCAGAATAACTGCCTCTTTTCCAACCAATGCCTTGTAGGTTAATATAAACCAACGCGCAAAATCTTCCCCTACAGAGTCAAGCCAACGTTCATCTAGATAACGCTCCTCATTACGAGCCTCATCAAGCCATATTTTTTGGTGAGCTGGCAAATTTGTGCCTTCCGACCATCCTGGCTCAACAAGGCGAAGCCCCCACATGCGCTCAATAATATGATCAATAATTTCTTGTACTTTCCGCTCGATACCCTCACGAATTTTTTTATTGTTCTCTTCGGCAAGATATAAATAATGTATTTTTACAAAATAGTGCTTCAAATTTTTCTTAAAAAGTGTGTCCTCAAAAAAATTATTTTTAGGTAAGCGAATATGATGTCTGGATAAATTTGGAGGAGCGCTGGAGAGTAAATAAGATTTCCCACCGTAAGTGCTGTTCAATACACTAATGTTTTGTGGTTTGGTTCCACCATATCCAATCATTGATAAATCATATAGCTCATCAAAACCGTTCTCGTCATAAAGATTTTTGCGTTTCCTTTCGCGAGCGTCTTTTATTTCATCAGAAAAACGAATTCCCTGAATGCGGTTTCTTAATTCATAAACCAAGCCCGATGGAGTCAAAATTGATAGTAAATGATATCCATCTGCAACGGGAAAATACACTTGTTTCACACACTCACTAGTGCTCATCGTAGAGGTATTTTTCTTTATCGACAGAAACCCTTCGCGTAACTCATCAAAGGTCATAGTAGAAATTTTCATTTCATTTTTAATAACGACTGTACCAAGCTCTAAATGTGTCAGAATTGTTTCACCATCATCCAGCACTAACGACAAGAATTTAAACACATCCAACGCCGCTGCATTACCTAAAACGTCCAATTGTGCATTAGCATTTCCGCTCCGTAAAAAACCATCCTCGGAACGCTTAGCCTCCGCAATAATCGGACTGATTTTTGCTGAGGGATGACTGAATTTTCCAGGATGGCTCACTATAGATAATTGCCCCGCTCTTTTGGATGCCACAGGTAGCCAATTTTCAGGTGAAAAAATATTATTGGCTTCTTGCTCAATATTCATTATTTCCTCAGGAGGCATCTCAGAACTGTTTTTTTTCTTAAGCCAAAGAGCCTTCCTTTCGGATAAAAAGGTCTTGATAACATCGCTCAAAATTTCTCTCCCTTTTATTTTGAGGTGGAATAAAAATATAATACCTTTTAAAATAGCAGTCAAAAATCTAATGAATTTTAGTGCATTAGAATTTCAAATTTTAATTTACAAAACATTCAACCCAAGCACCATTTGCTGACATGCAGACAGCTTAGAAAAATTAATTTTATTGTCTGCTCAAAAGAACAACCAATAACTTCTAATCAACGAAGTTGAGATAAACCAAGTTGGTTCGAATATTGGAAATTCGGCATTTTATCCCCATATACGGGCAATGAAATAGCACCGTACTTATGGGCAACTTGTAATTCTGTGATATTCATTTTATTAGCAATAACTCCTATCAAACATTGATAATCGCAGTCAAGCCAGAATTTATTTAATGCCTGTTGTGTTAGCGTATTCCTTATAGTAATGCCACAAACAGTTGTTCGATCCTCGAACATAGGCGGGTCTCCTCCAATTTTTTGCGTAAACTTATATTTTGTTCCCTCAATCTCTAAAAATAGCAATTCATCTAAACTACTCTTGCGAAATCGATTATATTCTTGCGGGTAAGCCGTTAGCCACCAACATTGGGTTAACCATCCCTGCATTTGCTCAGGACCAACGAGTTCTCGTAAATCGCAAATTTTCCAACCTGTTAATAATTTAGATGTAACATAATGCTCCATATCTGCAAAACTTTCTCTTTGAGAAAGATGCAAATTCCGTTGTATGCGGGGCAACGCGTTAATACCCTCTGTTAGTAAGTCACGTCCAATTAACTGGCTGACATCATGTGTAGAAAATAAACAGTCATAGAGCTCATATCCTGGCCTGCAATAAACGGCTTTATCATCTGTATTAATTAAAGCTTTTAAATTGTATTGCATCAAAGCAATATTAGGGGTGTGGGGTATTTTATTGCGATGACGCAGCACTCGTCCTGCCAATTGAATAATGGAGCGAAAAGAAGATGGCTCGACTACGGCCCAATCAAAATCATGGTCACGTCCCACTTCTTCTACCGGTGTAGCAACCAAAATAAAAATCATATGGGGTGATTTACTCTTTGATAAATGACGACGGATTATCTCATCTTGAGAAAACTTTGGGGCCTCCCCTTCTTTTTCATTGCGCTTGAGCACCTTATCCAGGTGTTTTTCCTGCTCACTACGTAGTAACAATACTTGCTGACTATGATATGGCATTACACGAAAATCAATGTCATCAGGCCAGTCAATACTCGCTAAATACTCAGTCAAAGCGACACAAGGCTCAATATTTGCCATACGCACCAGACCAAATGACACCCTTTTTTTAGTGATGGGTTCAATCTCTGCGTGATGTAAATGCTTTGCAATAATTTCTTGCTGAATAAGGTTAAAATATGCATGTTGTATTGTTATCTTGTCTTCATTCGATCTCACCCCATTTTTTAGTTCTTTAATATGCTGGCAAGATACTATATTCACTTTGCGCTTGATTGGCTGCGCTTTTAATTTTTTAACTCGCTTGTCGACAAAAGATTGATGGTATTGCTCATAACTCTCTAACGCCTTTAGAGTATCAAGCTCAGATAACGTATCAACCTGAGTGCCGAACTCATCGATCCATGCACAAGCAATATTAAAACTAGCATCTCGTGTTTTGGCAAATAACAACCAACCTTCGCGGTAGGCGTTCAAATATCCTAGAGCAAGATCTGGGGGAATAGTTGCCGAAGAAATCATGACTTTACGCCCTAACATACCCGCTAAATGAATAAGGCGGCCAATGGCAATAAGATCAGCTCCATTAAAGTCGTCAATTTCATCAATAACTAAATCTGATGACATTAAACGTAGGCTTGGTAATATGTAACGACCTCCTCGCATACATTCTGTTGCAGGCATTAGATGATCAATCGTACAAGCTAGAACAGGTGAATATAGGAATTGACGATTACGCTCATCTTTCAGAACAGTATTTAACCGAATTTCAGGTATTGCACATTCGTAATCAATAACATCATCATCAAGGAGTGACTCGAGCGACTCCGAACCAACTGACTCATAAATATCTTCCTGCTCTTGATGTTCACGCCTATTTTGCTTATGTAACTCCATCACTGCTTTAGAGCCAATCATTACGGCAAGCTCACTATTATCCAAACCAATGCGTTCCCGATATTCATCACCAGTTTGCAGCGTAAGGCTTCTAAGGCCAAGCGCTAAAATAAAACGCAAACTGTCACTATCTGGTGAAAGCGCACGCATGACTTTTGCGTTGGCATAAGTTTTGCCACAACCCGTACTTGCCATATTTACAGCAAAAAAACCATGTGGTTTATCTTGATGTGCAATAGGAACCGTTTGTTTCCATTCTTTTATTTTTTCAACAGCCTTATCTTGCCATCCAAAGGCAAGAGGACTTTTTTTCTTAAGGGAGCGAATATCATACGCGTAGGGCAACTCCTTCTCAAATGCAGGCAAAAGGTGTGCTACATCAAGTGCCGCATGAGCGACTCCAACCAAATGCTCATCCAGTTTTTGCTTAGGCTCCCCTTTTTGATGCTCGTCAAGATCATTTCTATATGTATTGGCAATCAAATTCATATCTGATTTCCAAATCTTACTCGCATCTTGTGACGAATAATTATGATCACCAAGCATTAATGATAATCGTGCGTGATGTAAAATTAATCGCCAGCTGCCATCCTCCATAGCCTGATTTAATAAAGGGAAGCTCACCTGCATTTTGGATGCCCACTTTTTGATTTGCTTAAGCCATGGCTGTGACTGGCTGGATAAGCCATGATTAAAGGTCAAACAATCTTTTAGTTTTTCTTTAAAGAATTTTTCATCCTTTTTATTTTCATAACCCCACATTTGCGATATTTGATTCAAGACTTTATCAAGTGTATTTGCAGGTTCTCCTTTCCATACATCGTTAAAATTAATTGGCACTTTATGATGAGACACGATCAACCATGCCAACAAGCCAGCGAGCGGCGGTAAATCGTTCAACGGTTTTTCTAAAAAATCTTGTGTTAAAACCATTTCTCCCAGCTCACCATTACCCAAACGCTCTAACCATTCGGCATCTGTGTCAGATTTTACAAATGCACGAAACAATAAAACTGATACCCACTCATGCCGTAAAGGATCCCCTATTTTACTTCCAGCTTTCAATTTATCCTGGAAATAATTAGATGCTTTTCCAAAGTCATGAAATAAAGAGGCCAATGCCGCCAAACATTTTATTAAAGGAAGGTAATGCCAATCATTTTCCCATTGTGAATTTAAAATTTCTTTTCGTGTGTAATGTACTGGAACAATACCTTGCGCATTAAATTTATTACGATTTCCGATAATCCATATTAAGTCGCTGCGACTTCGGCTCCTCAACCAATGACAAGAAACAGCAGTATTTTTTGACGCTGTTTTTCTTAATAATTTTTTTACTGCATTTAAGCCTTCATTGGTGATAATAGTTTGCCACGTATTATCTCCGATACGATTGGCAAATGAGTCCAGTACCCGGCGTGTTTTATTTAACGCTTTTTTTTCGCATTGCGATATAAATGTAACCATCATAATGAAGCACCTTCAAAACTAATCGTTTTTACAAAGTTAAACATAAATTCCATTGCATTGTATTTAATAAAATTTTGTAAACATTGTTGGCGAAACTCTTGTTCAGTTGCTTCATCTTTAGCGCAGATAAAAGCCCATGGTAAAATCAGTGCATCTTTAATCAAATCAGCCACGTCAAAAACCAAAGCTCCTCGACGTGTTTTACCATGCATCACTGCAAAACCATGGGGAATACCTAAGACCCAAAGCGTTGTTGCTGCGAGTCCGTATGTTAAATAATTGCCATGGTTTAAAAAGGCGTTGGCATCATCCTCGCTATTATATTCTCGGGTAAATCCAACTTGATTCGTACGACTGGCAGCTGCTTTATAGAGTGCTTTAGTTAGTTTCGCCTCAATAAGTAATAACTCATTGACTGTTTGAGCATTTTCGATGCTAGTGCGGAAGTTGGCGAGTGCCATCTGAATATCCATATCATCCAAATAAAATCCGCTCGCCTTTAAATCAGAATCCTTTTCCCATACTTGTTCAATAAAAGTAATGCGAGCCTGTTGAAATCGTTTTGCTGCATGTAAACGTTTTATTTCATCAAACCAAAACGACATCCAGCCTTGTACATATTCCGTTGGGCGATATTCACTTTGCGGGCAAAACCATTCCACCTCATTCGCCATAATTAGTGGAGTACCTCCGCTACCGCTAAATCCAATTAAAACACCTGCTGAGGCCAGAAGTCTTACCGCAGACTGAGTAATTGACGTACCTGTACCTAATAAAATGACTGTAGTGTTGGCGATTGGAATATTCCAATAATGTTTTTCACTTACAGACTCCGTAAGATACACAACACGCCCGTCCTTAGCCATCACACGGCATTTCTCAATATAATAAATATTCGCTCGTTTAGAGTGTAAAATCGCTTTAAGATCTGTAAGGAATTCCATTTTTTTATCCAAATTTAATATTTTCTTTTATTGTATGGAAATAAGGTGACCACAATAAAAATTGTAAATTAAAACTAAATATCTTTACATCTTAATTTTTTGTCCATGATTTTCTCGAATTAGCGCGACCAACTCTGAGATATCCTTACTTAAATTTTGGGTGCATTGTATTCGAAATAAGGATGATGACCGACTGATTAGTCTTTGGTAAAATAGCCCAGCCTACAGGTGATTAGCACGTAATTAGTTAATTATTTAGATATTAACAACCATATCAAATCCGCCATAAATCATGCGCTTGCCATCAAAAGGCATAGGATTAGTGTCTGCTTGGAAACGAGGATCTTCCATGGCTTTTTTCATCCCTACATCACGGACTTGTTTGGAAGGCCAAAGAATCCATGAAAAAACAACTATTTCATCCTCGTTACATTTGACCGCCATAGGAAAAGAAGTGACTTTTCCTTCAGGAACGTCATCGCCCCAACACTCCACCAATTGCAAGGCTCCATGTTCTTTAAATATTAAGCCAGCTTTAGTTGCATGCTCAATATATTTGTCTTTATTGGCCTTAGGTACTGCGACCACAAACCCATCGACATAATTCATAAAAACCTCCATGTAGTTTATAAAATACAGCAGCCTTAATATAGCCCCGTTACTATCTTTTTCCAAATTATAGAATCATATTGAGTACAGAGAAAGATTCCTCCATAAAACGATTTATAGCCAAATTTTTTAGTATTAATCCCTATCACCTTTATGATTTTAACAGCGGTACTAATTTTGCATTCTAGTCTATTGGTCAAGAACACCCCTTAACAGTCTCAGGGATGTCCTTGCACCATTTCCAACCAATTTCCCGCATAATATATAGATTCTAGGGACCTTCATATGGCTCAGATTCTCTGTTGCTGCGATCAAATGTTGATAACAAGGCTTTGAGACGTACTGATAAACCTGATGAAGGTGGTGTTGGAATGTTCTTCCCTGATGGGCCTGAAGGATGGTTGATCTCACCATCAATGCGACTTAATAAATAGGGAAAGAAAGGATTAGATGGCAGCCGTCTTAGAAAATCCTGATCAACAATTAAGACTCCTCGTTCACCGCGTATGTCCAGAGCTCCCAGGTTGTAGCCGTATTCGTCTTTGGTTTTAGGGTCTGGTTGTGCTCCATAAAGTGGATCGTCCATGGGAATGGGAACTGAGAGATGTGAAAGGGAGAAAATTCCTGGGGGGTAAGGCATATTTAGCGAACGAACTCCAGCCTTTAACTGGCCGAGCATGGGAAACGATGCTGCCTTACTCAATAAGACATTAACATTTATGATTGAGCAAGAACTACCTGATGATATTAAAGCACTGAACATGGCGTATGCTTCAGGAGAATGGGAAACCATTGAAAAACTTGCTCATCGAATGAAAGGCGGCTTGGTTTATTGTGGTGCTTTTAAATTAGTCCTTGCTTGCCAATACCTCGAACGATACCATAAAGCTCAGCAAGTCAAATTCCTTGAACCACTTTATAAGCAATTATGTGAGGTCATTGATGAAACTAAAGCTGCAATTAATCAATGGCTTTCATCCTAAACTGCCCCTATAGCCTTGATAAAATCAAGGTTTCCTACTCCCCTTGATTGCACTGCACCAAGATTGCTTACTAACTAATTTCGTCATACCAATAACTCATGTTATAGTGATACCTAGGATCTTATTCGAATACGGACATGCTCAATTTTTTACTTCACCCAATTACTAGCTTCAGGAAATGGTATTTAATTTCTCAAACAACAACTTATATCTGGAATAAAGAATATGCTTACTCCATTCTTAATCAACATCCAGATAAATTACCGTTGATTGAAAAACTATACGCAATCAGTCGACTTTATGATCCCATCTGGGAACGCTTAGCGAATGATCCTAAAGCGTGGGCTGGGGTCAATGCCCTATTTGAGCATGATATGCTTACTAGAGAATTGGTGGATTGGCTATTACAGAAAAAAAAATTTCCTCTCAATAACGTCATTGTAGGATATGAGGCCATTCGTCCATACACACTCTCTCCAGAAGACTTTTTTCTAACTTACAACAAATACAATCACATTGTTCCCTTATTAAGTAACCATGCACCGCTATTGAAATGTTTGCTAAAAGCAGGATTAATAACAAGGAACGGGTTAAATTATTGGTTATCCTCTCCAGAAGAACTTCCCCACGAGCTGTTGTATGCTCATAACAACGTCGCTCTAGTGGAGCTTTTACATAAGTATGGTTTGATTAGACCCGGAGAATTAGTTCCTCAGGGTGAATGGAAAAGATTAGGCTCTTTCCCGCCCTCGCATTTCGAGATACTTCTAAAACTAGAATCTTCAGGATTGCTAAATGAAGACAACATGCAACGAATTCACTCTTGGTATCAAGATTTAACTCTTTTAAATAATTCCTATCAAGACGAAACTGAATTTAAACTTTGGGCCTCTCTATTGTTAGGCGCCTCAACCGATCGCACTCTCTTTATCAAAGCTGGAACGGCGCGTTTTAGCAAAAATCTTGGCACCTTAGCAAAAGAGGAATCTTTAAGTAACTTCTGGGAGCGCTGCCTAGACATAGAAAAACAAGAGTCACCAAGTACAAATGCTTATAATACGCTCGCTAATTTAACTAAATTAGCCTCGGTGGAACATCGATTCTTTCCTCCATCAGCTCCAGAAAAACCAAGTTCAGAGCAAAATAACTACCTCCTCGATATAGTTCCTCCTACTCGTAATTCCGTGTGTATCATGTAGTCTGTATTCGCGTAGGGTAATACAGGCTACGTAGTGAGACTCACTCAAGGCTAAGCTCACTATGTAAAGGACTACATTTTTTCCCTGTAAAATAAATAAAAACCAAACATAAAACAGCACAAATACTTATAGGAATACCTGGGTTTAAGTGATTTTCAGAAGTAATAATTAAAGAAGGTATCAATCCGCCAAATAAAGTCAGACTCATATTATAAGAGACGGCTAGCGCCCTGCCACGTTGACTTAATCTAAATTGAGTCACCATAAAAGCTGGCAGAGCCCCATTGAGGACCGCTTGAATAAGCGCGAAAAAAATTAACGCCACAATGCAAAAAGTACTATCAAGCCAAGGCAATACAGCAAAAACAATGTAAGAAAACGATAAATAAAGTAAGGAAGCAATCTTTATTTGTCTTATTACACCAAATTTATCCGCTAAAATCCCTGCAAATGGTAAAGCAATCAAATAGGTTAAAATGGCAATAAATGTGATTAAAATCGACTGCTTATGCGAATATAAATTTAATGACGTAGACAAAAACGTGGGCATAAAAATGAAGGTAATATAAAAAGCAGAAGCAGATAAATTAGTGACGATAAAGGCCCCTAATAATTCCTTCTTATAATTTTTAATCAGGGTGCTGAAACTCGATATTACCTGCGTTTCCTTAGGTATAAAATTATCAATCTTGTTTCGAATAAACAGCAAAACAACACAACTCAATGCACCAATTAAAAATGGAATACGCCAAGCGTATTGAATAACTTGCTCATGAGGTGTCAAATAAAGAAGAATAAAAATACTAAGGTTAGCTAATAATAGCCCTACACTACCGCCAACAAATGCGAAACTTCCAGAAAAAGCCGGTGACTTCTTCCCCTGCTCTACAGCCATAATAATAGCCGAAGAATACTCTCCGGAAATGGATAATCCTTGGATGATTCTACAAATGATAAGACCAGCACCATAATACATACCCATGATATGAGCAGGCAGCAAACCAATTGCTGAGGTAGCTAGAGTCATGAATAAGGTTGAAACCAGTAATACCTTTTTCCGTCCCAAATGATCAATTAAATACCCGAAGCCAAACGCCCCCAAAGGTTTAACAATATAACTGACAACATACGCCAAAATAGTAAAATTAATGGCTGTACTTTTTTCCTGAGAAGGAAAGAATACTTCCGACAATACCGGAATAAGTAAAGGAAACACTGTAAAGTCATAGACTTCAATCAATGTTCCTAAAAAAGCAGAAAATAATGTAACTTTTTTCATGTACATCCAAGCAAAGTTTGATAGAGCATTATAACACTGGATGCAAAGAAGTAGCAGCAAACGTAGGCTGTCAAGCCCAGCATAGATTCGCAAAAAACAGCAGCCTATTCTATAAATCCTCTCTTCGAAATACATATCCTTGTCGTCCAAATTGTTTGGCACAATAAGCTGCACGCATTGCTAATCTTAATTCATGGATAGTATTATCAGAACATAGGTCTTTATGGTAAATTTTTATGGCGAATTGGGGAGCAACTTCAGATGATTCTAAGCTGCCTTGCTTAACTTTTCCAACCTAAAAAATTTTAAATCCCTTTTAACGGGCAACATGATACGCTCAACTCATTCCCGAGACATAAGGTATCGATTTCGATTGATACGCAATTTAATTTTTTAATTAAAATTTCGCAAGAAATGGATAGAATAAATAATGTGCAAAACCTATCATTAATTAAAAAGGCATCCAGATAAAAATGGCTTAACACATACAAAGAACGAGCCAAGGAGTTGAAACATGATAGAGCATAAACAAAGCAACTATGAGCGAGTAGAAACAGCCATAAATTACATTAATGACCATTTTAAAGCCCAGCCATCACTAGATGAAATTGCCAAAGCAATTCATGTTAGCCCCTATCATTTTCAACGCATCTTTAGTGAGTGGGCAGGCGTTAGCCCCAAAAAATTTATGCAATACATTAGTCTTAATTATGCTAAAAGCTTATTAAAAAATCGTATGCCACTACTCGACGTTACTTATGAAACGGGCTTGTCCAGTTGCAGTCGTTTACATGATTTATTTGTGAATATTGAAGGCATGACTCCTAGAGAGTTTAAAAATGGCGGAGCCGATTTAGCGATTAATTATTGTTTTGCTGAAAGTCCGTTTGGAAAGGTTATTATAGCCTCTACTTCCAAAGGAGTATGTGCCATGTCTTTTGAAGAAGATGAAAATCACGCCTTACTCGATTTAAAAAAACGCTTTCCCAATGCAAAATATCATCAAATCATGGATAAATTTCAACAAGAGGCGCTCCTTATATTTCAAAAAGATTGGAGCAATCTTAATAAGATTAAACTGCATTTGGCTGGAACCCCATTTCAATTAAAAGTTTGGGAAAGCCTTTTAAAAATCCCTCTAGGGTCTTTGGTTACTTATGGTGATATTGCTCAAGATATAGGAAACCCAAAGTCATCACGAGCAGTAGGCTCAGCGATTGGCAGCAACCCGGTAGCTTTTCTCATCCCCTGCCACCGTGTAATTCAAAGCAGTGGCAAGATAAGTGGATATCTTTGGGGAGAAACCAAGAAAAAAGCAATTATAGGATGGGAAGCAGCTAAAATTGAGTTGTAGATGTTTAAGGTGAATTAAGTGGATCTTATCGAACAAATAAATGGGGAATTACATAATTTACTCCCTTATGAAGGTACTGTGCATTATTATGGTTCTATTATGACCCAGCAAATGGCTGATGAATTTTACCATGCCTTAATGCAAACCATCCAATGGAAAAATGATGAAGCCATTATTTATGGAAAAAAAATCATTACTAAACGCAAAGTAGCATGGTATGCCGATGAGCCCTTTTCCTATACTTATTCCAAAATAACTAAAACAGCAGAGCCATGGCTTCCTATTCTCAACGAGCTAAAAATGATGGTGGAAAAAGAAAGCGGAGAAACCTATAACTCATGCTTACTTAATTTATATCATGATGGCAACGAAGGTATGGCTTGGCATAGTGATGCAGAAAAAGATTTAAAGAAACATGGGGCTATAGGCTCACTTAGTTTTGGTGCGGAACGTAAGTTTTCATTTAAACATAAAAAAACACATGAAATTGTTTCAAAAATCCTCCAACATGGTAGTTTATTAGTAATGAAGGATTCAACTCAAAGTAACTGGCTTCACCGTTTACCACCAACAAAAATAGCGTGCATGCCAAGAATTAATTTAACATTTCGAACTATTGTACGTACTATAATAAATTCAACAGTGATATAAGCAAATTAAAGGATTAAATATCATGATAGATCTTTATTACTGGCCTACACCAAATGGACATAAAATTACCATTTTTCTAGAAGAAGCTGATTTACCATACAACCTAATTCCCATAAATATTTCTAAGGGAGAGCAATTCGCTGAAGACTTTTTAAAAATATCACCGAATAATCGAATGCCTGCATTGGTTGATCATGATTCAAAAGATTCTGAAAAACCTATATCTATATTTGAATCAGGCGCCATCTTACTTTATTTGGCTGAAAAAACAGGGCAGTTTTTACCAACTACCGTACACAAACGCTATGAAGTACTACAATGGCTATTTTGGCAAGTTGCAGGTTTAGGTCCAATGGCAGGACAAAATCATCACTTCTCTATATACGTCAAAGATGTACCTTACGCTGCTGAGCGTTATGTCAGAGAAACAGCCAGATTATATGGTGTTTTAAATAAGCATTTAGCAAACCAAGAGTTTATAGGAAATGAGTACTCAATTGCGGATATGGCTTGCTATCCATGGATTGTTCCTCATGAAAAGCAACAGCAAGATTTAAATGACTTTCCTTCGTTAAAAAGATGGTTCATCCAAATCCAAGAGCGTCCTGCGGTTCAACGTGCATACGACCTAGAAAAAGACATTAATGTTGACCAGGTCTTATCTGAGGAAGCAAAACAAATTTTATTTAATCAGGGCAAAAAAACATAAAACATCAGAAGTCTATAAAGCTTTAAGCCTTTTTCTTAGAGGATGATTCAAAAGCAAAAATAGTGAACAGACTTATTTAGGACTTGTTCGTGGAATTCAGTGATTTCACTCATTTCTCAGCAGGCCTAGCTCAGGCGACTTATCCGCCTGAGCTAGGAAATGAGTCTAGAGCCCCTAACTCAGTTAATTAAATTTGGCTTGCAATGCATCATCCTCTTCGATTGCTGATTGAATTCGTCCTACATTTAATTTTCTTAATTGACTAAAAAAGTTAACATCTTCAGCATTGCTTAGCTTTACTGGTATCCTTTGCCACAGAACCATTTTTTCTTTTTCAGTAATCGAATCTCTAATTTTTCGCCCTAAGCTTAAATCGAATTCCTGATCGTTTTGCTCGTTGAATTGAATACTCGATACTTGAATATCTTCTAAATCCAGTTCCCTGGCCTCTAAAAACTCTTTAAACGTTCCAGGTTGCAAGACTGGTGGGTTCGTTAGAAATTGATTTAGCTGTTCTTTGTTATGAAATTTTGCAGTAGCAAATATAATGACTCTCACACTAACGCGATCGATATCGAGCGCTGCTCTAAATCCATTAAGATCATGGATGTCAGTCCGTTGGGTAGCCCCATTGTTATCTACCCAATAAAGTTGATTTTTTCGACAGAGGAAAATAAAGGTATTCTTGTCACGCGTATCAGGCAGCACGCTATCATGCATATGAATTAAATAGTCTGGATTATCTAATTTATATGACAGTACTCCTTCTCGCAGCAGATTTCCTTCCTTACTAAGCACCGTGTGAGCTAAATAAGTAACCGGGCTAAAAATTAGAGTACCTAATCCAGCAAACAAAATACGAGGAAGATTCCAAATCCCATAGAGCACTACACACGCGATTGGATTAATATTTTTTCCTATCGCAAAAATAAGCTTATTTACAGCATAGTGTAATCCGAGTGTTAGAAAATCAAAGATCCCGAGTTGATCTTCTCTATTGTGTGTACGTCCACCATAAAAAATCTGGAAAGAATCTTTTAACTTTCCTCCAAATGTAGTTCTATGTGAATGCGCATGAGGGTATTTCTTGGTTTCCATTAATAAGCTAAACGGATTGAATATTGGCATATCTATCTCAATTGGGATTATAGTTATCCTAATTTTACATCAACAAATTCGTGATCAATACCGTACTTTTTACGGTATTGATTACTAAAAGAGTTTGTTGCAATTGAAAAATAACTTTAGCCGATATTTCACAGAGTGTAGGCTAAAGATTAAAATGAATAATAAAACTGATGATGGTACGTAGATATATGGCAAAAATGCATGACAACGAGCAAGAAATTACTTTAGAGCTTGTTAGGTCCCTTCTAAAAAAGCAATGTCCTCAATGGGCTGAACTCGAACTTCAGCCGATTCATTCAAGTGGTACGGATAATGCCCTATTTCGTTTAGGTGACCAATATGTAGTTCGCATTCCGCGAATTGAGTGGTCGCCAGGTAGTGTCGTTGATGGGATTAATAAAGAATGGCTTTGGCTTCCACAACTGGCCCGGCATTTAAAAATTCCTATATCTGAACCAGTATTCAAAGGTGAGCCTAATGAAACCTACCCTTGGTCGTGGAGCATCACCAAGTGGAATGAGGGATATAATCCAGCGTTTGAAAAAGAAAATGAATACGAACACCTCGCTGTTGATCTAGCTTCATTCTTAAATGAATTACATCACACAGAACTCCCTAAAACCGGCCCCTTATCACGTCGCGGTATGCCCTTAAAAGAATTGTATAAGGAAACAACCCAAGCGCTAGAGGCTTTAGCAGATGATATAGATACGAAACCATTAGCTTCTTTGTGGGAACAATTAGCCAATACCCCAACCTGGAATAAACCTCTCGTTTGGATGCATGGTGATCTCTTGCCTGGAAATATCTTAATTCAAAACCATAGACTAAGTGCAGTGATTGATTTTGCCGATGTTGGTCTTGGAGATCCAGCTTGTGATTTAATAGTTGCCTGGAGTTTACTCAATGAGCATTCAAGAGCGATTTTCCGTAAACATCTGATGAACATTGATGAGAATACTTGGAGAAGAGGACAAGGATGGGCGCTATCAATTGCATTGATCATTATTCCCTATTATAAAAATACCAACCCAGTTTTAACGTCTGTTGCGAGAAGAATGATTGAACAGCTCATGTTATCTCAAGAATAATTTATTAACGTAGCTCCTACGGGATCGAGGCACAAATCAGCCTTCGATCCCGTATTACTCTGCGCTAATACGGGCTACTTTGAGGCAATAGCTCCAGCTCCTGTTCTACTTTAGTTCGAGATACAATCGCTGCATCGTGGAAATGTCTACAATACAACTTCTTATGTTCCTCTTCATTAAATAAAGCAATTAAGGCATATCCCGGTTCTTTTGCTAAAGTAAGATCATTTTTAATATCCTCTTTTATTTCGTGGATAATTTTTAAAAATAAATGCTCACTGGCCGTGGAGGTTAATCCACCTTTACAAAAAGTAAGTGCGAGAGCGGCAACCACATCATGATTACGAAAATAGCCATCGATTTCCTCTTTCCTAGAAGTTGCCCCAAAAAAATAACTACTCCAATAGGGACGTCTTGATGCATCCTCATCTAATGCACTATCTTTTAGCATAGAAAATCGCTTGCCCTGCAATGAAACAGTATCTACCCAGGAAAACAAGGTATCAAACACTGAGGCAATACTCTGCTCGCTGGATAAGTCAATCGCATTTTCCTCTTTTTGTTGAATAACAAGCTGACCTATATTAGGTAATGGTAAAAGAGCTTTTTGTATAAACTCATTAAAGGTAGTTTTAAAGTTACGGGCATTATAATGGAACATCAGCAAATCTAACTCTTTAATAAAGAGAGGAGAGTCATCCATCTGAGCCATACCTAACTCACGGAACGCTTTTGCAAATAATAATGAAATAAACTCAAATGAACTAAGTTGTAAGGCATGGAATAAAACATCACTAATAATATTTTCGTCTTGCCACGCTCTGTTCGAGTCACTTAACCAACGATTTAGCGCCTCCTCATCTCCCTGAATTAAAATATTTATTAGTGCATGTCGCTTCTTTTCAGCCTTATTGCCTTCATCAATATAAGGATCAAGATCCTCAACATCAGCCTCCTCATAAATATCAACGTCATCATTGAAATCATCAAAATCCTCATCATCACTCGTAGAGCCCTCTGGTGATATTCTTGGCATAATCCCTCCCATAAGTGGCGTGGATTCTACTATATGCGTAATAAATGTAAGATTCAAGGATTAAAAAAAGAGGAATTCGCTTCGCTGCATCCAGGCTACTTTTAAATGTAGTCTGGATGCTTCACCAGGAGATCCTAAGCGTCGCGAATTCTTCTGGTCTATTCTAATGGTGCTGCCGCAGGGATATCAAATTAACTTGTCTAGCTTAAGTTGCCGGCACCAACATTGTAGTCTGCCCTCGCTTCGTCTTGATACTCCTCCACTAACTCAGTAACTACAGAAGGTCGTGCCTGATCCGTACTACGAAGACCCGACTGCGGCGTATCCTGAACGGTTGGTCTTCCAAGTAAACTAATAGCTCTAGCCGAATCTGGGGCCGTTAATGTATCAGATATACCTAATGAAGCGGTGAATTTTCCTTCAATTGAGCCTGTCTCCTGATTAACTTGCAAAACATAAGGAGGTGTAAACAATGATACTTCATTTTGCTCATTTCTTGCTTTATAAACACTGCGGGTTTCCGCATAGGCAAAAATTGACTTAATGCCAAAAAGATCAGTAAAAAAAGCCTGGAAGTTTTTTCCATGCCCAAAGAACCAACAATCGCGACCATCTGCCTTTTCAATAAGCCGCTTAATCTCGGCAACTTTATCTCCGGCATAATCCAGATCTTGTTTTACATCAAGACGATTATCGATTACCTGAGATTCAACAGAACCATGCTTCTTTATATTGCCTAGAGCCTGCATTCTTTTTTCATACAGAATGTCAAAGTCTTTTTGGCTACTAAATAACATAGAAAAGAACCACAAAATTACTTTGAGAGGAGTGAGCCAAAAAGAAGTAGCCTCATATATTTTCTTCATATCAGCTGTTGAACGAACATCACAACCAGAAGGATGACTACTATTTTCTGTTAACGCAGGCTCAATAGATATTTCCGCGTCATCAATGTTTTCAGGAATTAATAATCCAGCTGTTTGCATCGCCCTATTCATGGGCGAGATGGCGATGAATGGCTGATTGTGCTCAGGGTAAAATAATAAATTGCCAGTAACTTGATTCGTTTGGCTCATGCTAGCTTCTGCTGATGCCGCAATAGGTGCGTTGGGGCTCATCCCCAAACGTTTTTGTGCCCAGATAGCACTTTTTCCATGTCGGCTAAATAATACATGCCCCATGATTTCCAGTTTTTGCGCATTAAGATATACCTGATCAGCCTCTTTGAGCTGCTTTAATAAGTCCCCTTTTTCTTCTTCCTTAACAAGACCTAATTTGTTTATGATCGCTTCAACATGCTGAAAGTACAGCTGTTTTATTTGACCCGGGGTATTTTCTGCTTCAGCCGAAGTACTACGTTCCTCAATTAATTGAATAAACTTTTTTTCTTGCACAGTGACATTCCTACTTAAGATCTAAATATATTTATATTGTGCATTGTACCGAAAAATAGACAAAAAAAATAACATCACGCAGCGATGCACCTCTAAATGAAATGGATTCAGCATAATAAATAGCCTCGCTTGTTCCGTACGAGATATCCGTTTACACTGTACTTCGCATATTAAGAAGACTTCTGGGCCGCATGCCTCAGAAATTTGTACGAAGGATACGTGCATGGGGTTTATCATAAGGATGTTTCTTTGCCTAAGTCTAGGAGTAGTGCTCCTGGGCTGCACTGTATCATTACCGCAAAAACGTCAACATGAACACCTCAAAACCCCACCGAAGATCGAGCCTGAAATTAAACGGCGCCTAAAGGATAAAGCTACTTTTGCAATGGGAAATTGGCCACAACGACAATGGTGGCTAAATTATGGTTCATCTGAATTAAACACATTAATTGCTGAAGCCCTGGCAAGCAATCCATCAATTCAGGAAGTGCAAACCCGAATTACCGTAGCACAACAAGAAGCCAATGTGACACGCTCTACTTTATTTCCACTGGTATTTTTTGATGCCGCAGACACACAACAGCATTTAAGCAAACATGGATTATATCGAGCCTTTAATCCCAAACTTCCTCTCAATACCTCTTTATTGGATTTGTCACTCTCATTTATATATGAGTTTGACTTTTGGGGGCAAAACCGTAATCTGCTAAACGAGGCACTGGGCAAGGCTAAGGCGCAAGCAGCTGAGGCCGAAGAAGTAAATCTCATTATTACCACAGCCCTGAGCCAAGCCTATTTCGCCTATAAAACCAATTTACTAAGAAAACATTTATATGAACAATTAGTCCAGATACGGCAAAATCTTCTGACTTTGCAAAAACTCATGGTACGCAAGGGGCTGTCCTCAGAGTTACCTGCACTTTCTGCTGCAGAAAATTTATTAGAAGCGAAGAAATGGCTGGCAAGTATTAATGAAGAATTGAGTAACAATACCCATTTGCTTAATATACTAGCAGGACGAAGCCCTGCTCATCCTATATCGATGAAACGGACACTCCCCAAACTTCCTGAAAAGTTGGAAATTCCGCGCAGTATTTCCTTTGATCTGCTTGCCCGTAGACCTGATTTAATGGCACAAATTTGGCGCGCAAAAGCCTGGGCTTATAAAGCAGGAGCCGCGATGTCGGCTTACTACCCCAATGTAAATCTAAAAGGTTTTATTGGATTACAAAGTGTGAGCTGGACCCAATTTTTTGAAATCGCCAATAGGACTGGGGGCCTCACCTCTGCAATTCATTTACCCATTTTTACTGCTGGGGCAATTCGCGCCAATATTAAAGCCACTCAAGCAGAATTTGATGCAGCAATTTATGCTTATAATAATTTGCTTTTACGCAGTACTCAGGAAGTTCTCGACACATTAGCTTTTGCCCAAACGGTTCATCAGCATAGAACAGAACAAGCGGAAATAATTCATCAGGCGCAGCAGCGTTACCGTCTGATACGCTTACGTCAACAAAAGGGTTTAGACAGCCAGTTTGATGTGTATTATTTGCATGAGGAAGTAATTCAAAAACAACTGGTGGATATCACCCTGTTGTATAACCAATATCTCGCCTCAATTAAATTAACAAAAGCCTTGGGTGGTGGTTATTATCAACCCCAGGTGCCACTGGTACAGCGACATGAAGAAAAAAGCTAAACAACAGCATACTGCTCTCATTATTGCACTTTGCGTCATTTTTTTATGCTTCTTTTTATATTGGCTTTTTATCTGGCGTTTTGAAGTATATACATCGGATGCCTATGTGCAGGGGAACTTAGTAACAATTAAACCCTTACGGCCTGGTTTTGTAACCGGTATTTATACTGATGACACTTATTATGTGAAAAAAGGACAGCTCCTGGTTACCCTAAATGAGACAGACTCCATTATTGCTCTGGAAAAAGCAAAACAAAAATTAGCGCAAACCGTACGGGATGTCTGTCAGGCATTTCATAATGTTTTTGTTTTTGCCTCTGACATTAAAATGAGAAAAGCAGAACACATGAAGGCGAAACAAAACTTTACACATCGCCGTGATGTAATCCAAATGAAAGGTGTTTCCTTAGAGGATTATCAAAACGCTGCCGATGATTTACGTGCCAGTGCCGCCTCATTGGAAAGCACTAAAAACAATTACCAAAAAACGCTTGCTTTTATCCAAGGCACCTCCATTACTGAACATCCTTTAGTGCAAGCTGCAGTTCAGGAAGTACGTGATGCTTGGGTACAACTTTATCGTTGTAAAATTTACGCCCCCGTGGATGGTATTATCGCCCAACGTAGCGTACAGGTTGGCATGTGGCGCTCCCCCAGTGATGGGCTCATGTCAGTTATCCCTCTGGATCAAATATGGATTAATGCTAACTATAAAGAAACTCAGTTGAGCAATATTCGCCTTGGACAGCCGGTAAGGATTGTTTCTGACCTCTATGGCAATTCCGTAGTCTTTCATGGAAAAGTCGCGGGTCTACCTGGGGCTGCCGGAAATGCTTTTGCCTTGTTACCGCCAGAAAATCTCTCAGGAAACTGGATTAAAATCGTGCAACGACTCCCGGTTCGAGTGTCTCTTGATCCCGATGATCTGAAAAAACATCCCTTACGTGTGGGACTATCCTTAGAAGTCACTACAGATATCTCAAACCAAAATGGCGGATTCAATAATACGGCGACTACCGAATCACCGCGCTATTCAACGGATATTTTTCAACAGGAAGAGGCTGGCGTTGATGAATTACTTACCCAGATTATTGCCACCAATATCGATCCAAATCTGCAAAAATATGCGCAAAGAGTCTTTGCTTATAATGAATTAGCCCATAAAACGAGTGCCCAATGATCCTTTATGCACTTGTATTTTCGCTTGCTGCCGTAGTTTTTAACCTGACCTTGCCACTGATGGCAGGACTTTTTATTGTTGATAATCTTGGTGGCAGTACCTACATCAGTTCTTATGCGATCAGTTTCTTTTGCATTGGTAATATGCTGGGCGTACCTTTTGGTAAACCAAACAGTACGCGCTTGAACCCTATTCAGCTCTATATCCTATGCTTAGCGCTGATGATCTTTTTTTCCTGGCAATGCGCATTTGCAACGAATTATGTTTCTTTTATTTTATTTCGCTTTCTCGAAGGTATTGCTTCAGGCCCATTATACCTCTTGATTACTTACACACTTATTCCCGATCTAGCCCCCGATCGTGATAAAGGTTTTATCACGTCGCTACTGCTACTTTGTTTTTCTTTAGGTCCTGTTCTTGCGGCCAGTTGGGGCGGATGGATTGCCTTTTATCATCAATGGAGGCTACTATTTTTATCCCATATCATCTATTGTTTCTTTTTAATTATTTTTGTAGGTTATCGTTATCGAAACCACTACCCCGCGGTGAAAAGAGCTCGATTTGATTATCCCGGTTATTTTTTCTATGCCATCGTAGTAACCTGCTTTGGCACTGTAATCGCTGCGGGACAAGAATTGGATTGGTTTCGTTCCCCCCTTGTTTGCACTCTAGCTATTATAGGCAGTGTGAGTACCTTATTTTTTGTTCTTCGTTGTCTCAATCATCGTTATCCACTCATTGATTTGAGGTTACTTAAAAATGCTTACTTTTGTTTAGCGATGCTGCATGTGAGTTTGCTCTTTGCTATCTATTTTGGCATGATTATTTTGCTTTCCTTATGGTTACACCTCTACGTTAATTACAGCCCATTCTGGGTGCTTCTCTCAATTGGTGTCACGCTTTTGGGAGTGTGGCTGCCCATTTTTATTCATTATAAAGCCTATGATCCGCGTTTTCCGCTAATTATCGCCCTGGTTTTTTTAATTGCATCCAGTTTATATACTACTCAATTTAATGTACAAATTGATTTTGACCGCATTGCCATTTCGCGAATTTTAACTGGCTTTGGCCTTAGCCTATTTCTCGCACCATTATTTCGCCTATCAGTACAGGTTTACCCCAAGGAAAAACAGCATGAATGCCTCAACTTATTTCATATCATCCGGCTTTGCGGTAGCGGTATCGGCATTGCGCTTTTTGTAACCCTATGGCACCGTCGTCAAATATTTTATTATGAGCGTTTAGGCAGTCGCTTAACGGAATTTTCCACCGTAACCAATGACTTTTTGAATAAAGCGCATCAGGTACCACTCCCCGGAAAATATGCCTTTGCCCAGCTCAGTTCATATCTTAATCGCCAGGCAACCGCACTTGCTTTAGATGATTGTTTTTATTTAATGAGTTGGATGTTAATTGCTTTACTCATTATTTTATCATCCACCTTTTTCTTTAAAGATCCGGTATTGTTTGATAAGAAAAATGCGCCCTATTAGGATTATTTCAACTGTTTATTCATTAAAAAAGAAAGAAGTTCCTTATCTTCCTCATCTTCCACACTATCCAATTCATCATCATTAGACATTAGATGTTCACGCCAATTAGCAGGTACATTCCACGGCTGAGGCGAAGTTAATTTACCAATTACTTTTCCTTCCTTATAAATCAAATACTCCTGCTCTAAAGACAGAACCGATTGCGAATGCTCTTTAGGTAAAATGATTTCGTGCCAATTGATTTCTTCCTTTTTCATGCCGTATTACCTATTAATCTCGTGTTAATTTAACGTGGAATTTTAATGATTTTGATGGAAAATTAAATAGCATGAATACACTTTTAAATTGAAGCCTATCCGCCCTTATTCTTAGAGTCCAGATAAGTTTCACAACATTCACTAGTAAGAGGTCGTGAATAAACGTAACCTTGAAAACCGTCTATTCCTTGGGTATGAAGCGTATTGAGCTGTTGTTCATTTTCAACTCCTTCTGCAATCACCTTCATATTTAATTTATGAGCCATAGTAGTAATCGCGTGGATGATTGTTTGATCTAAGGAGTCTTCAGCACAATTATTAACAAATACTTTATCAATTTTTATTTTGTTAACCGGCAAAAGTTTTAAATAAGATAAAGCTGAGTAACCGGTACCGAAATCATCAAGAACTAAATTTACGCCTAATTGCTGTAGCTTTTTAATTTCTGTAGATAAGTTTTCATTGTGATTAAGCACAATGGTTTCAGTAATCTCAAGCTCTAAAAAGGTAGGATCTAACTGCGTTTCTGCCAAAACATCAGCAACCACAGAACTAACCGAATGATTAAGAAATTGCGCTGCAGATAAGTTAATCGCAATAAAGCCTGAAAAAATCTTTTTTTCCTGCCAAATTTTAGCTTGTTGGCAAGCCGTTTTAAGAACCCATTCGCTTACAGGTCCAATTAATGGACTCTTTTCCAAAGTCGTAATAAAATCTTTGGCCTCTAAAACTCCTTTTTCAGGATGCTTCCATCTTATTAATGCTTCAAGGCCAATTATTGCTCCAGTGTCCACTGCATAAAAAGGTTGATACATCAAAAAGAATTCCTGATTCTCATAAGCGCGTTGTAATTCTTTATCTAAGCCGTGTGTCCGTTGATAATCCTCCAGTAATTGGGAGGAATAGTAATAAAACTGGTTTCGACCTTTTTCTTTCGCCTGATATAAGGCTGTATCTGCAAGTTTAAGCAAGGTTTGTATGTCATGTGCATCGTTAGGAAAAATACTTATTCCTAAACTAGTTGTCGTTTGTAAAATATGATCGCCAACATGAAAAGGTTTAGACAGCTCATGAAATATCCATTCAACTATCGAACTTAGGTATTCTTTGGAAGTAAAATGGGTGAGCATTACTACGAATTCATCGCCCCCTATCCGAGCAGCAATATCACCTTTCTTTAAAACAGAATTTAATATCTTTGCTGTATGAATCAACAACTTATCGCCATAATCATGGCCTAAATTATCATTAACCCTTTTAAAATAATCTAAATCTAGAAATAATATGGCGATTTTCTTTCCAGAAATGTCAGACTTTCTCGAGGTTTGTTGAAATAGCTCATACAACATATTGCGGTTAGCAAGCCCTGTGAGTGGATCGTGTGATACCTGATAATAAAGCTTCGCATTTTCCAGTGAGGTCATAGCCTGGGAACAGAGTAACTGCAAACTATCTATATGACTTTCGGTAAAGGTATCATTACTGTCTTTATGTTCTAAATACAAAATATGACACAGTTGCCCTTGATAAAAAATCGGCATTGCAAGAATAGATTTGGGCTTTTCTTGTTGTACGTAAATATCATTAAACGTAAGATCCGATTGATTTGTGTCATTGATAATAATTGCTTTTTTTGTCAACTGCACATAATTCAAAACCGAAAGAGGATATTGTAATCCGGCATCGGTTGCTTTGAGATTATTCAAGTAAATATTTTGTTCCTCAGAGTTACCTTCTGCCTCGATAATCCATTGGCCATTGAGGCGAGTTAAAATAATACTGTTTTGTGCCCCAGAATTTTCCAAGACAACAGTAATGAATTTTTGCAATAGCGCATCTAATCGAATCTCACTGGAAAGCGCCTGAGTAAATTTTAAAATAGCTAACATGTCCAAAGGCTGAGTGCCACCTTGAGAAAGCATAGGTTTAGCTAACGCTGCTTCATTAGTAATATAGGTTGGATAACTCTCCTCCAGCCATTGAGCTTTAACAATAGCTCCCCACTTCTTAAACAATTGATACGCATTTTGCAAATAAAGTTGTGCCACACGGGCAACTTTTTGGGCAATGCAATAACACCCTGCAAGCTCACTTGCAATTGCAGCAATTAGAATCGACTTGTTAGCCAATGCCCTATTAATCGCCTCATCATAAAAAGGAAGTGCATCCTGATTATCGAGACGAGCTAATTCTGCCTCAATTAGTAAGGCATGCGCTTTAAAATTATCAGGACACCAAACAGCATACCGATCAACCAATTGTTTCAATTGCTTTATTTTTTTTAAAAATGGTTGATGCTGTTTTTGGGGTAATTGATGAAGATATTGGCATAACGCCAGTGCATAATAAAATTTACCATCAAAATGAGTTATTAATCCTTTGTCATAATCGGAATAGCTCTCATGGCGTTGCCCCATTTGCATGGCTTGCTCGATGTTCCCTAATATAAAATGCAATCGCGTTATAGAGCAGTAAAAAAAGCCCAGTTCCGTTTTGTTCTCTCCCTGAATCATGCGCCCCTCAAAAGCAGCCAGTTGCTCCGGCTCTATAGCTTCCAGATTTTTTAAGCATTGAATGGAATAATTCCAAAATCGAGTCACATTAACAAAATCAGAAATATTAGTCCGTGACATAAATGACAAAGTAGCCTCAACATATCTTTTTACTTCGTCCAGTGTTTGTCCTAAGGTAAAGGAATGAAATACCAATGAGATACTACTGTAATTGCTGTAGCCCAAATCACCCGCTTCACAGCCCAACCTAAAAGCATTCATTATGGTTTTATTACATTCGCTTAGGGGTAATTGATAGGGCTCAATAAATCCACCTAAAATAAATTGATTCCTACCCTCAAAATTTGACGCCCCATATTTTTGTTTCAACTTATTATAAAGTCTGACAAAAGACAGGGCCTCTTCGTGTAAATGCAAAGAATGCATTAGCACAAACGCGTAGGCAGGAATACACATAGAGGTGCTTTCGGTATAACCATACTTTAAACTCAATCGTACATTAATGCAGGTGAGCAAAATAAACATTTTTTGCTCGATAATGAACGCACTATTTAGTAATTGCGTGATTAAATTAATGATTGCCTTTTGTTTTAAATCGTTCATTAAAGGTAAATCAATAAATTCAGGCTGTGTCCTTTTCAATTGACGTTTAATTTTATAAATGGCTATTAATAAATGATATTTCTTGGGATTTTTAGGAATTTGGATACCGAAGCTTTTTAAAGCATTTAATCCTAAATTGAGTGCTTCCCTATGTTTACCAATGGTGGCCAACATTTCAATTGTAAGGCGATTGATTTCTAAAATCTTAAGCGGATTTCTTTCCTGCTCGAGCAATTGATTAAAATAATCATTGGCATTTACAAAATCACCAATCAAATATTTACACGCTGCCAACTCTTTATAAAGTTGGAACGCTAGCTCTTCTTCATTTTGCCAATAATTATCGGGTAATAAAGAAATACCCGCGGAAAAATATTCATTGGCAGCATAATAGGCTGATGCCAATTTAGCTTTATGACCGGCCCACAAATTGTACTTGGCCAATTGCACACGTTCAATCGGGTCTTTAATTAAAGTAATACCTTGATTAAAGTGTTTCATCACTTCAAACAAACGTTCATCTTGTTCTGTCAGTACTTTTTCTTTGAGTAATAACCTGCCAATTTTCAGATGAAGATAGGGCAGTTTATCTTGTTCCACCAATTCAGAGCTTGCTTGCTGAACACGATCATGGACAAAGCGATAATTCAGAGTACTTACTTGCTCGCGGTTCACAACCCCCTCTAAACTCACCAAATTCTCTGTTAGATAGGCTTCTTCTATTGGATAAATTAAATTAGCTTTAATTGCCTGATACAAACCATCTGCGGTTTGACTCATCGACTGTTCACTAATTGTAACCAAAGTATCAAAATCAAATTTATGGCCTAAACAAGCGGCCAACATTAAAATTTCTTGCGTTGCTTGTGGCAGCCAGTGGATCTTCGTCATCAGCAACTCTACCACATTATCAGTAGCACTCTGTTGCAAAATTTTAGATAAATCCCATTCCCAGCAGCCCAATTCATAGGAAAAGCGTAATAACTTGTTTTGATAAAGGATCTTAATGAATTCATTAATAAAAAAAGGATTGCCCTGGGTTTTCTCAAAAACACATTGCCCTAGTTCTTGAATCTTATCCATAGGGCTTAATAAGGTATCGTGTAATAATTGCTGAATATTTATTAACTCTAAAGGCTCCAGCGTAATTTGCGTTAACTTCACATTATTACTACTGATGTTATTCAATGTTTTTTGTAAAGGATGTCCTTCGTTAATTTCATTATTCCGATAGGTGCCTAGCAGCAATAAATAATTGGTTTCCTGATCTTGTAATATAGTTTCGATAAAATTAAGTGATGAATTATCTGCCCATTGCAAATCATCAAGAAAGATAACCAAGGGATGATTTTGTTGTGCAAAGACACGAATTAAATTTTGGAATGCCAGGTTAAATCGTATTTGCGTATCCTTAAGATTTAATTTAGGAACAGATGGTTGTGCCCCTATAATTAATTCTATTTCAGGGATCACATCGATAATTACTTGCCCTACTTTGCCTAAAGAATCCAATAGCTTGGCTTTAAGATCGTTTAAATTATCCTCACTTTCTGCAAGAACTTGCTTCACCAATTTTTGAAATGCAGAGACAATACCGCTATAAGGAATATTTCGTTGTATCTGATCAAATTTCCCTTGGATATAATAAACACGATGCTGCACCATCGCTTTGTGCACTTCATTAACTAAAGAGGTTTTCCCAATCCCTGAATATCCAGAAATTAATACTATTTCCTTGTTACCTTCACTTACACGATTAAACGCTTGTAATAATTGCTGCACCTGAGCATTACGGCCATATAAATTACGGGAAATGCTTAAATAATCACGCGTATCATTTAAACCTAGAGAAAAACGTTTAATGCAGCGTTTACGCTCCCATTGCTCTTGGCATTCTTGAAGATCTGATTTTAAACCAATGATGCTTGAATACCGTGACTCAGGCATTTTATTCAGGAGCTTATCAATAATCGCATTGAGCATTTCCGGAACATCAGACCTTTTTTCAAGGGCTGGCGGCGCTTTTTTTGCAATATGACAATGGACTAACTCCAAAGGATCGTTACTTTGAAATGGGAGCTGATTCGTTAACATCTGATAAAGCGTTATTCCTAACGAATAAAAATCAGTACGATAATCAATAGGACGATTAATGCGTCCTGTTTGCTCCGGGGAAATATACGCCAAATCTTCTTCAAGATTACTAAATGTCATGTAATCAAAAGTTTCTTCTGATATTTGAGTACAGACACTTAAATCAATTAATTTGAGTGTTAATTTATCTGGATCTATGATGATATTCGATGGATTTATTTCTTTATGGATAATTTTTAATTGATGCAACTCACCTATTATATCCACTAACTGTAAAGCCAATTTACAAAAAGCACCGATTTCTAAGCGGTTATCTTCAAGGTAAGAATGTAGAAGCAAGCCTTCTACGTTCTCTAAAATTAAAATAGGTACAGGAACATCTTGTAAAAAATCATACGCTTTGATGATTGTAGGTGCATCAATTTGTTGTAACAAATTAAATTCATGCTGTAAAACGGCCAGATTTTCAGCGGTAACATGATGATTATTTGGCGTTTTTAACAACACACGGAATCTATCTTTACTTCTAATTGCATAGTAAGTATCGATATTATGATTATTACGCATTTTCTTTTGTAATGCATAACCTGATATGGCAACCATTTCGACTCATTTATTGATAGTCATTCTGTTATGATTAACTGAGCACTGATCGCTCAAATTAACATCCCGATACGCGTCTATCAAATTTCTCTGGACAAAAAATAGTATGTTTTCCTGAAGTTACAACTAAAGAAGATTTAATTTATAGACCGTCTTTTTTCCTAATCAACCAGCCACAAGCTTACTCTTTATTTATGGCCCTTACCTGACACATATGGCTAAGGTGTACTCAATGCTCAAGACTACATTCTATATGTATAGTGTAGTGCAGGAAGGTGGTATGTCAAAAATATTTTCTTTTTGATTTAATGGAAATAATGTTTTCTGAGTTAGTGATGGCCTACAACCGAGCACGGTTTGAAAGAGAAACTCGCACTTCCTCTATATTTTGGTTTAGAAAATCCTGTGCATTGATCACCTCATCTTCGACGAGTAGGTTATCTTTAGTGTCAAAAGTCATAGTCAATTTTCCAGAAGGAAATAATTTTTCAGGGATTTCTGCCATTTCAGCCGCTTGTTTTAGCAAATCTTGCGGGCAATATTCTAGTTTTAAAACAAGATCCGTGTCCGCATTAATGAGTAATGCATCAAGGCTGCTCATAAATCTCCTAGCCCATGTAGGATTTTGTTGGTTCAAACTCATAAGCGTATTTTCTTTCTTCACATATTCTATAGTAGCCATAAAAGGAGCAACTATTTTTTTACTAGTCACTAAGGCTTTGGGGCTCAAGTGGCCAATCAAAATTTGAGTCCAATATAATGCTGCTGCATTACGTTGTTCATCAGAAATTTTCATAAGTACTCCCGATACGAGATGGCGAATTTTAAACGCCTATCATAAGCGTAAAGCAGCTATAGCATCATATATTGAGTTATATTTGAGCAAATTAGGCCATGAAAAAATTAATTGACTGATTAAAAATCAATTTTAATCCTGGAGTATAACCGTATTAGCGCAGCGTAATACCGGATCAATAAATCAGACTTCGCCCCATAAATAAGGACTACCTGGAATATCGTCCTAAATATACAGCTCCTTAATTTTTTGCATCACCTAATAAAAGTGCCATAAAAATATGATTTTCATATTTTCCTTCGATGCACACTGCATTTTTATGAATGCCTTCCTTCTCAAATCCAAATTTTTCATACATGGCAATAGCGGACTTATTTTGTTCACGCACTGTAAGCTCAATACGAGTTAATCCTTTTTGTTCCGCCTGTTGAATGGCGGCATGCATTAATTTCTTGCCAATTCCCTGTCCTCGATAAGCAGCTAATACACCAATGCCTAAAGAGCCTACATGAGCAAAAACAGGTCGATCCAGTGAACTAATATCACACCATCCAATGACACGTCCATCACATACCGCAATAAAATGAGGCCAATTATCCTCAATATTGTGAAAAACAAAATCGCGCGTAGTATTTATTGGTGGGCCTTCCAAGAATGCGAGATACTTACGTTCACGTGCAACACTATCAACAGCTGACCAAAATTCGTCGATGCGCTCTGCTGTTATTGGAATTATTTCAACATTCATTCAGACTCGTCCTTATCTTCTATGCCCAACCAATTCGTTCTTTAATAATGTAGCAATTGCCTTGAAATGAAATCAAGACGATTGCTACAACTCCTTAAAAATTTCATTAACTTCTGATTACTTATTTTTTCTCTTTTGGGCAGACGGGTTCATTGGTATTTTAATTTCATTAGGATAATCAAAAGCAGAACCGCTTGCTACATCAACAGAACCGCCAATAACTAAAAGGATGGCGGCAAACAACTACTTCTTTGGGATGAAATGTATTAACGGGTGTGGGCGCGCTACTACCCATGCTGGCTTCTACATCAAAAGCCTGCCCTTTATCTAGCTGAACTTAATTATGATGTTTATGTTATACTTGGTTTTTTTTACTCCTGGCTAAGGAACAACATGCATACACTCCCCCCCTGCCCCAAATGTAACTCAGAATATACTTATGAAGATGGTTCCTTATTGATTTGTCCCGAATGCACCTATGAATGGAGTAAGCATGAGCATGATGCGGATGAAAGCCAGAATGAAGAACGAATCATCAAAGATGCCAATGGCCAAGTATTAAACGATGGGGATACCGTCACAGTAATTAAAGACTTGAAAGTTAAAGGCTCATCTTTAGTAGTAAAAGTAGGCACCAAAGTAAAAAATATTAGACTGGTTGATGGTGATCATGACATTGATTGTAAAATTGATGGCATCGGCGCCATGAAATTAAAATCAGAGTTTGTGAAAAAAGGATAACTCTCCACTGGAGCAATGATGAACGGATCTCATCACAAAAAAACAAAATCTCATCATTTCAGTCACCTCAATACGCGTTGGCCCACCTGGCTTGCGCTTATTGTGGTTTGCTTACTTTACGAAGCCCTTCCCAAAGTATTTTATTGGGGACCACGAGGCTTGCTTATTGGCCTAGTAACCGTAATGCTGATCCCACTAATAATTAGCCAATGGCGCGGCAACTCTAAAATTAATCGCATTCTTGCGTTGTCCATTAATATTCTCATCACACTGTATACTATTATTTCCGTATGTCGTTTACTCCTCGCCACCTTCCAAGGGGAAATTGGCCCAAACCATTTACTCGTCTCATCCATAATTTTATGGACAACCAATATCCTGGTTTTTGCATTATGGTACTGGAGTTTAGACGCAGGAGGACCAGTACAAAGAGAACTCGAAGAAAGTGCCGGCTCAACTGCCTTTTTATTTCCACAAACACAACTCGCCTTAACTGAAACGGCAGGTGTGCCTGAATATATAAAAAACTGGAAACCTCATTTTGTGGATTATTTATTCTTAGCCTTTAATACCACCACAGCCTTCTCCCCAACCGATACTCCAGTATTAACTCGCTGGGCAAAGGGCATGTGTATGTTACAAGCAGTAATTTCCTTAGCAATTATCGTAATGCTCGCAGCCCGAGCGATTAATATATTGAACTCCGGTTCAGGTTATGTTGTTTCATAAAAAACTGCTTACTTGCAGCAGTACCTATCACTATTGAGCTCGCTCAATAGTGGCTCCAACGCGTCCATAGCTTGCTACTGCCAGGGAGGTAATTAAACGCCAATATCCCCACCCAGGAATTGATCAAAATAACATCTCATCGCGCAATAAAAACCCCAGTCTGTGAAACGACTAGTAATGAAACTCTTTTATTTTTTGATCGAATGGAGTTACAAGTAGCAAAAAAGAGCTCCTCTTCTTTTCGCAACTCATCTCAAAAGCCTCCACTATTCCCAACTAATTGAACATGTGATCACCCACGTGGGGATCTTGTTTTAAATATTCTTTTCCGACATGAATCAAGTCTAGATCTATTGGATGGCCATCGAAAACTTAATTAATTCTCTTGTTCTCTTCGCATGGGCCCCCTGTTTTTCGCTCCGAGGTTATCGAATCCATGTTTTGCTTATCCAAACTGGCATTAAATTAGCGTCCATAACATGAGCATCTTTTAGAAGTATTTTTGTTTGCTAAAGCTGATTAGAAAAGTCGGTTGCGGGCAATCAGATTTTCTACGTATCATGGATGCCTGATTTTTTAGCCCATAATATAAAGATAAATAAATGCAAAGAGCAAATCATGACTCAAACTCCTAAAATATTTGATTACATCATCGTAGGCGGAGGCTCCGCAGGCTGCGTTTTAGCAAATAGGCTTTCTGAAAACTCCAATACCCAAGTATGCCTACTCGAGGCAGGCCCAGCCGATACTAGTCCATTTATTCGTATGCCTATGGGAATTATCATGGCCATACGCAGTAAAAAATTAAATTGGCATTTATGGACCACACCCCAAGCCCATTGCAACAATAGAAGCATGTACTGGCCTAGAGGACGAACACTTGGAGGCAGCTCCTCTATTAATGCCATGTGTTATGTGCGAGGACATGCCAATGATTATGATCAATGGGCGCAATTAGGTAATGAAGGATGGAGCTATCAAGAAGTACTTCCCTATTTTGAAAAGTTTGAGCGTGAAGAAAAAATTCATGTCGATAAACCCAGATATTTAAACCCCTTGATGCGTGTTTTTGTGCAAGCAGGAGAACAAGCGGGTTATCCAATTTTAGAAAACTATAATACAGAGCTGCGAGAAGGCGTTGGATATTTTGATGTAGCCCAAAAAAACGGGCAGCGTTGGAGCAATGCTCGCGGTTATTTAGATCCTATTAAAAAAAGAAGCAATTTAACCATTATAACGCATGCTCAGGCGGTTAAAATTCTTTGTGACAATAAATGTGCTAAAGGAGTACGTATTATCAGGCGAGGAACCACTCAAGATATCCGGGCAAGCAAAGAAGTAATTCTATCAGCTGGCAGTATTGGCTCCCCTCATCTTTTATTATTGTCAGGAATAGGGCCTAAAGCAGAGATAGAAAAACATGGCATCGCGTTAGTTCATGATTTACCCGGTGTAGGAGAAAACCTACAAGATCATTTAGATATTCATATCACCTGCCTGGATAAAACACGTACCTCATTTAGTTTTCTTCCCAGTTCTCTGTGGCGGCACCTTAAATCATTAGTACTTTATCTATTTAAACACCGAGGCGAATTAACTAGCAATTACACGCAAGCCGTAGGTTTTACCAGAACCACCCCCACCTCAATAGCTCCGGATTTACAATGGCATTTTGCAACCTCCATGTACACCAATAGCGCCCGTCAGCTAAAGGATTTGTTTTGCCATTATGGTTATTTATTAATGACCTGTTATTTGCATCCTAAAAGCCGCGGCACCATTAAATTACGCAGTGCCAATCCTATGGATATGCCTTTAATTGACCCCAATTACTTATCTGAAAAAGAAGATTTAGATGCCATGGTTATTGGCTTTCAAAAAGCCCGAGAAATTTTAGCGCAGCAAGCTTTTAGCCCTTATTTTGCAAAAGAGTTTGAACCTGGAGAAACAGCAAAAACAGAAGAACAAATTCGTGAGTACATTAAGCAAAAATCCGAAACCATTTATCATCCCGTAGGCACCTGTAAAATGGGGATCGACTCAATGGCGGTGGTTGATCCCAAACAATTAAAAGTCTATGGAATAGACAACTTAAGAGTGATTGATGCCTCCATTATGCCAACGTTGGTTAGCGGCAATACCAATTCACCAACCACCATGATTGCTGAAAAAGGAGCCGCAATAATTTTAGAATCATCAACTTAAAAATTTTTTGCCTTTTGCTGCTTAAATTTATCTCTATTTGTATTTGCCAATTAATTTAATTCGCTTTAAATTAAAATGAGCATTGTATAAGGAGATATCATGAAGCTAAAAGTTGACCCATCCAAAAGCCCAACATTTAACTACTTTGTTATTAAGATAAATAACAATAATGGAGACACTAGCGCGAATAAACTACACGCTTATAAAACAGCGATGGATTATGTCAGAGCACAATACCCAAAGGCACTAGCAGGGAATAGTTATTGGCTTCAAGTAAAAAGCACTGTCCCATTAACAGACCTCTACTTTTTACGCTGCCTAACCTTCCGCAGCTTCGTACCACCTTATACCGATGACGGCTTAGATGCATTTAGAAAACACGTCGATGCCATTGTGCAAAAAGAGGCAGAATTTGAAGTTGAGCCTCAACCTTCAACTTCGGAATTAGGTCTGATTTAATAAAAAGCTCATCATTGCGAATCTTAATGAAGCGCTAGAACAGTACTTTGTTAGAGCTCCGTTCTGGATTGCTTCACTAAAGTTCGCAATGATGACAATGTTGTATTGAAAGAGCATGCTACCTCAATATTCATCTCTAAAAATCTAATGTAGCGCGGATGCAACGCAGTTTAATCCGGGAACCATGAGTGCAGCGAATTCATTAAGATTTGTGCAGTCCCTTGCTACAACCCAACACGTGCCAAGTAGACCATTACAAATAGAATTTCCTACCAAACCCCGCAAGAAATTAACAGTATTTAATACTTTGTTTAATTATGATATAGTCCGATGCCTTTTTTTTAACCAACCATCAAGGATAAAAATAATGAAAAATAAGATACTATTTATTGGTCTACTTCTATCATCACTAATGTTCAATGCACACGCCAGTACACTCTTCACTGAAATAACAAGAGCAAACCAAGTTAAATCAGCTCAACAAGAAGAAGCAAAAACAGAAATCTTTATAAACAATAATAGCGATGAAAGTGTTTGGATATCCGTATATGGGCATCTAGAACTACTTCTAAAAGGCTTTACTCTTCGTTTGTATAGCAATGAGGTAGAAATGGAGGCCGTACACATTAAAATGTCAAAAAATATCTTTTCTGATATTTTCTTCGATGGTTTAGTACCTAATCACTCTAAAATTAAAGTAAGAGATTACCTCACTCCCCCTGCATCTAATTCTTAAGTTAACCTCTATCCGCCTGTATTAGGACTTCGTCTAATACAGGCCACACACTGCACTTGTCTTAATAAATGTCGATTGGGCTGTGAAGCTCAACACAGGAGGCAATACAAAGTATGTATGCTAAGCCCTACAGCATCCAACCTACCCATTATTCACACCAACCTTTAGATTGGAGGATTATTTTTTTTAGCAAACGAGCAGAGTGGGTACAGCGAATTTATTGCAGCTTTATGTAAGTCTCTTACTCCACAAGTGGGCCATTACAACTATTAAACTCCGCAAAAAATTAACATAAATCATAGCTCGCATTAGACGAAGTCGTAATACAAGATGGTGAGGCACAAACTCGCATATTATTTACACTATCCTTAAATTATTCTTAGCCGCTAAAACAGTGGGATGTGTAGCACCTAATTTCTTTGTACCAATAGCTATTGCCTTTGCAAAATAAGACCTTGCCGCCTCTTTTTTACCCTGTTCAGAGTATAACGTGCCCAGGTTATTCATATAAGTCACTAAAAACGGATGATCTTCACCATGCTTTTTTTCAACAATGGCTATAGCTTGCAAATAAAGCGGCTCTGCTTTCTCATACTGCTTTAACTCGCCATAAACATAGCCTAAGTTATTTAAACTTTCAGCGTATAATGGATGCGCTTCTCCTAATGCTTTTTTCCTAATCGTCAATGAACGTCGATACAAGGCTTCAGCTTTACGGTAGTTCTTTTCTTCCACATACAAGCCCGCTAAATTGTTTAGCCCATTCGCTATCAAAGGACTGTCGGCTGGAAGCTTCTTTTCATAAATAGCCAGGGCTTGCTGATACAAGGATTCTGCTTTTCTGAAATTATGCCGTTTCACCTGAAAAGTCCCAAGACTTAGTAATGCATTGGCAGTACTAGGATGCTCATTTCCCAATTTGCTTTGGTAAAGCGTAGCAACCTTTTTGTAAAGTTCTTCTGATTGCCTTGTCTTTCCTTGCTCTCCATAAATACCTGCCAGGTTATTCATATCTCGACCGATAGAACGATGGCCCGCAGGAAGGAATTTCTGGTCAATGGCTAAAGATTCCAGATATAATTTTTCTGCCTCTATATAACGGCCCTGTGCTTGATACAGACGGGCCATATTATTTAAGGTCGTAGCATAATCAGGGCCCTTAATTTGCAACTCCTTCAGAATTGCTAACTCTCGCTCATACGTGCGAGTCGCCTTTTCATACTCCCCGATTCCTTCATAGGCTAATCCAAGATTATCTAAACTCGGGGTTAACGAGTAATCTTTAGAATCAGTATGTTGCTCATGTATTTTTATAGCACGTAACAGTAGGGGTATTGCTTTTTCATTTAAGTCTTGACGTATATAGAAATAAGCCAGATTATTAAGGGTTCTCGCCACAGTCGGATGATTTTTTCCGTATAGTTGTTCTTTCAGATTTAATGCGTGAAAATAAAGTGGTTCGCACTTATTGTAATCTCCCATATCCTCATAAAGGTCCGCAAAATTAGAAAAAAGTTCAGCCCTTAACGCCATATTTTGTGTTGGCTCTTTCTTTAAAATCTCCTGAGCCTCTTTATAAAGAGATTCGGCCTGAGCATATTTATTTTGATCTTGATAAACTGTACCCAAAATAACTAAAAATGGAACCCGCTTAACATCGTCTTTACTGTGCTTTTTATCAAAAAATCTCAATGATTTTAAGGCATAATACTCGGCCTTATCATGCTGTCCTTGCTTGCCACAATTCCTGGAAAGGAGATTTAATGCTCCTGCAGCTGAATAGCCCTCACCATATAACTTTTCAAAAAAGAACAAAGCCTTACGTAAAAATTGATCTGCCTGCTTAAAATTTCCTTGAGTGTAATAGGAATACCCTAACTTAAAACAGCTCATGGGTAAATGTTGAACCTCTTTATTTAAGGCAATCGTATAAGCTTGTTTTGCCAGACTTAAAGCCTTTTTGCTATAGCCCTGTCTTTCAGCTTTCCTATAACGAACATTTACAGTTTCCCATGGTGTTTGATGTGCCCAACTCTGGCTTAAAAATAAAAATAAGATTAAAGCAACAACTATTTGCCTGTTTATTTGAATTCCCATGTTCTACCTACTTCATTTAAAAACTGATTCAACAACATACTCTTATCTTCTATTCCTACTTTTTTAGCGCCAAAGAATACATGTTGCCCCACCTACTTGGATTGAGAAAGAAAACCCGCTGTAATCCCTAAAAGACCACCCGTAGTAAACGAAGTCGTCATTCAAACTACACCCAGAAAATATAACTACATTATCCTTAAATTATTCTTAGCCGCTAAAACAGTGGGATGCGTAGCGCCTAATTTCTTTGTGCCAATAGCTATTGCCTTTGCAAAATAAGACCTTGCAGCCTCTTTTTTACCCTGTTCAGAGTATAACGTGCCCAGGTTATTCATATAAGTCACTAAAAACGGATGATCTTCACCATGCTTTTTTTCAACAATGGCTATAGCTTGCAAATAAAGCGGCTCTGCTTTCTCATACTGCTTTAACTCGCCATAAACATAGCCTAAGTTATTTAAACTTTCAGCGTATAATGGATGCGCTTCTCCTAATGCTTTTTTCCTAATCGTCAATGAACGTCGATACAAGGCTTCAGCTTTACGGTAGTTCTTTTCTTCCACATACAAGCCCGCTAAATTGTTTAGCCCATTCGCTATCAAAGGACTGTCGGCTGGAAGCTTCTTTTCATAAATAGCCAGGGCTTGCTGATACAAGGATTCTGCTTTTCTGAAATTATGCCGTTTCACCTGAAAAGTCCCAAGACTTAGTAATGCATTGGCAGTACTAGGATGCTCATTTCCCAATTTGCTTTGGTAAAGCGTAGCAACCTTTTTGTAAAGTTCTTCTGATTGCCTTGTCTTTCCTTGCTCTCCATAAATACCTGCCAGGTTATTCATATCTCGACCGATAGAACGATGGCCCGCAGGAAGGAATTTCTGGTCAATGGCTAAAGATTCCAGATATAATTTTTCTGCCTCTATATAACGGCCCTGTGCTTGATACAGACGGGCCATATTATTTAAGGTCGTAGCATAATCAGGGCCCTTAATTTGCAACTCCTTCAGAATTGCTAACTCTCGCTCATAAGTGCGATTCGCCTTTTCATACTCCCCGATTCCTTCATAAGCTAATCCAAGATTATCTAAACTCGGGGTTAACGAGTAATCTTTAGAATCAGTATGTTGCTCATGAATTTTTATAGCCCGTAACAACAACGGTATTGCTTTTTCATTTAAGTCTTGACGTACATAGAAATAAGCCAGATTATTAAGGGTCAGTGCCACGCTCGGATGATTTTTTCCGTATAATTGCTCTTTCAGAGCTAATGCTTTACGATACAAAAGTTCACATTTATTATAGTCACCCATATCTTTATAAAAATCAGCCATATTAGTTAAGAGCCCAGTTCTTAATTTCATGTTTTTTAATGATTTTTTACTTAAAATTGCCTGAGCCTCTCTATAAAGATTTTCTGCCTGCGTATTTTTATTGTAATGTTGATATACTGTAGCTAAAACAACCAAATACGGAACTCGTCGAGTATTATTTCTTCTATGCTTTTTATCAAAAAGTCTTAACGACTTTAGGGCATAATACTCGGCTTTATCATACAACCCTTGTTCTCTATAATTCCGAGCAAGAAGATTTAATGTCGTTGTAGCAGAATAATCATCTTCACCATATAATTTTTCAAAGAAAAACAAAGCTTGACGTAAAAACTTATCTGCCTCCTTAAAGTTTCCTTGCACATAATAAGAATACCCTAAATTAAAACAGCTCATAGGTAGATGCCTAACTTCTTTATGTCGAGCAATTGAAAAGGCCTCCCTGGCAAGTGTCAAAGCTTTTTTATTGTAACCCTGTCTTTTGGCCGCCCAATATTGAGCATTTACATTTTCCCATGGTGTTTTTTGCGCCCAACCGATACTTAAAAACAACAACAGAATAAAGGTAACAGCCAGCTGCTTGTTTATTTGAACTCGCATGTTCCACCTACTTCATTTAAAAACTGATTCAACAACATACTCTTATCCTCTATTCCTACTTTTTTAGCGCCAAAGAATACATGTTGTCCCACCTACTTGGATTGGGAAAGAAAACCCGCTGTAATCCCTAAAAGACCACCCGTAGTAAACGAAGTCGTCATTCAAACTACACCGAGAAGATATAACTACATTATCCTTAAATTATTCTTAGCCGCTAAAACAGTGGGATGTGTAGCGCCTAATTTCTTTGTACCAATAGCTATTGCCTTTGCAAAATAAGTCCTTGCCGCCTCTTTTTTACCCTGTTCAGAGTATAACGTGCCCAGGTTATTCATATAAGTCACTAAAAACGGATGATCTTCACCATGCTTTTTTTCAACAATGGCTATAGCTTGCAAATAAAGCGGCTCTGCTTTCTCATACTGCTTTAACTCGTCATAAACATAGCCTAAGTTATTTAAACTTTCAGCGTATAACGGATGCGCTTCTCCTAAAGCTTTTTTCCTAATCGTCAATGAACGTTGATACAGTGCCTCGGCTTTACGGTAGTTCTTTTCTTTCACATACAAGCCCGCTAAATTGTTTAGCCCATTCGCTATCAAAGGACTGTCGGCTGGAAGTTTTTTTTCATAAACCACTAGTGCCTGTTGATATAAAGATTCTGCTTTTTTGTAATTTCCCCGTTCTTCATAAAAAGTTCCAACACTTAGTAATGCCGTGGCAGTACTGGGATGATCATTACCCAATTTATTTTGATAAAGTTTCGCGGCCTTTTGATATAACTCTTCTGCTTTTTTCTCCCTCCCTTGAGCACTGTAAACTCCCGCCAAATTGTTCATATATCTACCAATAGAGCGATGGCCTTCAGGAAGAAACTTCTGAGCAATTGTTAAAGCCTGAAGATACAACTGTTCTGCCTCGTAATAATTGCCTTGCAATCGATATAAAGCAGCCAAATTACCTAAGTTCGTCGCATAATGAGGACCATTAATTTGTAGGTTTTTTTTAATACTCAGACTTCTTACATAGGCATGCTTTGCATAACCATACTCTCCTACTCCAGCATACGCCAAACCAAGATTATTCAAACTTTTGGTTAACGTATAATTGTTAGCGTCTGTATATTGTTCATCAATTTTTATCGCGCGTAAAAGCAAAGGTATCGCCTTGTGATACAAACCACTTGCAGTGTAAAAAGTAGCCATATTATTGAGAATCAATGCCACCTCAGGGTGACTTTTTCCATATAATTGCTCAGCCAAAACTACCGCTTGATGATACAATGGCTCGCATTTTTCGTAATAACCCATTTCTTCATAAAGACCTGCAAAATTAGAAAAGAGACCAGCTCTTAATCTCAAATTTTTTGTCGGCTCTTTATTCAAAATTTCCAAGGCCTCTTTATAGAGACGTTCTGCCTCAGCATATTTATTTTGATGCCGATAAACAGTACCTAAAGCAACTAAAAAGGGAACCCTCTCAATCTCATCTTTACGATGATTCTTATCAAAAAATTTCAATGCTCTTACAGCATAATATTCTGATTTATCATATTGCCCTTGCTCATTATAGTTTTTAGCAAGAAGATTTAATGCGCCAAGTGCAGAATAACTATCCTCACCATATAGCTTTTCAAAAAAAAACAAAGCCTTACGTAAAAATTTGTCTGCCTGTTTAAAATCTCCTTGGGTATAATAGGCATATCCTAAATTAAAACAGCTCATGGGGAGATGTTTAATCTCTTTATTTAAGGCTATCGTATAGGCCTGTTTTGCCAAACTTAAAACTTCGTTGCTGTATCCCTTCCTTTCAGCATCCCAATAACGAGAATCTATATTTTCCCAAGGTGTTTTTTGTGCCCAACCCTGGCTTAAAAATAAACATAGGACTAAAGCAAGCACTATTGGTCTGTTGATTTGAATTCCCATATTCCACCTACTTCATTTAAAAACTGATTCAACAACATACTCTTATCCTCTGTTCCTACTTTTTAGCGCCAAAGAATACATGTTGCCCCACCTACTTGGATTGGGAAAGAAAACCCGCTGTAATCCCTAAAAGACCGCCCGTAGTAAACGAAGTCGTCATTCAAACTACACCCAGAAAATATAACTACAATATCCTTAAATTATTCTTAGCCGCTAAAACAGTGGGATGTGTAGCGCCTAATTTCTTTGTACCAATAGCTATTGCCTTTGCAAAATAAGACCTTGCAGCCTCTTTTTTACCCTGTTCAGAGTACAACGTGCCAAGGTTATTCATATAAGTCACTAAAAACGGATGATCTTCACCATGCTTTTTTTCAACAATGGCTATAGCTTGCAAATAAAGCGGCTCTGCTTTCTCATACTGTTTTAACTCGCCATAAACATAGCCTAAGTTATTTAAACTTTCAGCGTATAACGGATGCGTCTCCCCTAATGCCTTTTTCCTAATCGTCAATGAACGTTGATACAGGGCTTCAGCTTTACGGTAGTTCTTTTCTTCCACATACAAGCCCGCTAAATTGTTTAGCCCATTAGCTATCAAAGGACTGTCGGCTGGAAGCTTCTTTTCATAAATAGCCAGTGCTTGCTGATACAAAGATTCTGCTTTTCTGAAATTATGCCGTTTCACCTGAAAAGTCCCAAGACTTAATAATGCATTGGCAGTACTAGGATGCTCATTTCCCAATTTGCTTTGGTAGAGAGTTACAACTTTTTGGTATAATTCTTCTGATTGCCTTGTCTTTCCTTGCTCTCCATAAATACCTGCCAGGTTATTCATATCTCGGCCGATAGAACGATGGCCCGCAGGAAGGAATTTCTGGTCAATGGCTAAAGATTCCAGATATAGTTTTTCTGCCTCTGCGTAACGACCTTGGAATTGATTCAAGCGCCCCAAATTATTTAAAATTGTGGCATATTGAGGACCATTAATGTGCAAAGTCCTCATAATTTCCAATGCTCGTTCATAAGTGCGATTCGCCTTACCATACTCACCTACTCCCTCATAGGCTAATCCAAGATTATCTAAACTCGGGACTAACGTGTAGTTTTTAGAGTCTGTATGTTGCTCATGAATTTTTATAGCACGTAACAACAATGGTATTGCTTTGTCATTTAAGTCTTGGCATATATAACCGTCCGCCATATTATTAAAGATCAACGCCACCTGTGGATGGTTTTTTCCATGTAATTGTTCTATCAAGGATAATGCTTGCTGATAAAGGGGCTCACTCTTATTGTAGTCTCCTGTAGCGTTATAAAAATCAGCTAAATTAGCAAATAAACCCGCTCTTAATTTCAAGTTTTTTGATGGTTCTTTGCTTAAAATTTGTTGAGCCTCTTTGTAAAGATTTTCTGCCTGCGTATTTTTATTGTAATGTTGGTATACTGTAGCTAAAACAACCAAATACGGAACTCGTCGAGTATTATTTCTTCTATGCTTTTTATCAAAAAGTCTTAACGACTTTAGGGCATAATACTCGGCTTTATCATACAACCCTTGTTCTCTATAATTCCGAGCAAGAAGATTTAATGTCGTTGTAGCAGAATAATCATCTTCACCATATAATTTTTCAAAGAAAAACAAAGCTTGACGTAAAAACTTATCTGCCTCCTTAAAGTTTCCTTGCACATAATAAGAATACCCTAAATTAAAACAGCTCATAGGTAGATGCCTAACTTCTTTATGTCGAGCAATTGAAAAGGCCTCCCTGGCAAGTGTCAAAGCTTTTTTATTGTAACCCTGTCTTTTGGCCGCCCAATATTGAGCATTTACATTTTCCCATGGTGTTTTTTGCGCCCAACCGATACTTAAAAACAACAACAGAATAAAGGTAACAGCCAGCTGCTTGTTTATTTGAACTCGCATGTTCCACCTACTTCGTTTACAGACTGATTAAAGCTCGTTTGCTCTTCGCTCATTACTACATCTGAAGGAGCAAAAAATGAATGCCGATTCACCTTTTTAGGCTCCTGAATAATTGGGGCTGGAAATATAGCTCCTACCGAATCCCCCAACTCATTTGTCCTCTCAACAAACTTGGGGACAAGGTTCCCTAAATAATGTATTACTTGAGTATACCAAACCGCCTGAGCATGCTCCGAAGCAAGATGCATGGAATTTGCTGCAGCTGCATAGTTACCTTCATCTAATTGTTTACGGCCTTCCCCAACAAATGATTTGCTTTGCTCTTGAAATAATTCGACGACCTTTTCATCATATAAAAATGTATCCAAAACCCCGATCCCAACTAAAACCCAACCGATGGGACCAGCAAAAGCACCAGTGGCGGATTTTAAAGCAAAGTTAATAGTCAGATCCCCAGCAGTATTTTGCATTGCAGTACCCCAAACATCCTCTTTTCCACCAAGAGAAGCACCATATAAATTGAAAATAAAGCTAATATAAATAATACCTCGACTCCCCATATAAGCTTTAACACCAGCCCCATCAGGAGAAGACAATATTTTAGCTAATTTATCTGCTGAATCAGCGCCAATTTTTTTAGTAAGCCGAGCCCAAGTGTCCTCGGAGCTTGCTTTAACCACTAGGCTAACTGCAGATAAGATTTGGGTTTTAAGCTTCTGTTCAAGTACAGAAGTATTTTTTCCTTTTTCTGAGGACTTAACAATTTCTGCCGCAGTTTCCTCAATATCGCGCTTATTTTTTTCAGGAATCAAAGAAAGTAGCTCTTGCAATGCAGCAGCTGCCTCCTTTTCAGCAACCGACCGTTCTCGATCATTTTCATTTTCTTTTTCAGTCTTTTCCCCTAACTCTTCTTCTTCCTCCTCTTCCTCTTCCTCACGACGAGAAGGTAAAACAGGTTCTCTTTGCTCTGGAAGCTTAGTCTCTGGAACACCCTTAAGCCCTAATGCAGTAGCTATTTTTTCCGCTCCAGATTGAATGTTCTCGACACTTTTTTGCATGTAATCTGAATTAGTAACAGGAACATCCACGGTCACGTGCAACTCGTCGTTTTTAAGTACGGTAGCACCATTTGCAGATTCGGTATGTACCTCTCCCACAACTTCTTTTATGACAATTTGAGCGCCATTTTCTCCATAAACAACAGGAGTATGTTCTACTTGGCGATCTATTTTATCAAAAGTGACTTCTGCCACAGCAATGGCTTGCTCTCCAGTTGCATTGGACGCTTGCTGACCAGCCAACCGTTGTAAATCATGCACATTAAGGCTAACGCCCATACCAGAATAAGATTGATGATCAACTAGCTTTTCGCTAACCAGTTTAGTGATTTCTACCACACCACCATTAATCAGCATCTCACTACCGGTCATATGCGCTTCGTCGATGACGACAGAATGTCCGGTATTATCGGCAACATACATACCGCTATGTTCTCTGACAACGGCTGAATTGCCTTTGCCAACATATGCGGATATTTGTCCAGATAGACTCACTTGGCCTGATTCTGTTTCCGTAGTACTAAGATCCTGCTTGTCAATAATACTCAAATGCTCAATCTTTGCATCCAAGCTCCCTGCGACAATTCGTGCACCATCAAGAGTAACCTGATGCATAGCCCCTCCTTTATAACCTAACTCCATATGACCACCAGCAGACAATTCTGCATTGACATGCTGTGTCGATTTGGTGCTCGTGTGTGAATAGGCAAAAGATGCATCTTGAATTTGTCCCGTGGGGGAAACCCCAACACTTTGACTAGTAACCGTTTGATCTACAGAGGAATGAAGCTCAGCAGAGCGAGCAACAATTTCAGGAGCATTGACCACCATATTGCCCCCTGCGTGAACACGCACGCCATTTTCTAAATCGATGCCTTCTCCAGCTTCCAGATATACATTACCCCCTCGATTTACACCGCCTACACCTTGAGTCTGGTACTTAGTTTTAGTTGTACTTTCTGTCATTGTTACATTGATAGTAGGTGAAAACCCTTTCCCACCGGTGCCACCTAATCCATAGCGTGCAAGTATTTCGCTAGTCAGAGTATGATCGCTCAAACCGCGCATAAAGCTGCTGGTGGTATTATATAAATTAATCCCCAGATTTGATGCATTCGCTAAAAGCTCTGTTGTGTTATTGCTACCCAGCATGGAATTTAACTTGGACAAAGTAGCATCTTCCGCACTCATCGCATCATAAAATGAGCCGCCACTTTTCCACGAGCTCCAGGCTCCCATTCCCGGTACAGAAACACCGATTCCTCTGGATTTTTCAATAACCTCATGATCTAGAATAGCAGTTCCAAACGAGATGCGCCCATGCTCTGCTCGCATATCCAAATCACCATTACCCGCAAAATAAGCACCGCGAGCATCAATACTTCCTTGCGTAGAATAAATACGTGTTACGCCATTATCAACAAATAAAGTAGGAGCGACTTCCTCGTGTTTTTCATCGATTGAATGTTTCGATAATCCCCAGAAGCTACTTGAAGATTTATGCTTTTTAGTTTGCGACTTTAAACTATAAAGTAATACGGTATCCCTGGAGGAAACTTGAGTTCCGCCTGGAGAAATAAAATGGGTTGCAACAGATGTTACCCCCCCTTCTTCGGCCACTAAAGTATTTATCCCACCAAAAGATTGAACATTGGAATGACTAACAGAAGTCGTTGTAGTAACACTTTCGCTGGATTTACCATACCAAGTTTTTGTTTTCTTAACTTTTGAAACATGGGTCTCTTGTCTTGCTTCTAAATCAATACCGTATCGCCCGTAAATATAGTTCGATCCATTAGCAATAAAATTAGAAGCATCAGAACGCACCATACCATTCGCTTTCAGATAAAGACCAATTCCATCCGTATCAGCTAAACCACCGCCTCCAGCGATTAATCCGGGATCAAAGGTTGTAACTTGTCCGTAAGGGCCTCGATGTGTTGACACATTACATTTATTAATTATATCACCTGCGGCAAGTAACTGAGTGTATGCTCCTCCACGAATAACTCCTCCGCAATTCACAATATTCCCGCTTGTTGCCTCCATGTAGGTTTCACTACGCCCATTAATAACTCCGCTACTGCCCATAGGTATACCCCAAGGATTTGGAGGGGGCTCTGTCGTGTCTTTAGGCTTAGACCGAGGAAAAGGGGAAGTAGGAACACCACGAACAACTTTTTCCCAGATACCGCCGGGTTTCTTGGTAGGCGCAGGAACAGAGCCAGGAGTAATATTGATTATCTCACTGGCCTTAATAGAAAGTATATTCCCATTAATACTACCACCCACGTTATAAAAACCGCCCGCAGCCTCAAAACAAACCAAGCCAGCAGCATAAATCTGATTGTTCGTTCTAATCGCCCCAGCAGATTTAACCAAAATGTTAGCGCCACTAAGTGTACTTAATAAATTAATATCCGTGTCCGTGGAAATTAATTTAAGCGTATAATCTGAAATGTAATCAGAGTGCGTAGTAATCCCACTAGCTTTTACCGTTAAATCACAACGGCGATAAAAAGGTAGAGTAAGATCCATGTAATCTGTGGTATCAAATTCAAGGCTACCAGAAACACCATAGCTACTGTACTGCCCACTACCAGAAATAAATTGATTGGCATTAGCTAAGTGTTTAATATCAAAAATGGCATTATCTAGATTTGATGAACCATGTAAATTAGCAGTGTCTGCTTGCACCGCAAAAATATTTCTAGTTGCAGTACCTGATCTGGGTAAATCTGATACGGAGATTCTACCCGCATGCTCATAATGTTTCGTAAAAAACGTAGTCTGGCCTTGATAAGATAATTGGCTGTAATCTACTAATTTATTAGTTGTAACGGTAGAGTCTACTATATGCTCACGCCCATATTGGCTTAGTACTATATCTGTTATGGTAACATTTGAATGATCTAAATTGAATGTTCCATCAGCATTACCTAATAAAGTGCCGTTAAATACCGACTTCTCAAGAGATAAATCTCCACCATGATGAATTTTAGTACGGTCAATCCCTACATCAAAACCTGAAAGGTGCGTGATACCAGTGATATCTCCTGTTTCAGCAGAAATAAACCCATGCGTCAGATCAATTTCGGCAGACGTTCCTACCTCTAATAATTCGCATTTCTCCGTTTTCTCAACCCCATCCTCTTCAGTACGTTTACCATGAATGGAGGTAAAATCACCACCTGTAAGTTTACCATTCAACTGTACTTTTTTTGCCTCAATAGCAAAAATATGTTGAGGTTTAAACTCTTTTTTATCCTCAGGAGTCTCTCCTGCAGGAGTTTCACCTACTGGAGTCGTGGTATCAGTTTCTGAATTCTCTTTGGGAACAAATAATTCATCCTCTGCAGTCTTTTTTCCATTGATGGAAGAGCCTGCTTGCAAAGAAACAGTTTCCGCTTTAACTGACAGAAGATGTTGATAGTCTACTTTTCCTCCAACCTGAAAATGGTCAGTAGTGATCCAGCTATCATCTGATTTGAACTCGGAGGTTGCTGTAGTTAAAAATTCCTCACTATAGTGAAAACTAGTTTTTTGAGAATCAACAGCACCTGTTGAAACAAAGCTATTTCCCGTTAATGCACTCTGAGTTATCCTGGTGTTCGATGTTTCGCTATCACGAAATTGAGTAACCTCACCAGAGCATTTATCTAAAACCTGAGTGTTATTTTGTTGCAAGGAATCGATGTCTAAAGAAAAGCTATCCAAATTCACATGGCCATCATTCACTACCTGATGGCCAGTAATTGAACCATAGCTCAGCGTTATATCTGCATGTTCACCAATAACGAGCTTATCAAATTTGGCAGGCTTCTGTTCTGCTGTATCCTCTGAGGCACTCACAGATGTAGCTTCAAGTGGAGAAGGCTCTGGCTTAGTTTCTATACCTTGTATCAGCGTATAATCTCCACCACTCATAGTTCCATCGAGCATCACTTCCTTTGCTTTTATTTGCAACACATGATGAGGATTAAACTCTTTTTTGACCTCTATAGCCTGTTCGTTAGTTTCTTCAACTGGTTCTGTTTCTTGAACTGGCTCTGTCGTCGATACTTCTTGTACAGTTTCCGTTGTTTGTGCTGGTGCCACTTTAGGTACAAATAGCTCATCATCTGACGTTCGCTCGCCTCGAATTACGGAACCTTCAGTCAATATAACCTTATCTGCTTCGATAAAAAGACCTTCTTCATGTTGTATTTTACCGGCGATGGTGACTTCATGGGCTTTCATAGAAAGATGGGAAGTGTGGGCAGTAAAATTTTCCCCCAGGTTAATTTGATGCTCATAATCCAAAAATGTTCTTTGGGCCTCCAAATGTCCCGTTGACGTATAATCAACTCCCGTAACAAACATATCAGAAAATTCAGTTATCGCATCGTCAGAATCAGTAAATTGAGCAATTTTCGCAAAACCATGACTTAAATGGAGCGTCCCCTCTTGCTCAAGCGAATCGACCATCACGCATGCTTGCTCTCCACGCATCGTGCCAGTATTCACTGTTCTATTTGCTCTATAGGAAAATCGATTAAGCCCTTCTAGAGTTCCTTCGTTATAACCATATTGAGTAGAAAAATTAGCATCCCCCCCTCCAGACCAACCACTATTAAAAAATGCCTGATTATTTATATTATGAGAGAATGCCGAAAACTCTGCTCCAGAGTTAAAACTAAAGAGGCTTCTCTTTGAAGTATTGGACGATAAGATTCCTCCAATATTGAGATTAATTAAGGAATCATCACTATAGCAACCCAAAACTGCCCCTGCTGAACGCATTGCAAAATTTTTATAATCAAAGCCTGCGGCAGCTGATTTAATATCATAAAGCGATAGTGTTTTATCAAGAAATGTACTCTGAATAGAGCTAAGAGCATCGCTCAGATGAGAGAGCTCTGACGGGACCGCGCACGCCATGTTCGCCGCTCCATATGCGGTGGAAATAAGACTCTTTAGACAACTTAACTCAGCCATCAGCTCATGAGATCGCATATGCTTATAGTGTTCCAGGTTAAAATCTGAAAGCTTATGATAAAGACTTTGGACACTGTTGCGAAAATTAGGATCTACAAACATTAGACCCAAATTAATTGCACTACTATAACCAGGAAGTAATGTTGTAGCAGCGATTTTAGCTACTGCTCCCAAGTTACTTAAATTGAAAATATCCCCTGTCTTTCCAGCCAAATTAGGTGTGATTAAACCCGCATTAACTGATAACAAGGTACTGTTTGAATAATTATTTGCGGCAATAAGGCCCCCATTAGCACCATAAAACCCTGCAACAGATAATGATCTTTTTGCATAAGTCTGGCCTAACACGTTAAAGAAATTACTATGGATAACCATCTCTTCTGCAGAGAGTGACCCGGAGTTATATACTTGAGAATCAAATCCCAGGAACATATTCTCAGCCTGAATTGAACCTTGATTAGTGAGAGTGCTTCCTGTAACTTTCAGTTTTCCACACAGCTCAACAGCTCCTTCATGTTGATAATGAGCAGCCTCAATACATAAGCCTCCACGCCCTTCAATTAAGCCTTCCTCAGCAACGGTTAATTCATGAAGCACGTTAATAAAAGGCATTGGCCCTTCTTGTTTTGATTCTTGTTCTGTCTGCTCTTCCTGAGGTGCGTCATGTACTACAAGTGCCCCCATCACGTGCATGTCATTGGCCTCAACTTGCGTCACTCCCGCTAAGGCTAGTGATGCATCAGAAAAAACTTCTAACTCATTTTGGGCAGTAATAGCGGAATTAACCACATCCACCTTGCCCAAAATCGATATAGCGTCTCCCGTCAATGCCGCTTTTTCTAATTTAATTTGAGCATCTAGCGCCACATCAATTAATCCTTCAACCGTCACCATAGACATGGAGTGAGCTGAAAATTGATCGTAAATAGATAATTCTTTTGCTGATAAAAGGCTAGAACATAACTCTGTACGTCCTAATGCAGTAAATTTTTTAGCTTGAACTTTTGAGTCAGTGCTAATAATAGTTGAATCAACAGTATTTTCGAGTTGAGAATCAACAGCTAAAGCACTCTCTTCTTTCAATCTAAGCGAAGAGCTATCCATCAGGGCAACATCAAAAGCCCTTAATACTGAGCCTTGAGACAACTCTACTGTACTTCTCTGAGAGCTAAGCTTATCCTCAATAACAAGAGCACTTGTTTCAAGTTGAATACTTGCATCTTCTTGTTTTAATCGTTCACAAAAAACTGCTGAGTCTTTTGCTTTCATTGCTCCTTGTGAATGCAAAAGTCTTACTTTCATTACACTCTTATCTTCTAATTCAATTTGACCATTAAGATAATTTCTGATGTCATCATCAGTAATGAATTTTGAGTTTCTAAGTTTTAATCCGGCATGAAGTAGATGGCTTATTTTTTTCTCAGAAAGCCCATATACTGTAGAGTCATCAAGTAGAATATGATTAGAGCACTCCAGTATTGCTGTAGTAAAACCACAGCCTCTAAACAGTGCGGGGTCTTCTACAGCACCGCCATTTATTTCCAAATATTTTGAATTAGAGAATAAAGAATTGATATTTGCTTTTTGAGAAGTAATATTTAGGGAATTCACCTTAAAATGAGCTCTATCAATAACCACCGCACCATTCAAAACTAAGGTATCCCCAAAAATACGGGACTCCCTTAAATCAGTGACTCCATTGAGCTCTAGTAATACTTCCGAAGTGATAACAGAGTTTTTACTTGTTAATCGACCATCTATTGTTCTTAAGTATTTTGTCTCAACATTGGCTTTATCAAATAACAATCGTCCTCTGGATTTTATTGAAGTATCTGCTTTAAGCTTAGAGTCATGAATAACCGTCTCAGCCTCTTCATCAACAAATAACTCTTCAATTTCAATTACTGAATGGCTGTTACATTCTAAAGATCCTGCATATACGCTGCACACGCCCCCTTTATAAGCACTATCATGGATAGAAAAATCACGGTCATGCACGTATGTTATTGGGGCAATAAAAAGACAATTTTTAAGCTCTGTTAGCGCTTTATTGCCATGGGTAAAATAATCCGAAAGCTTTATCAGAGAGCTACTCGCATCAAAAATACCCTGCTGCTCGATATGCTGTGCTTCCAAATGGCATTGTTCAAGCAGCAACTCGCCTTTATTTTCTATTTCGTTTACAGAAGACATTGTATTAAAAACATGAACTAAAGCTGACTCATCAATAGCTAATTGTTCATCAACCAACAATGCCCCCTCCTGAGGCAAAGCAGGGTTTCCGATACGGGCTTGAGTATCTCCCCGAAGATGTAAATTACCCGTATGAATATGATTGGTTCCTAGAAATCTAAAGGTGGATAATTCAGTTTCGTGGCCCCAAACTGATGATTTAGATGTTAAAAAACATTCATTATTGACAGTAAAGTCCCCGTTCATTTCACTCTCTGTGGAAACGAGGCGTAACTTGTCAACTATTGTTTTAACCGAAGTATCTTGTTTAAAAAATTGTGCACTAACATCAAATTGCCCTGATGTTTCTACACTCGCAGCCTGATGAACATAAGCGGCATCAATAATTAAATTCTCTGACTTAATAGGTGCTAAAAGACCTATACCTTGACGCGCCTTTAGGAGAATAGATCCTTGAGAAGTAACTTCATCATCCAACCAAAGTGCCTCTGCATCAATGGCTAATACTGAATCAGTCTCCAATGTGCCCTTTATATATACAGGGCCTTTCGCATTAATAAAACACTCTTTTGTTTTAATGGCAGCAAATAGATTAATTTGCTTTTCAGTATAAGATTGAACTATTAATTTTCCATCCAGAGTGGAGTGCCATTCTAAAATCTTAATACCGTTGTCATAGAGTTCCCCATGGCTTTTCGTCCCAATCACACTATCCGTAATATTATATTCACCATTCTTATCGGGTTGAATTGCAGCCTTGGCATGTTCCTGATTGGATTCAAACCAATTAATCTCAGCTAAATAATCAGCATTTACCTCTCGAGGTAATACTCCAAGATCATGCATTCCAATAGTTAAAACTTTAATTGCGCTTGCCATTTTCCTTAGTTCCTTGCTTGCTAATGGTTGGAATAAAATTTACCTGAAATCTATTTGTTACATCCTTAGGTTTGTCGGATTTCTTCTCTTGCTTGCAGATGAAGCATCTGATGGTGGGCGAAACTCACTTTGATTTGAACTATGTAAACCATGTTTCGATAAAAGCGTACTCACATTTTCAGGAATGGTATCTGTTTGCTCTTGGTCAGTTTGAGTCGAAGAGCTTGCAGCACCAGAAGAAACTGTTGGAGCTTTATCTGTATGAGAAGTCATTCTGCGCTCAAAGGTGCTAATTTTACGACTTTGAGAATCGACGTCCTCTCGAATCAATGAGATACGGGCAGTCTGCTCTCGCTTATCCTTTTCATGTTGTATTTCCAGTGTATTTTGACGAACCTCCATTTCGCCAAATTTCTGATTTACATTCTGCATGTCACCTGTATTTTTTTCACACCGCTCCTCCAAACTCGTCAGACGACGTTTTAGCTCCTCTATATAATCCTCTTCTTTATTTTGCTCCGCACCAATACAATCACTAAAGTGATTAACCGCAGTATCTCCCGCTGCCCAAGCCGTACCAACAAGCCCCAAAACGCTAGCCCCTAGTTTGGCTCCAAACGGTATTGCTAATGGAGGCGCAATACAAACAGCCACAACAGTTCCTAAGGATACGATCCCTATACTAATAACACTCCCAGTCCATATAGTGCTTACTTTTTTTTTCATAATTAAACCTTTAACTAATTACTTTAATAAGGTAATGAATGATCATTTACATTGATATTAAGGAGTTATGCTCGTGGGGTTCATTTTCAGGGCTTTTATTCAACTTTTGAGCCAATAGCTCAGCCATACTTATTACCTTGGCATGATGTTCTGTTAATTCCTTATGCATCATATTGGCATAGTTTCGATCTCTACCTGCTAAATCAAATGAACACTCTGGATAAGAGGTAAGTAATTCAGAAAGATCTCTAAAAAACTTTTTATCCTCACTAAATTCACGCTTAAGTTTTACGAATAATTCAGGATCTGAAAAAAATCCTTGCCCACGGGTCAATGTTTGTGAGGTTAAATCAAGGTTCTCTACAAACTCACTAAGACACTCACGAACGCGAGTTCGCTCGTTAAAAATTTTTTCACAAAACTCCACAAAAAACTCAAGTTCTAGCAGCGTCTCTTCCTTAATAAGCGTGCACTCCCCATTTCTTGCCAATGTTCCTATAATAGAGCCCCCGAAGATACCCAGAAAAACACTACCCGATGTTAAAGCAAGTGCTTCAAGAAGAGGGGTTCCTAAAACCATAAAATAAAGATAAGCAGAACAGACTGTAAGACTTGCGAATACTAATTGTGGATAAAAAGTAGCTACAAAAAGAGTAAGAGAACGGCAAAGATTTAAACACAGCAATCCTAGTGCCAACGTTAATTTAGTTAGAGCAGTCAGGCACTCTTGGGAAGCATCGTAAGCCAATGAGGCTGCGTTCGAGAAATTCAAGGCAAACAACGAACCTGCTACTTTACCGAGGATTTTGAATGTTTCGAGTATCAGCGAAAAACCAGAGTTCACATACTGCCACTGCCCAATCCACATAGGGTAATTTATTTTTTTAAAGTCATTAAAACTACGATAAGGACGAAAAAAATAGTCCCCAGGATGTTCCAATAAGCTTATTTTTAATTCATTTAGATATTTTTTTTCTACTTCAGAAAAATTCTCGAACATGATCTTTTCTACCTCATACAATAATTTTTTAGCAAGGCTATGGCTTGACGATTATAGGGAGAATGAAACAGATGGCTTTAAGATTGGTAAGTAAAAATGATTTTTCCATAATTTATCCATTCACAGCAGACTAAGAAGATTGCTTTTCCATACCGATTAAGGTTGAAGAATGTGAAGAATACACGCGTGAATTATTTTTTTCAATAGCGATACCAGTAAGATCATACTGGAAAAATAAAACTCACAAGGAACTAGAATATCCTTATCGTGCTCATGGGAAATTAACAATTTTTAATATTCAATTAGTTATCATTAATTGTTTTTTCATCAAAGCCTAAAGAAAATAATTTAAAAAAAAACAAAAATTCTGTTTGATGCATTCCTCAATAGCAAAATCACAATTACACTCCTTACTTTTCTATTGTAAAATGTAGTATTTTGAACTCTAACTTATGAAATTCCCTTATCAGTTCATTGACTTAACCCATACCTTAGATGGTTCCATTCCCAATTGGGATAACAGCTGTGGCTTTAATCATGAACTGCAAATAGATTATGCTGACTGCCAAGGTGACGATAAATTCCGTGTGATGAAACTCCATATGGATGCAGGGATTGGCACCCATATGGATGCTCCAAGTCACTGTGTTCCTCATGGAAGATGCATTGATGAGTTTGATGTTAATGACTTATGTATGCCATGTATTGTCATTGATGTATCCAGTAAAGCACATGCACATTATCGGGTATCAGCACAGGATATTAGCGATTTTGAAAGCCTGTATGGCCCAATTAGCCTGGATGCATGCGTGATGATTAAAACTGGTTGGGGGCGATTCTGGAGTGAGCCGCTCAAATATCATAATAACCATGTGTTTCCCTCCGTCTCCGCGGAGGCTGCTAATTTATTGCTGGAGCGAGGAGTCGCCGCGTTGGGCATTGATACCTTATCGCCAGATTGTCCAAAATATGGTTTTAAAGTCCATCAAGCCTTTTTAGGAAAAGGCAAAATATTGCTGGAAAATGTTGCCAATTTAGAGCATATGCCGGCAACGGGGGCTTTTGTCCTGATTTGCCCTCTTAGGATACGCAATGGAACCGAGGCACCGGTAAGGCTGTTAGGATTACTTTCATAAGTTAACTCCTCAAAAACCGACATTACCTCGCCCTGCCTCTTTGGCTTGATATAAGGCTTCATCTGCGTGTTTCACTAATGAATAAATATCATCTAAACTGGTTGAAATCGCACAACCAATACTGCAAGTGAGATAAATAATAGATCCATCAAAAGAAATAGGGGTTGCGGCAATCTCATCGCAAATCTGCTGGCTGATTCTCAGTGCTTCGCTTAGATTAACATCTGCTAATACCGCTAAAAACTCATCACCACCATAACGTCCTAATGCATCTTTTGGACGTAATATAGCGCGTATTTTCTCAACCATCGTATGCAGAGCCAAATCTCCAGCTTGATGCCCATATGTGTCATTTACTTCTTTAAAACAGTCAACATCAATCATCAATATTGCAAGAAAGCTGTCCTGGATATTCTCTAGCTCCATGGCAGCAATATCAAAAATAGCAGCCCTGTTCCAACTGTGGGTTAAAGGATCGATGCGACTCTTGCGCTCAAGCTCTTCGTTTTGCTGCGCCAACCTAACTTGTGCTTCAGACAGCACATGAAAATTTAGCTCCCGTTCCACTAAGGAGGCAAGGTCTCGCAGTGTTTCTTGTTGCTCTAAGCTGAATCTACGCGGTTTAGTATCGCCAACACAAAATACACCTATACGTTCACCTTCAAAATGAATGGGAACACCTGCATAAAAAACCCAGGTATCCGTATAAGCACTATCAAAAAAACGAGGGTCTTTGCGCGCATCAAAGGTAACACAAATTTCGTCGTCCAAAATGGTATGGTGGCAATAAGAGTCTTTTCTTATCCCCATAACCGCCTTTAAGCCCTGTGAACTTTTAATCCATGATACTTTCGCCCCCAAAATATCAATTACGGCCAATGGCACGTTAAAAAGCTTACGTGCAAGTCGCGTAATTTTGTCAAAACGTTCCTCAGCGGGTGTACCGAACATCTGTGATTTTTGAACAGCCGCGAGGCGTTGTTCTTCATTGGGCAAGTAAGGAGCTTCTGGCATTCTTGCTTCTCTAATTAGGTGATAAACACCGGGTAATATAGTACTAAATTATAGCAGCGCTTTTGATTTATTTATGGTTTTTCTCTTTTTTTATCGATTACCTTGGTGTGCTTTAAAAGAAACAGACATACACCAAAACATTAAGCAGGGTTAAGGGCAAGCCCAGTTTGATAAACTCAAAAAAACCAAATCCCTTAATACCTCGTTTTTCACTATTTTGAATGATGATAATAGTACTTGCCGCACCTAGAATAGATAAATTACCGGCAATAGTACTTCCTACGGCTAAGGTTAGTAATTGAGAATTGGTGTGAGCGGAGTGCAACAATAAAGGTAAATAAAGTGCTACCAATGGGACATTAGAAATAAATTGGCTTAAAAGAATACTAATCGCGAAAATGACAATTGGGCTGGTTAAGGAAATGTGATAACGATGAATATTCGCTTGAAAGAAACCACTATCCCAAACACTTTGCATCAACACAAAAGTGCTGGCGAAGAAGATTAATGTTCCCCAATCAAGTTTCCTTAGAAACACCAATTTCTGTTTGCTAAATAATAAAGGGAACGCAGAAATAAGCGCAATATAACTAAAATTAACCCTAATTGCTGAATGGGAAAAATCCATAATCATTTTAGTAAAAACCAGGCACAGCATAATAATTAAACTTAATTTAACTAAAACAACCGTCCTAGAATCACGAATCGGAGTAGGCGTTACTTTTTCGATGGGCTCATCAAGCTGCTCTTTATACACAACATAGATAAGTACATAGCAAATAATAAGATTTAAAATGGTTGGAATCGCTAAAGGTTTTATAAAATCAAGAAAAGGAGAAGGCATCTCTCCTTTAACAGCAATCAGTAAGTTTTGTGGATTCCCTACAGGGCTTAGTGCGCTTCCAATCGTCACAGCAAATGCTAAAGCAAAGAGTAAGGGCTTAATTAAGCTCTTATGTGACTTGCATAATTGCAGAATAATGGGCGTACCAATAATCGCAATAGTATCATTCATCAGGAATGCAGCACTTGTTCCGAGTATAAAAACAATAATGAATAAGGCGTGTTTTCCGGTATGCGCATGATAAAAAATATCGTTCGTTACCTGTTCTAAATACCCACTTTCCTCAGCGGCTTGTGCGATAAAAAAGACACCAAATAAGTAGACCATGACCTCTGGGTCAATCGCAACGATTGCCTGCACTGGGGTTATTTGTTGGCATAATAAACTAACAATAGCACCAAAAGCCATAACAGCCCAAATAGGAATAACTGTTCTAGCGACCCGACGTAATGCAATGCCAACGAGGGTAATAAAAAGAATAATAACTGCCAATGGCATTCTAATTCTGCCCTTTTTTGAATTACTCCATTATGAGTGAATCATCTGCAATGTAAAGAGGTCTCATTTGCTTTAGCCCTAATACTATCCTTTAATTTATATACACACCTCAATTATTGAAAATATCATGTCTAATTATCATGTTGAACGGATGAACCGTGATGAAGTGACACTGGCAGTAGATTGGGCAAGACAGGAAGGATGGAATCCAGGTCTTCATGATGCAGAATGTTTTTATCAAACCGATCCTCATGGCTTTTTTGCAGGTAAGCTTAATAACCAAATAATCGCTGTAGGCTCTGCCGTTATCTATGATGAACATTTTGCCTTTTGTGGTTTTTATATTGTTGATGAAAAATACCGTGCACAAGGTTATGGCATGCAGCTTACTGAAGCCAGATTAGCCTATATTGGTAATCGCAATGCAGGTATTGATGGTGTTTTGGAGATGACCGATAATTATGCGCGTATTGGCTATCGTTTTGCTCATAACAATGCACGTTATGCCTTAGAAAATAGACGACTCACTCCTAGAGCCATGGATTATCTTGTTGATTTAAAAACAATTTCTTTTGAACAACTAGCAAATTACGACCGCCGGCACTTCCCTGCCCCCAGAGCTAACTTTCTCGTAAATTGGATTAAACAAGATCAAGCTTTAGCTTTAGCCTATGTCGAAGAGGGGCAACTGCAAGGTTATGGTGTAATCAGAAAATGTTTTGAGGGGTATAAAATAGGGCCATTATTTGCAGATACACCTGCAATTGCAACAGACTTGTTTGAGCAGTTAGTCGCTCATGCTCAGGGCGAAATGGTCTTTCTTGATATTCCAGAAAATAACCCCTCTGCGGTTGATTTGGTTGAGCATTACGGCATGACCAAGATATTTGCTACAGCAAGAATGTACTTAAAAGGAGCCCCTAATTTGTCTATTGAAGGCATTTATGGGATTACTTCTTTTGAGTTAGGTTAGAGGCCATTTAAATGGCATAAAACCACGTAGCCCGTATTAACACTGCGTAAGATGGGAGCGAAGTTTGATTCATGTACCGACCCCGTATTACGCTGCGCTAATATTGGCTATGAACGTTACGTACTCTGTGCTCTCATTCAATTAAAACAAATTGACTTCCCTTTTATTTAAGGTCAAGATTCGCCATCAATCTAAGCCAATATCGGTCATGGGAGCAATGGAAAAGATGAACCCTTTCGCTAAGAATATAAATTACTCTGTTGGCTTATTTATAAAATTTCTTTTACTTCTCATTCTCATCTGCGTCTTTGTCCCTTTTGCGCCAAAAATGCCCGCGTCAACACTTGATTCGTCTTGGGCTGTGGGCTTAAATCAAGCTGTCGTCCAAGGGCTGGCTTTTGGTAAAGACATTATCTTTACCTTGGGCCCCTACTCATTTATTTATACTAAAACCTACCATCCTGCATTAGACACACTAATGGTTGGGGGAAGTCTGTATTTGGCACTTAGCTATTGGCTTTGTTTGCTTCTATTAATAAAAGAATTTCGTTGGTCTTGGGCTTTAGTCTTTTGCTTTTTTCTGTTTATTATGGTCTATGCCCGAGACTCATTGCTTTTTTCCTATCCCTTACTTGTTGGACTCTTTTGTTATAAAAATCTGTCCTCGGCTAAACCATCCCCTTATTTCTCTTACTGGGTAGCCCTATTCTTTGCTCCATTTGGATTAATGATTTTGGTCAAAGGCTCCTTAATACTGTTATGCATCACCATGAGCAGTTTGTGTTGCCTCTTTTTTGTGAGCAACAAGAGAGCCCACCTGGCATTAATTGCGATAATTGTACCTATCCTTTCGATGCTGTTATTTTGGCTTGCTATTGGGCAATCCCTCAGTAATCTCCCTTCATTTTTGAATGGTAGTATCTCTCTTGCTTCAGATTTTACCGAAGCAATGTCTGTTGATGGCAATAAGGATGAAATTATTTTATATAGCCTTAATGCACTCGCTCTTCTAGGCAGCATCGTTTGGCAGAAGAACATTCGTGGGATGAGAAAAATATTTTTATTCTGTATTTTCTTTGTCTTTTTATTTATGTCCTTTAAAGCAGGATTTGCTCGTCATTATGGGCATGCATTAATTCCTGGCACCTCCATCATGATGGCAACTTTGTTTTTACCTTTATTGATTAATAATACAAAACTGCTAATCGCCCTGTTCTGTGTTTCTCTGAATACCTGGTATGTTATTAATAGCCATTACACCCATTTATCGATTAGCGATAACTTTAAATCGAATTACTCTTCTGCCTTGCATGGGCTTAAAAATCGAATAAACAATCCCAATTCGTTAAAACAAGACTTTGCCCTCTCAATGAGTTTTCTGAGCCAACAAGCAGAATTTCCCATATTTCAAGGCACTACGGATATTTATTCGTACAATCAATCTTATTTAATTGCCTCAAACAACCAATGGTCTCCTCGACCGGTGTTCCAGAGCTATTCGGTGTTTAACTCCCGCTTGGCGGAAAAGAATAAACAACATTTGCAGGGAAAAGCCTCCCCAGATAATATTATTTTTAAAATTGAGCCCATCGATGAACGTGTTCCTGCCCTAGAAGATGGCAAGAGCTGGCCCTTACTTTTAGCAAATTACCAACCTGTTGATTTGAAAAATGATTTTTTATACCTTCGCAAAAAGAAGGAAGCAAACAATGGGAGAAATACGCCTACTTTATTAGCTAAAGAACGGCATGTGCTTGGAGAATCGGTAACAGTTCCACATACACAGGCTCCTATTTATGTTGAAATTGAAATAACCCCTACCTTTCTAGGTCGTGTCGCAACGCTGTTCTTTAAACCCAGTCAGTTATACATGACGTTTACATTGGAAAACGGCATAAAAAGGCAATATCGTATCGTAGCGAATATGGCAAAAGCGGGCTTTTTGCTCTCTCCTCTGATTGAAAATACAACGGAATTCACCTTATTGTATGTAAAAAACAGTTACTTAAATGAAAAGAATGTCGTCTCCTTGACTCTTTCTACAGATAATGAGCACAGTGGGTTCTGGAAGCATCACTATGTAATCCATTTTAAGCAATTAAATTAGGCCCTATTAAGGCTATAATCAAATTAATAAGGCTAGCCAGGGAAGAACCATGCGTGACTTAATAGGTTATGGCCCAGATGGATTTAATTTCTATTGGCCCAATAATGCTAAAATAGCAATCAATTTTGTCCTTAACTATGAAGAAGGCGCTGAGCTTAGTCCAGTTAATGGCGATGTATATGCAGAAACGCAAGGAACAGACTTCCCCTTTGCCCCTAAAGATCAGGGAATACGTAACCTCAGTGTTGAATCATTCTATGAATACGGCAGTCGTGTGGGCCTGTGGCGATTACTCCGACTTTTCGACCTCTATCAAATTCCCCTTACTTTTTTTGTTACCGGGCAAGCATTGCTCTTAAATCCTTTATTGGCACTGTATCTCGCTCAAAATAATCATGAAGTTGCAGGACATGGTTGGCGTTGGGTTGATTACGCCGGTGTGCCTCGAGAGGTTGAAAAAGAGCATATTGTTTTGTGCATTGAAACATTGGAAAAATTAGTTGGGCAAAAACCTAGGGGTTGGTATACCGGCAGGCGCAGCGAAAATACCCGGGATTTACTTTTAGAAATTGGCGGGTTTACTTATGATTCAGACAGTTATGCTGATGAATTACCCTATTATGTGGAGCGACATTTAATCATTCCTTATTCTCTTGATTGTAATGATTTTAAATTTACAACCAATCCTGGTTTTGCTACGCCACAAGCTTTCTATGAACAGCTCGTAGCCAGCTTTAATTATCTTTATGAAGAAAAACGCCCAGTAATTATGACGGTAGGATTACACCCTAGGCTCAGTGGTAAACCTGCTCGCTGCCAAGCAATTAAACAATTTTTGGATTATGTGCTGCAGTATGAAGATATATGGATTACTCAACGTATTAATATTGCTGACTATTGGTTAAAAGGATTTCCCGCTGGATAAAGTGGAGTGGAAACATCAAGCTCATCATTAAAGTCCACATTACTGTGGGTTTAAATTAAGAGATTGTGCTGAAATAAATATCCTGTTATTGCGAGGAATGGAACGATGACGCAATCCAGAAGTCCATTGCACGGAACCCTGGATTGCTTCACTGCGTTCGCAATGACGGCTGGAATTAGATTCAAAAATAGTGCCCAAATAAATACCTCGTCATTGTGAGAAACGTAGTGACGAAGCAATCCAGGAGTACGAGCACGGAACTTCGGAGTTCTTCACTTCGTTACAACAATGACGGTTTATTGTCTATTTTATCTAGGCGGTATAACGAACAGCTAAAGCAACAACGTCTCCTGAGCCCTTATATTTCGCACTCACCTGATTCACCTCTTGAACCCCAGCCCCCCCAAAAGCTACTTGAGTAGCATGTAGCCGTTGATCATTCATGAAAATATGCGAGTATGCCCCATCAAGAGATAAATATTTATTAATCATATAGCTCAGGCCAAAATTTAGCACAACGCGGTCCGCATCAGGGAAACGAGGATCATTAAATCGCTTGCTTACTGGTGTTTCATCATAAGCAACACCTCCTCGAGCAACCCAGGATGGATTAACACGATAATCAACCCCTAATGCCCCAAACCATGCATCACGCCACTTCATAGGCCCAGTGCTTATTTGGTTAAATCCATTCGGCGTCTCTATGCGAAAGCGATTCATGCCATTCCAAAAACTAACTTGTGCTGTGGCCTTAACAGTCCACGCATTAATATCCCGAGCGGCACTCATAGTTAACACCCCAGGAGTCTTGAGATTAGTATTCGCATAAGATTCAACATTAGCCAAAAAGGTATTCGCAGGAGCGGGAATAAGCCCCTCACCTGGCAAGGTATAAAGTTCAGCAGATCCCATTTGACGTGATGAAATTTGGGAACGATATCCAATTCCCAATCGCGTTAATTGATTAGGCTGATATAGGGCTCCAAGAGTATAACCATATCCCCAATTATCCCCTTCAATGTAAGAAGGTCTGGTCGCCGCTAAATACATATCAATAGCAGGGGTAGCCGTATAAATACCATTAAAATTAGAAAGTTCTGTTTTAAGGTATTGCGCTTGAAAACCAACCCCCAAAGACCACTGCTCATTTACTTGATAAGCAATAGATGGATTAATATTAACGGAATTAATTTCCGATTTAACTGCAGCAAATCGTAATACTGAATCTCGCGAATAATTATTCGACATGTAATATGGTTCAAGAACGGCAACACCAAAACTAAATTTATTATTAAAAAAATGCCAACCAATATAACCATTAGGAATAAAAACTGATTTGTTTAAATTATTTCTATGCGTATCGCCAGATACGGACGTAGAAAAATTAGTCGGTGGAGTGCCTGGCACATTAAAAGTATGTACAGCGTCTCCCTGAGACACGCTCATATTAGGGAATAATTGGCTTGCACCGATATAAGCTTGAAGGCCACTTAGCGTAGACAATGTTGCGGGGTTACTAAACATTGCAGAAACATCATTAACTTGCGCGGCAGAACCTGCCATTGCTGTTCCTTGCAAGCTAGTACTCGTCTCATTCAGCTGAAAACCTGCCGCATCTGCATGTATGCCGAATAACGATGAAACTATGGCGGTAAAAGTTACTAATTGTTTTTTTAATAAAGGCGGCTTAATTAGCATAAACTCCCTCTTTTAGTTAGACGATGTGAAGTATTTTTTATTACGAGCTGACATGCTTTTAAGGGGGATTAAAATCCAGGCTTGATAGCGGCACAACGTTCTCAGGGATCGGGACTTAATTCAAATACCGACCCCAGATTGGGCTGCGCCCCATCCAGGATACCTATTCTCCGACGGCTGAAGCATCAGCCGTCTATCTGGAATTAAATATAATTAAATAGAGATAAATTTTGCACGCGCACAAAACTTTCCTGTGCTGCTTGTAGATTTACTAGCTCTTGATTGAACTCCGTTGCGACATCAACAGGATTAGTATCAGTTAAAGACTTTAAAATTTCCTTGCTCATGTCGATCAAATCTTGATTCGAGTCTGATGAGCTAGAAACTTGATTCATTCGAGAACCAATACTTGCAAGCATGTTAGTAAAATTCGTCAACGCATTATCTATTTGAGCTAATATTTGATTGTTCACAGTTACTGCAGAAGCCTTTTCTGTCGCAGTAGAATAAGGCAAACTTAAATTGTTAACCATGGATTGAATCGTAGCAAAAATAGACGTATTCGTTGAGGGATTAATAGCAAACGCATCACCAGCGTTTGGCATGCCAGACACTTCTACCGTCATACCATTGAAACTAACAGACATTCCTTCTTGATATAATGGTGCATCATCAGGCGAGCCCGATGGAGGAATCACATTACCAGTTGTGGCCCCACTCACCATGACCACTAATTCACCGGCAGAGTTCGGTACAAAGTTAATCGTATAATTGTCAGGAATATAGGCAGCCTCATTGGTCACAGACCCTGTACTGGCCGAAGCAGTACCCGTATTAGGTGTTGCTGTTTGGCTTACAGTAAAACTACCATTTCCGCCAGGTATATTCATAAAAATCCCATTACCTGGATCATTAATTGCGATCTGCAAGCTACCTGAAATAACCTGATAACGAGTAGTACTATCGCCATTATAAACATACTCTCCCGCAGCATTTAAAGAGAATGGTTCCGTAGAGGTTTGGCCACCGGAAAAAAGGTAATTGCCATTATTATCTTTGGTATTTCCAAACGCCTGCAGTTGCGTCAATATGTCGTTAGCTTCAACAGCATAGGCTTTCCGTTGGATATCAGATAAAGTACCGTTTCCAACCAAAACCTGAATATCTCGTAAACGTTGCAGGTTGCTAACACTATTCGTTAATATTGATTCTTCTAAACCCAGCGCATTTTGAGCATTAATGCAATTCGTTTGTAATAATTCAGTCGTGCTCACACGCTGATTCAACCACTGAATTTGAGCATAGGAAATAGGATCATCAGAGGCATATTGTACCTTAACTCCCGTTGCAAGCATTTCTTGCAATTTTGTTACACGCATTTGCTGAGTTAATAAACTACTTAATCCAGTCTGGTACACCTGATTTGTTGAAATACGCATTTATCACCTCATCATCTCAAACAGCACTTGCATCATTTGATTAGAAACTTCAACTAATTTTCCTGCAGCTGCATAAGCCTGCTCGAGCCTCAATAAATTTGCGGCCTCTTCGTCTAAGTTCACCCCGCTTTTACTTTCTTGAAAATAAACCGCTTGCTTGTACAACACATCAAAAGCGTCATAACGCGTTTTTGCTTGGCGAGTTTGACTTCCAACACTAGAAAGTAAGTCAGAATAACAATCAAAAAGCGACTCATTGCCACTATCAAATAACTGTGCTTGTTGAATACCTGCGAGTAATAAACCATTCGTGTTATCACCAAAACCACCTTGGTTATATTCAGCAGTAAAACTATCTCCTGCATTAGGTATTCCAGAGAGAACCACTGAATAGGATGGGTTTGTTGCGTCAGGAATTTGTACCACATTGTCCATATTAGGAGTAAAAGGTAAAGGACCTGCAACTGTAGTGCCTGTAGTGACATCAACCACATTAAATTCAGTAGGTGAGGTAAAATTAATTGCGTATTGATCCGACACACCTGAGGTATTAAATACGGTACCTAAAGCAATTTTCCCAACCCCAGTATTGCTGGTAGCTGCAGAAGTTCTAACAGGTGATGCTAAAGCCATTAAATTAGGATCGCTCACTAAGAGCTCTAAATCACGCGCAGCGCCACGTGTAGGGATTAATGAATAGGAGTCATTATTCACTAATTTACTTATGTCATCGACAGTAATAGTCATTCCATCAACTTCTATTTGTCCTGCAGGAGGAGCTGGTGGATTACTGGACCAATTAAGCGTCATACTCGTGCCATCAGATTGACGAATAAGACGTACTTCATTGGTTCCCGTATCATTAACCACTAACTGATAATCGCTTAATTTCATTTGCGACAGATCAGAAATAGCCACCGACAATACGCCAGTGCCCACATTATCAGTAGAAGAAATCGAACGCTTTAACTGTGCAGTACTGCTGTTAAAATCAGTAAAATAATCTTGTCCGATTTGGTTATAGAGATCCATGCCTAATTTGTTTTGGGCATTGAATGTTTGCGCTAAACCAATCGCCATGAGCCCTACTGTTTGGCTGGTTTGCGCAATAATATTGCTTTCATAACTCATTAGACCACCTAAGGTTCCAGTGGTTAGCTCAGCAGAAATATCTAACTGACCGGCCCCGCTGCCTAATAAAACGCGAGTACCTAATGTATTTAAAGGATCAAACTGGACGGATAAGGTTCTTTGGTTTGGACCAACAACCAACATTTCGCCACTTCCAATCCCAACGTTTACCGTACCATTATTTTGGACAATAACCGTTAAATCAGAGAATTCTGCCAATTCTTTAAGTAATTGATCGCGCTGATCTAAAAGTTCAGGCGAAGTTGGATTTCCCATGATTTCTTCATTAAATGCAACCAAATCAGCACCTATCTGATTAATTCGGTTAGCAATCATGGTTATTTGAGCGGTAGTATTTTCTTGAATTTGATCCAAATTAGATTGCAAGAAATTAAATTGTTGCACCAATAATTGACTTTGGCTTAATGCAACACCACGTGAGGCTGTGCTATCAGGCGCATTATTTAACTGATTAAATGAATCGAAAAAAGATTGCATTGCAGCAGAAATGCTACTGCCATTTTGAGAGATTAACTGATCAATCTGGCTTGCTTGGTTATAAAATGCCTCATATTGGCTACGAGTGCTTAAAGCGGCTCTCATTTGAGTATTGGCAAATTGATCGGCATTCCGGTAAATAGAGGTAATAGAAACCCCTGTACCTACATAAACGCCACCATAACGCTCCGACATCGCATCCGCTAACAATATACTTTGTTTGGAATAACCTGGTGTTCTCTGATTTGCTATATTATTAGCGGTTACATCCAATGCATATTGGAAGGCATTTAAGCCCGAATACGCGATACTCAAAATCGACATAACTGTTCACTCCCTGACCTATTATTTCGTTACCATTTCAACTTGGGACTGTTTTCCTCAAGCTAGCGAAACGCAAACTGTCCCTAGTCTTTTATTAGCTTACCACAATAATTCTAATATTATCATAGTTTTATTATTAAACCTGTGCCGATAAATCGCAACGTTGGATTGCCTGATTTAATTCATCACCACGATAAATAGACAAAATCTTTGTACTGTACTCTGGATCTGTTGCATAACCAGCTTTATGTAACTCACGCACATAACTTTCAGGATTGGCAGCGCTCGCTAAAGCATCTTGATAACGCCCATCTCGCTTAATCAAGGAAATATAATCCTCAAAACCCTGCTCTATTGAAGAGTATTTTCTAAACGATGCGTTCACCTTAATAGGTGTATCGGCAATGTACTCCGTTGTTTTAACATTAACCGAATCATAGTCACTATTAGCACCAGATTTGATATTAAATAAGTTATTACTGCTATTCCCTTCAGAATCCTTCGTAATAAATTTACCCCATCCAGTTTCTAACGCAGCTTGTGCCATTAAAATCTTTGGATCCAGACCGATAAGGGAGGCCGCTTCTTTGGCCTTGGGCCAAATGGATTGCACGAAATCATCCACGGTAGTTGGTGGTTTATTGGTATCGCTGCTAATCGCTTGTTTCGGAGTTATATACTGCATATCAGCAGATGCTGTTGGCATAACCGTCGGGGGCGCATTCGGAGCTGGGGTTTCTATATTGTTTACTGATCCTAAGTGTCGAGTCAGCATCGCAGCAACACCAATACCTTTTGAGCCTGCAATGTTACTTGCATACTGAGCATCCAACATGTCTTCGAAGGTTTCTCGATTTTTGCCTCGAAAAGGGCTGGAGTCATCAAGAAAATGTTGTCCCATACGCATACTTTTTAGCATGGACTGTAGGAAAATTCCTTCAAATTGTTTGGCCACTTCAGGAGCTGCTCCCTTAGCATCAGTAACTGCCTTCGCTTTTAAATCAGCCAAAGCTGAGAAATCACTGGTTGCAATGCCATGTAACATAGTAACTATCCTTATCAATTAACCTAAATTCTAGCTCAAAAAAAAAGCAAATTCTTTTTTGAGCTATTTTGATTCTTTGTCACCTCCGCGTAAGCAGAGAGCTTTTAATTAACTTTTAAGTTTTTATTCGGCTTTCTAAACGACCGAATCCCTATCTTATATCACGATTAAGGTTGCATTCAATGCACCAGCCTGCTGTAAGGCTTCAAGTATGGCAATAACATCCGCCGGTGTCGCCCCTACTGCATTAATACCTCTAACGATATCTTTAAGTGTGGTGCCCCTAGGTAATACAAATGCGTGATTATTTTTCTGCGCAATATTCACCTGGGATTGTTGTCTGACCACCGTTCTACCGCCTGCAAATGCATTTGGCTGGCTAATTACAGGCGTTTCAGTAACACTTAATACGAGATTACCATGAGATACTGCGGCTGATTTAACAATAACATTGGATGAAATGACCACCGTACCTGTACGCGAATTAATAATAATCTTAGCCATTGGTTCAGCAGGCTTAAATTCTATGTTTTCTATAACCGAAACGTAATCAACTCGTTGTGACATTTTCACCGGCGCAGTCACCACAACGGAGGTTGCATCTAATGCCTTAGCAGTACCTGGGCCTAATTGCTGATTAATTGCATCCGACATACTTTTAGCCGTAGAAAAATCAGGGCTATGTAAATTATAAGTAAGGTTTTTAGTAAAATAAAATGGATTAGGAATATCAGCTTCTATTGTCGCACCATTAGGAATACGCCCTCCACTTGGCACGTTGACCGTAACACTGGAGCCATCGCTTCCTGAAGCACTAATACCTGAAACGATAACGTTTCCCTGAGAGATTGCATAAATACGGCCATCAGCTCCTTTTAGCGGAGTCATCAATAAAGTGCCACCTAACAAACTTTTAGAATCCCCTATTGAGGAAATATTAACATCCAAAGTTTGCCCTTTTTTCATAAACGACGACAAACTGGCTGTTACCATAACAGCTGCCATGTTTTTCGAATTAAGTTTGGTCCCTGCTCTAATATTTACACCCAACTGCGTGAGCATGTTTGCAAAGCTATCTTCGGTATAACGTGTGCCATTTTTATCACCCGTACCATTTAAACCAACGACCAAGCCATAGCCAATTAATTGGTTAGTACGCACACCAGCCAGCGTTGCCAAATCTTTGATCCGTTCTGCATAAACCTGATTTAGTAACAGGTTCATTGCGAACAGGCATGTAACCATCAGCACTCGCCGCATTACTGTTCCTTTCATTATTATTAATATCCAAATTCCAATGCCACACAAGCAAGTAAGCTTTACCAGGTTGAGCCCGAAAGCCCAACCCCAAATAACACTATTAGGTTGGGAATAAGGGGCCCCACATAATTCGAGCCAGCCACCCTTGAGCATTTGTATTATTAACCTGTCCTGTACCACCATAAGAGATTCGTGCATTGGCAACCCGATCTGAAGTAATCGTATTATCGCCTTTAATATCTTGTGGCCGCACAATACCTGACAAGCGAACATACTCCTCGCCCTGATTGATTTTAACCCACTTTTCTCCTTGAACGACCAAATTACCATTAGCTAAAACTTTGGCTACAGTTACTGAAACATTCCCAGCCAACTTATTATTTTGTACCGCTTGTGCTGAACCGTTAAACTGGCGTTGATTATTTAAATCAAAATCCATGCTGTAACCACCGCCAAGGGAAATAGGACGACCTAGAAATAGTTTGTTGGTTACCTTATTAGTATCATTTTTCATTTGCTGGAGTGTCGCATTCTTGGTGGCATTCGTATTTTCAATCAAGAGCACTGTCAATATGTCCCCTTCATGGCGAGCTCGGTTGGTCTCAAATAGTGGTAAGGCGGTTTCAGGATCATAAATGGCTCCTGTTTGCCTTCTCAACTGTTTGGGATCCGGCGATGCAGGATAAGTAGGTGCATAATCAGGGCTTTTTCCAGCGACAGGCGGATTTAAAGCATCACATCCGCCTAAAAAAAGTGCCATACAACCAACTGTTAAAAAGTTAAGTAATTTCATCGTTCCAATCTTCTTAAACAGTCTGATTTAAATATTGCAACATATTATCTACGGTTTGCATTCCTTTCGCAGTAATTTCATAGCTACGTTGAGCCTGGATCATATTGACTAGCTCTTCAACTACGTTCACGTTCGACGCTTCCAAATTATTCTGCAATAAAGTTCCCAGACCATTATTTCCAGGGTTATCAAGTATAGGATTTCCACTTGAAGGCGTTTCAACGAATAAGTTTTGACCTAATGGCTGAAGTCCTGCTGGATTCATAAAATTAGTAAGCTGAATAGTGCCGAGATTAGTTGGTGTTGTAGAGCCTGCTACAGTAGCGCTAACTACTCCATCCTGGCTAATTGTCACACCCAATGTCTGAGCTGGTAAGGTAATTGCTGGTTGCAATAAATACCCGTGGCTATCAACAATCTGGCCTGTACTATCAATTGTAAATGCACCATTACGGGTATAAGCCTGAGTACCGTCTGGCATCAAAATAGTAAAGAAACCTTGTCCCTGGATCGCAATATCATAAGCGTTATTGGTGTTCTGAATGCTTCCTTGTTGAAACATTTTTTGAGTAGAAACCAAATGAACCCCTGTTCCGGTATTAATACCCGTTGGAACGATGGAGTTTTCCGAAGACTGCGCTCCCGCTTGACTAGAAGTTTGATAGAGTAAATCTTCAAATTGAGGCCTGTCACGCTTAAAACCAGTAGTGTTTACGTTAGCCAAGTTATTTGCAATTGTACCGATAGTTTTTTCTTGAGCTTCCAAGCCCGATTTGCTCACCCATAATGCTGGTTGCATGTAAATCTCCTACATTTATTCAAAAATAATCCACACCACTTAAAATTAAAAACTTATTTAATCACCTATTATTTGGGTTAGCTTTTGAGCATTTTCCCCCATAGTTGATAACAAGTTCATTTGAGTTTCAAAATCTCGTCCAGCATTTATCATTGCAACCATTTGTTCTACCGCCTGAACGTTAGACCCTTCAAGCGCACCACTGGTCAGCTTCAGTGTAGTGTCCGTAGGAGCAACTCCACCTTTGTTTAATTGGAATAAACCATCAGGACCTTTAGAGATGTTGGCAGGATCTAAAGAAACCATTTTAATTCTATCTACTGTAGTCGCAGATTGAGGCCCGTTTCCGGTTGGTACAATCGTTATTGTGCCATCGGTACCAATATCAATATTGGTGGCAGGAGGAATCGAAATTGGACCGCCATTTCCAATGACCTGTCTACCAGATGCGGTCACTAAAAAACCATTTGCATCAATATTGAGGCTTCCAGCTTTGGTATAAGCTTCTTTTCCATCACTACCGCGCACCGCTAGCCAACCTTTTCCACCAACCGCTACGTCCAGGTTACGCCCAGTTACAACAATAGGCCCTGGAGTAAAATCAGCAGCAGAAGGATTTTGGACAGTAAACGATTGACCGTAATTATTGCTGCCCTTGGCGCCTTGCACATAGAGTGTTTGTGCTTGGTACATATCAGCTCTAAAACCGGTAGTACCTACATTTGCCAAATTGTTTGCAATCACTTCCTGACGGGCGAAATTACTACGCCCGCCATTGGCAGCATTATACAAAATAGGATCCATTAATTAGCCCCTTAACGCATATTGATAATCGTTTGTGTGATCGCATCACCAGTACGAATGGTTTGAGCATTCGCTTGGAAATCACGTTGGGCGCCAATCAAACTAACCAGCTCGCCAGTTAAATCAACATTCGACTGCTCTAAACTACCAGAGCGAATACTGCCCAAATTACCGGTTGTTCCAACCCCAATTAAGGGCTGGCCTGAAGCGGCTGTGGCAGACCAACATACATTACCAATGTTTTGTAAGCCTTCAGGGTCTGCAAAGTTAGCTAATTGGATTTGCCCCATAGCTAAAGTTTGACCATTGGAATAACTTCCAGAAACCGTACCATCAGCAGAAACATTTAATCCAGCTAAATTACCAGTGGTGTATCCATTCGAGTTTGCTGACTGCACCGCAAATGGACTGCCAAACTGAGTACAATTTGATAAATCAACATTTAGATTCAGTGGATTAGCACCATTAGTTAATGTCATTGATAAGGGAATCAAATTACTTGCTAATGGAGTTCCTGTGGTATCTTGCACTAATGAAAACGAACCATCGGAATTAAAATTAGCTGCATAAAGATTGGCGCTATTGCCAGGCGTCGTAATTGCAGGAACATCCTGATTATCAATCTGAAACGCTACATACCATTGGTTTTCAGTTCCTGGAGGTGAAGCAGCATCAGGGCTTCCACCTGTGGCCGCAGCATCCGCTTTGATGAAATACATACTCAATACATGCGAATTACCCAAGCTGTCATAAATCGTCATTGAGGTTGTATTGTTATACGTATCACTTACAGGTGCTGCCCCACCAGCCCAATCAGCTGCAGGCGGTGTAGTACCGGAATTCAAATTAAGTCCTGCAGTTACGGTAGTACTTGCCTGTGGGGCCAGATTTGCCTGATTCACCTGGATTCTACCAGTAGTTCCAGTGATATTTCCTGAAGCGTCTGCCAAATAACCAGTAAGAAATTGGCCTGTTGAGTTGGTAATATAATTCTGATTATCAAGACCAAACTGCCCTGCTCGTGTATATGCGGTGCTACCTTGGTTATCCAAAATAAAAAAGCCATTGCCGCTAATAGCAAGATCTAAGGTGTTATTTGTATTAGTAATGGTACCATTTTTAAACATCTGCTGAACTTGAGTCAACATAACACCGCCACCAACAGTGGTGCTGCCTCCTGAGTTATAGCCACCAAAAGAGTAAATATCACCAAAATTAGCACGAGACCCTTTAAAACCAACGGTTGAAGAGTTCGCAATATTATTACCGATTACATCGAGATGGCTTGCTGCCGCATTCAGTCCACTTATACCAGTATCAAAAATCATTTTTGTCTCCGTCCTATACCGTTATTTGTTTTACCTGGTCTAATGAAACTGCTCCGACCCCAGCTACATTCAGTTTTAAACCATCTCCATTTTGGCCAAGGCTCACGCTATCTACATTCGCAGAGGTCATTGTCCTAAATGCAACCTCTTTACCCATATACTTAGCGTGTACTGCTACTTTGTATTGTCCCTCTGGTAAACGGCTTCCATCCTGCCCCATCCCATCCCAAGCGAATTGATAGAACCCAGGTACTTGCTGACCTAAAGGAATTGTTTTTATCAGCTCACCCGATGCACCATAAATAAATGCATTGATGTCGCTTACTCCTGGTGGGATATCAATAGCTGTTTTTACATCACCTTCTTTATCCAACTTGAGGCTATCACTATTGACTAAAACTTTGCGCCCTACTAATGCTGAGGCTTGTAATGCTTGATTTGATTGCAATGAGTTTGCCATTTGTTGCATAGACTCTTGCATTTTATTAACGCCATCGTTTGTGCTAAATTGCGCGAGTTGTGACAAAAATTCACCATTTACCTGCGGCTGCATTGGATCTTGATTTTGAATTTGAGCGACCATTAACCGCAAAAAATCCTGCTGTCCCAAATTTTGGGGAGCCATTTGGCTTGCCGACATCTGAGCCGCACCGTTTACTCCATTTATTGAATTTGTTGTCATTCCCTTTCCCCTTACTCACCTAATTGCAAAGTACGTTGCATTAATTGTTTTGCTTGACTAACTAACTGAAGATTCATTTGATAAGACTTCGCAGCGGAAATAACGTTGGCCATTTCTTCGGCGTAATTGACATTAGGCGTATAAACATAACCATCCTTATCTGCTATAGGATTATCCGGTTGGTAATGCTTAATAGGATCAGCATTGCTAACATAATTTCCTTTTAGTTGCACACCAGCTTTTACCTGATCACCAATCCATTGATTTGCACCTTCTTGTATTGATTTGAATACAGGGTATTGGACGCGATATACATTATCCATATCACCTGTTTCTATGTTGGCATTACTTAAATTTGAAGTACTGCTAGTTAAACGTGCAGTTTCAGCAGTTAGTGCTGAACCTGCAATATCAAAAATCGAACCGATAGACATCCCTACTCTCCTTTCAATGCAAGCATCATAGTTTTAATTTTATTATTAAGAAAAGTCAAACTTGCCTGATAATTCAGAGAGTTACGAGCAAATTCCATGGTTTCTAAATCTTTATCAACCGTATTTCCATCTAAAGCAGTTTGTGCAGTAACACGAAACTTCGCATTAGCCGCAAGATCACCATTTTTAGTAATATGATTCGCTGAAGTAACGGCCATTTGCTGTGCACTTGCCGCCATTTGCTCGGCCAGAAAACTATTAAAATCCACGTCTTGGGCTTTGAAATTTGGTGTGTTGGCATTAGCCAGATTATTGGCTAGCATTGAGGCTCGCTGATCTCGTCCAATTAAGGCTTTGGCGTGAACGCCAAAATAAGAGTCAAGATTTCGTGACATACATACTCCCTTGTAACTTTACATCCCTCAGCACAAACATTGTGCCAATTCTAAATAAATGAGAAAATAGCTCGTTGCAGGAAATCAACGATCCTCGATGATTACATGCAACATCTAGCAATAGTCGATCTAATATAAATTTGAGTACTCGCCATGTCAATTACTTATGAACTTCCTGTAGATGCTATAGAACAAGTAAAAGCTTATCTTTTGCAATTACAAAACAATATTTGTACTGTTATTGAAGATTTGGATGGGCACTCGCAATTCATTGAAGATGCATGGAAACGCCCTGCTGGTGGCGGTGGTATCACCCGTGTATTAGCCCAAGGTAAGGTCTTTGCAAAAGCCGGAGTTAATTTTTCCCATGTTTCAGGAGAACAGCTTCCCCCTTCAGCCAGCGCGCATCGTCCTGAATTAGCAGGTAGAAAATTTAGCGCCCTTGGTGTCTCTTTGGTGATTCATCCAGATAATCCTTACATTCCTACATCACATGCGAATGTTCGCTTTTTTATTGCAGAAAAAGAAGGTTCATCTCCCGTTTGGTGGTTTGGTGGCGGGTTTGACTTAACACCTTACTATGGATTTGAGGAAGATTGTCGGCATTGGCACCAAACGGCATTAAATGCCTGTCAACCTTTTGGTGAGGACATTTATCCCCGTTTTAAAAAATGGTGTGATGAGTATTTCTTTATTAAACACCGTAATGAAGCCCGCGGTATCGGTGGTTTATTCTTTGATGATTATAATGAAATTAGCTTTGAACATAGTTTTTCCTTGATGCAAAGTATTGGAGATCATTACATCAAAGCCTACGCTCCTATTGTATCTCGTCGAAAAGAACTTCCTTTTGGAGAGCAAGAAAAAGCTTTTCAAAATTATCGACGTGGACGTTATGTAGAATTCAATTTGGTTTATGACCGCGGTACGTTGTTTGGTTTGCAATCTGGTGGTCGAACCGAATCGATCTTAATGTCGCTTCCACCTGATGTCTCCTGGGCGTATAACTGGCAACCTAAAGAAAATAGTCCTGAGGCTCGGCTTTACAGTGATTTTCTTCCGGCTAGAGATTGGTTGAGTAATTATTAGGCATAGTCTGGTTGCTAACAACTAGATTTTCTATTTTACTCAATGCACTCTCACTGCTTGCCATTTAAGGAAAACCTGGTTGCAAGCAACCAGGCTACACTAAACCAATTGTCGTCACACGTTTTAAAAATCGCCATGCAAGCCAGGCGGCAATCGTATTCAACCCACTTAAAACCAAAAACATTTGCGGAATGGCTGCACTAAAATGCAAAAACAGCATGACCATTAATGAACCTAAAACCATAAATAATGCATTATAAATATTATTTGCAGCAATTACGCGTGCCCTGTGTTCTGGTGCACTAGCAACTTGTAAATAGGTATATAAAGGCACGACAAATAAGCCCGCACTAAAGGCCAGTAAGAATAAATCAATAGCAATGCGCCAATGAGTTTTATTAGTGAAAAATGACATGAATGTTAATAAAGATTCATGTTCCTGAATATAGGATGAGGCCCAATAAAGATCCGCAGTAAAACAAGTAAATGCAAACATCGCCCAAGGAACTATAGCCAGAGCAATTCGACCCCGAAAAATGATGTTAACACTCACAGAACCTGCAGCGATTCCCAGAGAAAATAGAGCTAGAAATAGAGCAAAAACTGTATTATTAGCACCTAAAACATAATTGGTATAATCAGGTAATTTGGTCAATAAAACCGTTCCTAAAAGCCAAAACCAAGAGAGGATTAAGGTAGCTACTAAAATACCAAAATGCTCCCTCGCCTGCTTTATCAATCGATAGGTTGCCCGCCAAAACTGAATATCAATCTTTAGATTGGATGAGTTTGGAGGAGCGCTAGGAATAAACAAAGAAGACAACAGGCCTAGTAAAGCAACTAAAATAGTCATAAAAATAGCGATATAGGGTGTAGAGCCTTTGATGCCTATAGCTAAACTTCCTAAAGTAGTTCCTAAAAGAATCGCAATAAAGGTACTTGCATCAACAAGCCCCGTTGCACCCAACAAATCTTTTTTGGGCAAATGATCAGGCAAAATAGCATATTTTATTGGTCCAAAAAATGTTGAATGGGTTCCCATTCCAGTTAAGGTAAACATCATCCAAAAAATATTACCGCAATAAAGCGAAAAACTGCCGATAATCATTAAAAGTACTTCAAAGATTTTAATGATGCGGATAACCTTGGTTTTATCGTATTTATCGGCTATTTGTCCTGAAGTGGCCGAAAGTAAAAAGAATGGCAATATAAATAAAGCGCCAGCGAGGGCTTGGTAATATTCTGATTGAGCCTGAGAATCAGTTAAATAGTAGCTAATCATGGTAAGCATTGCTAACTTGAATGCATTATCATTAAAGGCACCTAAAAACTGAGTAAAGAAAAAAGGCAAAAATCGCCGTTCTTTAAAAAGGTAAATAACACCTAACCCCATAAGGTATCCCTCTGTTTTACAAGCAAAAGTGGCTAAGAATAATCATGTCTTACAGGAAAGTAAATGATTTTCAGTGCAGCGCCACTGGATTGCTTCATCACTTCGCTCCTCGCAAGAACGAGGTGTAAACATGCAGTTTGAGTCCCCCACCCCTCCGTCATTACGAACGAAGTGACACAATCCCGGGGATCGTGTTCCCAATACTCCAGGGTTGCTGCGTAGCTCTATACTTGCAATAAAATAAAGAGTGGTTTTTTTGAGTCTATTTGCTCATAAATAAGGCAATCTCTGTGCTAAAATTAATTAGATATAGAGCTTGTTTTGATAAGGATCGATCATGAACAATGAATACATCGAAATCTATCAAGAGCATAAGTACCATGAGCAGAAAGATACGATTGATGCATTGATAGAAACTTTAGAACGATTAAAAAGTGACACCGAAAAACAGCAATCATCCTGGTTACACTCCATCTTACGCGGCACAAAAAATGGTTTATTGGGATTTTTTAAAGATGCGTTACCCAAGTCAAACTCCCCTGAAACACTAGTGCTGATCGAACAAATCATTGCAAACTTAACCGCTTTAAAACACAGTGACACCTACCAAGAAGAAGGTGAAACAGCAAATACTCAACTGGAGTTTTTGGCTATTTTAGGCCCGGCATCAAATGCACTTCCTGAAAGTAAGCTGCAGGAACTACTGAACAATGTGATGTTTAATGAGGGTTCTAATTATTTTTCCATGCGCGAAAGTAGCATTATCGAACCCTCCCCAATAGAAATATTATCAGGCGAAGAAGAACCTTATGAAGAAGAACAACAATGGGCGGTACCTTATATTGAAGAATTGCTAGCAAGAAAAAATTTGCCTCAAGATATTTTTTATACTGAAGAGAAAAACCAACCTCGACTGGAAAATGGTATTGAGGAGCATGTGCGTTGGGCATTCAACAATATTTATAATTACTATTATCCCTATGGCGCACAAGAAGAAGCTTTAGCCCGTGTTTATCATGGAATAGAGCATGTGAGCCGTGCGGCGGTATACGCTAAAGTTTTCGCGAATCTTTATCGTAAACATGGCGATTTAGAAGCCGAAAATTTAAGTGAGGAAGATCTTAAATTAATTCAAATCGCACTAATATTTCATGATTCGGCGCGTGAGGATGAGAATGTTGACCGCTGGGATCATGAAAGCGCAATATTTTTATATTATTACCTAACCCGTGTACTTGGAGTCGAGCCCCAAAAAGCGAGATTTTTAGCAGAAGCAACTGCAAATAAAGATCCCAGTCCTGAGAAAGGCTATTTTGAGCTTTTTGAACACGAAGATGGCGAAATTTCTTGGCAATTTACCCAAAATGAAAATCATTCATTTCCAGAAAAAAATATCTTTCAAAAAATCATTCATGATTGCGATTGTTTAGACATTATTAGAGCTCGAAATCAATTTGATGCCCGCTATCTCGACTTTTATAAAGAAATCGCCAGTAAAGCAGGTAATGAAATCGCTTTGGAAGAAATGGCAGAATTCATCATGGAAGCCCGTGGCCTGATTTATACTCAAGGCGATTCACGCATTAAACTTAAATTAGACGTAAAAAAACGTTACGAGCATGAGGATGCTTATGCCAGTATAACCGCAGATCTCCATGCAGACACGAGCCCAATTATTTTTGCACTACACGGACGATTACTGGATAAAGATGAATTAAAAGAATCCCTCTTCATTGATCTAAGTCCTTTTGATAAAACAGCAGAGCTATCAGGAAATAACCTCAAAGCAGCCTTACGCGAAGGACAAATATTAGTACGAGGTATTGCAACACCGAGTGCTAAACCAAAGGCAAAACCTCATAAAGAAGCCTATGCAGATGCAACTTTAGCTGAAAAAGAAATCCGTAAAACCATGCGTTCAGGTCTTATAAATGTCAAACGAAGAAAAGCTGAACCCATACCCCAACATAATAACCCCCTACGCTCCGTATCTATACTAGGGTATGGCAGTGGCGTTTATCCCTCCGCAGGGATGTTAATTTTTAATCCTGATGTAGCAAGCATTAGAAAAATTTCTTCTGAGGATTTTGATAGTGGTCGGGGAAGCAAAAAAAAATTAGCTCACCTACAAGAAAAGGAATACAGACAAACAGCGTCCTTATTAGAACAGGAATATACTGGATTAATTGGGAAAATGAAGATTGGTTTATTTGGTAGAGCCAATACACCAACCTCAAACTATCCTGAAATTTTGTACGATATAAATCATTATGATGCTATTTTTTATACTAATGATCCCGTAATCGCTAACGAAATTGCTTATGATGATCCTGAGCCATCCCATCCATTTTCACCACTGCTACAAGCTATTTATTTACAACAACAATATGAACAACAATATGAGTCCACCAAAACAGCGTTTATCTTAGAGCATGGAGAAACTCAAGGCTTGGCGCTTTTTTTAGAGCGATTCGGTGCAAATAAAACTTTACCTATCTATGAATATTCAGGACAAAACAATCGCATCCAACAAGTTGCTCCTAAGGAGTTAACGGAAGAACATATTATAGAAATGTGGCTTACGATGTGTTCTGACTTTATGAAAAAACAACTAAGGACTCTTGAAGAAAGCTCTCTCTATGCCATGAGTGTTGATGAAATTAAATTGCTTAGCATGTATAAATATAAAGAGAACTCCCTTGCCAAAATAAATCAACCCGCTGACTTAAATTATCCTTCTGAACTAAGAGACACCATTTCATTAGCTATTGAAAAAGAAAAAGAGCGGCTTATTGCTGAACATGAAGCAGAATTATGGGAAAAACTTAATAATAATGAATTATCCGTATTTTCAAATGAATATTTCATTCCCCTAAATCACAGTACCGAACTACAAGCATTAAGCACTAAAAAAATAAAAGAAGAGCTTCGTAATTTTATTCAATCTGCGCAGGAATCATCTTTTACAAATGATCTTATTATCGAAAACAATGCATTTCGCTTTGTTCCAATTAACGATCTTAATGAGTTGAGCCCAATAAAACTATCGAACAACACATTAATCAAAGCCTACCGCCTTGCTAAACAATTTGCTTTCGAAGAGGAGGCACAACAGATTAGCAGAATAGCGTGCGCATCAGTGAATGCATTGATACTAGAATGGTGCGCACCAAAAGATACGTTTAGTCGAATGGATCACTTATCCAAGGCTTTGAATTTAAGAGAAACATTACGGCTCATAAATGCTGATGAAAATACATTGGCTCAGGTTGATCAATTTTTATTAGATACTCTTCGAGATCAAATGGAACAGCAAGCGAATGTATTTAAATTGAGTCGCTCCATTGCTGATCTATTCAAAACGAATACCGTTCGCCCCGAACATCTTGAAATAATTCGCCATGGATATAATCAACTTAGAGAGAAAATAACTCAATTCAATGGACAAGATTTAACGGGCTTTTTACGCATTGGCATATGTTTAGGGGAAAAACCTCAAGAAGAATTCATTCAGTGGCTGGCTACTCAAAAACAACTTACACGAGATGCACTCATTTCATTTAAAAAGCCTTTGGCAAAAATCTTAGTTTTTGATGATACAAACTTAGATGTATTTAAAGAGTGTATAGAGAAAATTCATCCTTATGAAAATCTTATTGGTAACTATGTGGAGTTTAATCATTGGTTTGCATGCATTAATGAAGTAAAAAACTGGGTTGCAAATAAAGAATTTTCACCAGCACAATTAGAAATTATCAATGATCGATGCAACGTGCTCGCGGATAAATTCATAAAAGTCTCTATTGACGAATCGAGGTCATTTTTTTATCGCACAGCGCATCCAAATAAACAGCAATGTAAGTTATTGAGGAGCTATGCTGAAGGAATTTCTGATATTCTAAAACAAGGAATTGTATCTCCTCCAGATAACTTAATTGAGGGGTTTAATCAGAATTTGCTTGAGCTTGATCAACAAAACTTTAGCAATTCGGGATTAGAACAACATCAAGTAAATTTATTTAAAAAACTACATAAACAATTACCCCAGCAAGAACTACGGCAGGAAGCAATAGACAGATTAGATGAAGAGCTGATACTTTTAAAACAAGCAATCTCAGAACCTAAACCACAACCACAGGCTCAACAACCACAATTAGGCATGCTATAGACAAAAAGGCAAAAGCGAAAGGACGACCCTAATTTAGGATAACTAACCTAACATTAAAACCGAACCTCCGCCTATGCTGAAAAAATGCTCGGCGATAGCTAATGATGTAATCGGTTTTTTACTTACTCTGCTTCAGTAATTAATGCAACGTCTTGAGCTTTTAAGCCTTTAGGCCCTTTATCAAGAACAAAGGTTACTGGATCGTTTTCGTGCAAAGTTTTAAAACCTACACCTTGTATATCTTTATAATGTACAAAAATGTCATCACCTTGCTGATTAATAATAAACCCAAATCCCTTTTTTTCATTAAACCATTTTACATGGCCTGTCTCTCTCTGTGACATTAGTATCCCCTTTGTCTTTAAACTTTTTACTTATTTATGCTTATTGTCACGCAAGCCCAAGTGGTAAAAAGTTAACTCACTAAAGAGAACTGCGTTATAATAAACATTTACTCTGTACTCGTAATTTCGTACAGCCAGATTAGCATAACAGTTTTTTAGGTATTGTTAAGATTTTTTTATTAAATTCAATATAATTAACCTCTTTTTGTGCCATTGGAAAACCACTATGAATCATACAAAATCATCTTTTATAAAATTAGCGCTTGATTGCCAAGTTTTAAAATTTGGCGAGTTTACTTTAAAGTCGGGTAGAACAAGTCCGTACTTTTTTAATGCTGGATTATTCTATCAAGGCAGTGCACTTCGTCAGCTTGGTCAATTTTATGCCCAAACCTTATTAGAGCATAAGGCGGAATTCGAACATTTGTTTGGCCCTGCTTATAAAGGCTTACCTCTAGCCACTGCAACAGCCGTTGCCTTATCAGAATTAGGTAAAGAAACCACGGTGACCTTTAATCGCAAAGAAGCGAAAGATCATGGTGAAGGAGGTAAATTAATTGGAGCGCCATTAACAGGCAATACCATTATTGTTGATGATGTAATCACCGCAGGAACCGCTTTTCGTGAATCTCAAGGATTAATTAAAGAACATGGTGGAAATCTCACTGGAGTAATCATCGCACTCGATCGTTGTGAACGCGGACTAACGCATGAATCTACCCTGTCTGAAATTAAAGCTCAGGGCATTCACGTCTACTCCATTATTAACTTGTTTGATTTGATTGATTATTTAAAAGAAGCCAATGAATTGGAACAAGTGAAGAAATTGGAAGAATATCAAAAAATTTATGGTTGTTAAAAACCAAAATCTCGCCCGTATTTCTACCGCTTGCTTCGCGTATGTTGGGCGCATGGCCCAACATACGCATCGTACTACACTCGCACGCAATGTCGGCCATCGGCCCAACCACCCATAACTTAACAACAGCGTCTCTTGACAGGCCATCAATTCTTCTCTAACATTGCAACAATGTTACACTACGTTAATACATTATTATGAAAACACATACTACCATAAAACATTCTGCTCTTCCTGATTTAATGCATGCAATTAGTCTGCTGGAAAATAAAGAGGAAGCCCTACAATTTTTTACAGATCTATGCACACCTGCTGAATTAGAAGCAATGGCGGATCGTTGGCAGGTGGTTCCCCTTCTGCGACAAGGTATTCCCTATCGCACCATACATGAACAAACCGGGGTCAGTGTTACAACCATTACTCGAGTTGCACGCTGTTTAAGTTTTGGTACAGGCGGTTATGAACTAGTCGCGAATCGATCGGAGTTACTGTGAAAAATCGTTTACGTTTAGCATTACAAAAAAAGGGGCGCTTATCGGAAGAATCGCTGAATCTGTTACAACGTTGTGGCTTAAAGTTTCGTATCAAGCCCAATGCCCTACTCACTCATGTAGATAATTTTCCTATTGATTTGTTATTCGTCCGTGATGATGACATTCCAACTCTGGTTTTTGATGGACTTTGCGATGGTGGAATTGTTGGGGAAAATGTCTTATTTGAATCCTCACTAGCGAATCCAGGCAAATCATTTAAAACAACCGCAAAACTAGGAAGTTGTACCTGCCGCTTATCGCTTGCTGTCCCTGAAGTTTTTGACTATCAAGGCCCAGGCAGTTTAGAAGGTAAACGAATTGCAACCAGTTATCCAAACCTCCTGAATCAATACTTACAGGAACGAAAAATTTGTGCCGAAATTCTGGTTTTGTCAGGCTCTATTGAAGTAGCTCCACGCATGAGCATGGCCGATGTCATTTGCGATTTGGTCTCCAGTGGACAAACCCTAGAAGACAATAAGCTTTATGAAGTAGATACACTACTCCAAAGCCAGGCTGTCTTAATCCAAAGCGAGCTCGATTGCCCGCCCCAATTTCAAGATTTATTTGACATGCTGGCTCGCCGTATTCAATCCGTGCAACAAGCGCAAGAACGCAAATACATTGTCTTTCATGCACCTAAATCCGCTCTAGAGCGCATCGCAGAAAAATTACCCGGTGCTGAATCACCAACGATTCTCCCCTTACCAGGTAGCCAAGATAAGGTAGCGGTGCATGTCGTTTCCAGTGAACGAGTCTTTTGGAATACCCTGGAAACCATCCAAGAATTAGGAGCCAGTTCCATTCTGGTTTTACCAATAGAAAAGATGTTGGAGTAACGATGATGTTAACAATTACAAACTGGGAATCGCTTTCTGAGACAGGAAAAAAATTAGTTTTATCACGCCCCACACAGGCCACAAGTGCTAAAAATGGGGTTTTAGACATCTTGAAACAAGTACAAACCTTTGGTGACAAAACACTTATTGAATTAACCCAAAAATTTGATGGAATTGCATTGGATAAGCTACAAGTACCTATGGAACAAATTCAGTATGCTCGGGTAAGTCAATCCGCTTTAACAGCATTAAATACAGCCATCGAAACTATTACTCGCTACCACCAATCTCTTTTACCTGAGAGCAAAAGCATTAGCACCACAAATGGAGTAAACATCCAAACGGTCTATCGCCCCATTCAACGTGTTGGCTTATATGTTCCCGGGGGAAATAAAACACCGCTCGTTTCTTCCTTACTAATGCAAGCCGTACCGGCATTAGTCGCAGGATGCCCAATTAAAGTATTTTGTACTCCTCCAGATGCAAACGGCAGTATCAATGAACACTTACTAGTCGCAGCACGCTTATGTGGTATAGATACTATCTACACCTTAGGGGGAGCCCAAGCGATTGCTGCCATGGCTTATGGGACTGAAAGCGTTATCAAAGTTGATAAAATTTTTGGTCCTGGAAACCGTTACGTTACTGAAGCCAAAACTTTAGTTGCCAGCGATCCTGCAGGAGCCGCAATCGACATGCCTGCCGGACCATCAGAAGTAATGATTATTGCAGATAATGCAGCAAATCCTGCCTTTATTGCGGCGGATCTATTAGCCCAAGCAGAACATGGCATTGATTCTCAAGTCATCTTAATTTGTGAGAGCGAGCTTCTAGCCCAACAGGTGAATCAACAATTAGAAGTGCAACTTAACACCTTAACACGTACACAAATTATTAAAGAATCATTGGTGAATAGCTTCATCATTTTATGTAAGCAACGGGATGAGCAACTTCGTATTATTAATAGCTATGCACCAGAACACTTAATTATTAACCGCCAGGATGCTGACACTTGGGTCGAGCAAATCAATGCAGCAGGCACAGTATTCCTAGGCTCATGGGCGGCAGAAACTTTAGGCGATTACGTAACTGGCTCCAATCACGTATTACCTACAAATGGTTTTGCTAGAAATCATAATGGCCTTAGTACCGCAGATTTTTTAACTCGTTTTAGCGTGCAAACAATTGACCAGGAAGGCATTAAAAATTTGGGAGCAGCCGCAATTACCTTAGCACAAATTGAAGGATTAAGCGCACACGCGAATGCAGTAGAAATTAGGCTTAATTCCCTGGAGGTTTAAATGTCCATACTTAATTTAATACGACCGGAGCTATTGGAAATTCCGACATACATTGCTGGCTCCGAGCAAATAAAAAATAGACTGCACGCTAATGAATTACCATGGTCATCAATCAATGCAGATTCTATTGATTTGAATTTTTATCCTGAAGCCGAGTATAAAACACAGCTGCAAGAGCAATTAGCTCAACTCTATCAAATAGAATCGGATCAATTAGTATTAACTCGGGGCTCTGATGATGGTATTGATCTGCTGGTACGTTTATTTTTAAACGCAGGACAAGATGCATTCATGCAATTTCCCCCAACTTTTTCTATGTATGAATTTTATGTGCAATTACAGCAAGCACAAATAATTCAGTGCCCTTTAGATCCTGCAAATAATTTTGCATTGGACCTCGAGCAAATTAACCGTTGTTGGCAAGAAAATTGCAAAATGATCATGCTGTGTAGTCCCAATAACCCGACTGCGAACGCCATTGATTTAAAACTCATTGCCAAATTGTGCCAGCAATACAAAAATCGCTCAGTTATTGTCGTCGATGAGGCCTATATTGAGTTCGCTAATCGTCAAAGTGCTACCTCTTTGATTGCGCAATTTGATAATTTAATTGTGTTGCGCACCTTATCTAAAGCATACGGTTTAGCTGCTTTGCGCCTAGGAATCGTCATTGCACAATCGCAGGTCATTCACGCCTTAAACAAGATTATGGCACCCTACCCATTATCCAGCGTGGTGATGCGCCTAGCACAGCAAGCACTCAGCAATGATGCTTGGTTTACTACAGCAATCGAACGCATTAAAAAAGCACGATTGAAACTCAGTGCTGATTTAGCGGCAAATTCGCTGATTGAAAAAGTTTACCCATCAGAAACCAATTTTATTCTGGTGAAAACAGCTTATGCCAAGGAGTTAGTTAATTGGTTAAATCAACAAGGCATCACCATTAGAGGCTTCACAGCCAATTCAGTTTTACATAATCACTTACGTATTACTGTGGGTGATGAGCAACAAAATCTGCTCCTAATAACTGCTTTATCTTCATTTAAAAATAGAATTTCGGGGTTGTAACATGCAAAAAATATTATTTATTGATCGTGACGGTACCTTAATTGAAGAACCATTTGATTACCAAGTGGATTCATTAGATAAAATTAAATTAACCCCTGGGGTAATCCCAGCACTTCTGCAATTAAAAGAAGCAGGATTTCGTTTCATCATGGTCAGCAATCAAAATGGAATTGGTACAAACTCATTTCCTGAAGAGGATTTTAGTATTTGCCACGAATTTACCTTGGATTTGTTTTCATCTCAGGGAATATTCTTTGACAGTATTTTTGTTTGCCCGCACATGCCAGAAGATAATTGCCTCTGTCGTAAGCCAAAAACCGGCTTGCTCGACCAATTTATGAAAGAAACCGCGATTAGTCTGCCGTTCTCATGGGTTATTGGCGATCGCGATACAGACCGCGAATTAGCGGGTAATTTAGGTATTAAATTTTTACCGGTTTCTGAAGAACATGGCTGGACGCAAATTACACAAGCAATTTTAAATCAAAGGCGTTCTGCAACGATACAAAGAAAAACCAAGGAAACCGAGATCAGCTTAACGGTAGTCTTAGACGAAGATCAAAAAGGCTCCATTGCAACGCCACTGCCCTTTTTTAACCACATGCTAGAACAAATCGCCAAACACGGTGGATTTAATCTGGCCGTAGAAGCTATAGGCGATATTGAAGTCGATGATCACCATTTAATAGAGGATACAGCGATTGCTTTAGGGGAAGCATTAAAAGAGGCATTAGCTGACAAATGGGGCATTAATCGCTATGGCTTTACCCTGCCGATGGACGAGTCACTCGCCTCCATTGCCATAGATATTAGTGGGCGCGGCTTTTGTGATTTTAAAGCTGAATTTACGCGCGAATTTGTTGGCGGAATGGCAACTGAAATGGTGCCCCATTTCTTTCAGTCCCTCGCTTGTGCGCTAGGAGCTACAATACACCTGGAAGTCAATGGTAAAAACCACCACCACATGATTGAAGCCTGCTTTAAATCATTAGGAAGAGCATTGCGGCAAGCGTGCACGAAAACAAATAATTCCATGCCATCCACCAAGGGGATTTTATGATTGCGGTAATTGATGTCAGCGGCAATAACCTGGCCTCTCTCGGAAATGCTTTAAGTAGATTGGGATTTGATTATGTATTAACCCATGATGCCCAACAAATCCGTAATGCCAGCCATGTGATTCTTCCAGGAGTGGGTACTGCAAATTATGGCATGAACTCCTTGCAAAGACATGACTTGGTAGAGGTACTCAAATCATTAACCCAACCACTGCTAGGGATTTGCCTAGGCATGCAATTATTATTGGATTTCAGTGAAGAAGCTGGAGTTAAGTGTTTGGGTTTAATTCCCGGCAGAGTAAAGCGTTTAGTGCAAAAAAATGACTTTCCTGTACCACACATGGGGTGGAATCAACTGCAATGGTGCCAAGATTCACCATTGCAACGTGACTTAAGTAAACAAGCTTACGTCTATTTTGTTCACAGTTATGCCCTATGTAGCTCAGAATATGCCATAGCTCACTGTGAATACAGTGAGCCATTTACCGCCATTGTTAATAAAGATAACGTTTGGGGAATGCAATTTCATCCCGAAAAATCGGCCCAAACGGGAATGATCTTGCTTAAAAACTTTTTAGAACTGGAGGCTGTATGATTCTTATTCCAGCAATTGATTTACAAAATGGCCGTTGTGTACGTCTCAAACAAGGACAATTTGATCAGGTGACTTCATTTGATGTATCACCTGTTGATCGCGCTGCATATTTTGCTCAATTAGGAGCCAAGCGCTTACACGTTGTTGATTTAGATGGCGCTCAAACGGGCAGTATGCAGCAACTTCCCTTAGTTTGCGCTATGCAAAATACAGGAGTTAGAGTTCAAGCAGGTGGTGGAATTCGCTCTTTAGAACAAGCACGAGCCTGTTATGCTGCTGGTATTTCTAACTTAGTGCTAGGTAGTATTGCTTTAACAAACTGCAATCTCACCACTGAAATTAGTACTGAAATTGGTCCTGAAAATATTATTCTGGCCTTAGATGTCCGGATTACCAATGGTGTACCAATTCCTGCGACCCATGGCTGGAAAGAAGCGTCAAACAACAATTTGTGGGATGTTGTCGCTTACTACCAACAACTAGGTATCCAACAAATTCTATGCACAGACATCGCCTGTGATGGCATGATGCAAGGGCCAAGTTTCCAGCTCTATAAAGAAGCCGTAGAACGTTTTCCGAATATAGCTTGGCAAGCCTCAGGTGGTATTCGTAATCAAGAGGATCTCGCCACTTTAGATAAGTTAGGTATCGCAGGCGCAATATTAGGCTTGTCCTTATATCAAGGTACCATTGATTTAGCCCAGAGCCTCCAGGAGTACGAATTATGTTAACCAAACGAATTATTCCCTGCCTTGATGTGCGCGATAACCAAGTGGTTAAAGGCGTAAAATTTCGTAATCACCGCATTATTGGTGATATCTTGGAATTAGCCACCTACTATTCTGAAGCCGGAGCAGATGAGCTCGTGTTTTACGATATTACTGCCAGCGCAGAACAACGGGCTGTTTGCCCAACCTGGGTGAACCAGGTTGCCGCAACAATTAATATTCCATTTACCGTTGCCGGTGGAATTCGTTCATGTAATCAGGCAAAATCCATTTTAAATGCTGGAGCAGATAAAGTATCAATTAACAGCCCTGCGTTAGAAAGCCCTGATTTAATTAATGAGTTAAGTCGACAATTTGGTGCTCAATGCATTGTTGTTGGTATTGATAGTCAATGGATTGAAGATGATTATTATGTTTACCAATACACTGGCGATGAGGGCAAAACATTGAACTCGAAACGCAAAACCCGCGAGTGGATAGAGGAAGTGCAAAAGCGTGGAGCAGGAGAAATTGTATTAAATTGCATGCAATCCGATGGAGTACGCTCTGGTTATGATATAGAGCAATTACGCGAAATGCGTTCTTTATGCCAGGTCCCTCTCATTGCTTCTGGAGGTGCAGGCGCTCTAGAACATTTCACCGAGGTATTTATACAATCAGAAGTTAGTGGCGCTTTAGCTGCCAGTATTTTTCATGACAAAACACACACCATTAATGAAGTTAAATCAGCACTTAAGCAACGAAATATTGAGGTAAGATTATGAATCAATTGGAAATTAGCGCCCTAGATTGGCAAAAAATGAATGGTTTATTACCTGCAATTATCCAAAATGCGGAAACAGGTACAGTGTTGATGCTCGGCTACATGAGTGAAGAAGCATTAATTGCTACCATCACAACAGGCCAACTTACGCTATATAGCCGAAGTCGCAAACGATTGTGGCGTAAAGGTGAAACTTCAGGCAACACCATGTCCGTCCAACAAATTAGTACGGACTGTGACAGTGACAGCCTATTAATCTTGGTACTGCCCAAAGGCCCAGCCTGCCATTTAGGTTTTAACAGTTGCTATCAACCCGACTGCAACAGTGCATTGAGTTTTATGGGCGATTTAGTTGATATCATTAATGAGCGTGCAGAGATGCAAGATGAAAATAGCTATACCGCAAAATTGTTAGATTCGGGTATTAGCCGCTGTGCACAAAAAGTTGGTGAAGAAGCAGTTGAAACTGTGATAGCTGCCGTGAACCAGGATAATGAAGAGTTTATTAATGAAAGTGCGGACCTAATATTCCATTTGTTGGTTCTTTTAAAAGCCAGTGAGTTGAGTTTTTATGATGTTTTAGAATGTTTAAAAAATCGAGATAGGACTGTTCATACCTAATATCTCTCAGCTGTGTACTTTTTATTGCTTAAGAAAAACCTTTTTCTGATCTTGACTCACAATATTAGACACTAGGAGTCATAGCCCGTATTACGCTGCGCTAATACGGGCTACAACTCTAGACTACCGCCAATAATACAGCTGTTAAATAATTTCCTTCCGGAAAAGACGCTAAAGTAGGATGGCAGCTTGCAGGACCATAAACGCCTAAAACACGCGCCTGCTTGCCAACAGCACCAGCTTGAGCACTTACCAAAGAACAAAACTCTTGGGATGAAAGTGCCGAAGAGCAATTACAAGTCATTAATAAAGAACCTGAGTTCATGTGCTTGAACACTTCGCGATGCAAAAATCGATAATAATTTTTTGCACGCTGAACGTGTTGTTGGGATGGGACTAACTTAGGTGGGTCAAGTACAACAATGTCATACTCCCCTGCTTTCATTAGATAATCTCGGGCGTCAGCTTCAATAAACTCGATATCAGTCAAACCATTTAACGCAGCATTATTAACCCCCTGTGCGATTGCTTGAGCCGAACTGTCAACTGCAGTTACTTTAGCAGCCCCAGCTTTAGCCGCGTGTAGAGCAAAACCACCAGTGTAACTATACAAATCCAATAACTTTTTACCTTTAGCCAATTGAGCAATGCGTTGGTGATTTTCACGTTGGTCAATAAACAAGCCCGTTTTTTGCGCATTGGCAAACTCAACTTGGTAAATAACTCCAGCTTCAAGCACCTGTGCACTCTGCTCCACCACTTGAGGAGTTACTTGTTTCCAACCATCTTGTCCTAAAGGTTTCGCTTGTGACATCCAAATAATTTGATCATTTGGAAACAGCTCGTGTAAGGCTTTGCTAATCACATCCTTATTGGCTTCAACCCAATAAGCTGAACTTGCTACAACACAAACCTGATTAAACCGATCAATAGTTAACCCAGATAAGCCATCTGCCTCACTATTGAAGAAACGATATGCCGTTGTTTGTTCGTTCGGTAAATTTAAGCACTGCCTGACAAGATGAGCTTGTTTTAAACGATGCGTAATTAAAGTATAAAAATTAGTTCGGTCAATGTTCTCATTAGTTAAGGCTAAAACTCTAACTCGATATAAAGAGTGCTCATTATAAGCACCGACTCCAATTAACTCTTCATCAGCATTATAAATGTCGACTAAATTACCCGTAATAAGCTTCCCAGAAGTACGTGCGATAGCTTTAGGAAAAATCCAGGGATGGCCACGTAATACGGTGCTTTGCTTTGCAGCAAGCAAAATGACTTTTGCATTCATTATCTATTTCCCAACGGACAAAAATCGGCTAATCTACACAAAGAACCGTAGACCTGCAATAGATATACTTCGAAACAAGTACTCCCAGGCTAACTCACTACTTAAAAAACATCGAATGGCACCGCTCGCTAAACGGTTTTTTCTAAGATAATGTGTAGTCTTTTCATCAGGCTATCGCAATTCACTAAATAAAAAAAATTATAGGGATGCTTATGTCACATTACGTAAAAATATTCGTTCTTTTCCTCTGTGCAGGGCTGAGTGGGATAACTTATGCAGGCCCATGGTTCACCGGCCCAATCTTAGCACCAGCAGGCCATACCGTCCCTCGTGGCCACACCAACTTTGAACTGTATGGTATTGATGTAGAAACCGATGGTATATATAACGGTTCCGGAAAATTTCGTAGAACTCCCCTATTTAACAGCGTACTCTTAAATCCGATCCTGACTCATGGATTTACCGACTGGCTCGATGTGCAACTTTCAGTACCCTATGCCTTTAACAGCACACGCGGGGTACACTATAACCGAGTTACGGATAGCTCTGTAGGAGTGGGACTGCAACTAGTTGAGCAAAAAAAATCAAAATGGCTCCCTGACATTCGTTTTTTTATTCAGGAAACCTTTCCTACTGGAACCTATGATATGCTAAATCCTGCATTTTTAGGAACTGATGCCACAGGATTAGGCAGCTACCGAACACTCATTGCAGCAAACTTTCAATACCTAAAGGAACTCTATGACTCACATTACCTACGTACTCGTTTCATAGTCTCTCGACTCTACTCATCCTCAGTAAATGTCACAGGAGTAAATAGCTTTGGAGGTACAGCCAATACACGTGGCCGAATCAATCCAGGTGCTGAGGATAACGTGGATCTGGCTTTTGAGTATACCCTGACTCAAAACTGGGTTGCCGTGATGGAAGGCTATTATTCTGAAGGTCAAGCTAGCCGCTTCAATGGTATTTTAGATATTGTTAATAATGACTTGGCAGCGATTGGCTCCCAACAATATGTTGAATATGGACTTGCTCCTGCACTCGAATATAATTTTAATTCTAATGTAGGCGTTATAGGTGGTGTGTGGTTTCCAGTGTACGGGAAAAATACCTCTCACTTCATGGCTTATGTACTCGCTGTTAATGCTTATTGGTAATAGTCTCTTTTAATAAGGCGCATTGTTTCATGGAAAAAACAAATAAATTCTCCTATGGACTGACATTAGCTGCTCTAGGTGTTGTATTCGGGGATATAGGAACTAGTCCCCTATATGCATTAAAAGTTACTTTAGAAAATCTCAGCGTAAATGAAGGAAATATTTTAGGGGTTTTATCGCTTATTTTTTGGTGCTTAATCATTATTATTTCATTTAAGTACTTAATTATGATTTTTCGCGCCGATAACGAGGGTGAAGGCGGTATCCTTGCTCTGTTAGCCTTATTAAAACACAAAGATGCTAAATACGTCCCTCTATTTTATATCCTCGCAATGTTTGGTGCGGGGCTACTCATAGGAGATGGCATGCTCACCCCTGCCATCTCCGTCATTAGTGCCGTAGAAGGACTTGGCACCTTATCCGGCTCATTTACCCCGTATATCCTACCCACTGCCGTGGTGATTCTGGTTTTTCTCTTTATGATCCAATCAAAAGGCACCGCCAGTATTGGTTATTTATTTGGTCCATTAACCCTCATATGGTTCCTTACCATCGCGATACTAGGTATTGTTCAAATCATTTCAGCACCAGTAGTGCTTAAGGCAATCAATCCTTATTATGCCATTGCAATGCTACGTGACACCGGTTTTAAGGGCTATTTATTATTAGGTGGCATTTTTCTTGTTGTGACTGGTGGTGAAGCCCTCTACGCAGACATTGGCCATTTTGGAAAGAATCCTATTCGTACCAGCTGGTTTTTCCTTGTTCTACCCTGCCTGGTATTAAACTATTTTGGTCAAGGCGCTAATTTACTCCTACATCCAGAAGCCATTAGCAACCCATTTTATATGATTGCACCAAGCTGGTTTTATTTGCCATTAATTATTCTGGCAACTATTGCTACCATCATTGCCTCTCAGGCCGTAATCTCTGCAACGTTTTCCTTAACCAAACAGGCCGTTTTATTAGGCCTATGCCCAAGAATACCGATAGTACAAACCTCGAAAGAATATTCAGGACAAATTTATGTTCCGCAAATCAATTTTATCTTGTTCATAGGCACAATAGCCCTTTCTTTTACCTTCCAAACCTCAGATAAAATGGCGCATGCCTATGGAATAGCCGTGAATGCCTATATGCTCATGGTTGATTTTATGGTCGCATACACCGCGATTTCCATTTGGCAATGGTCAAAAACCAAAACGGCGATGATCTTTGGTTTATTTCTTATTGTCGATTTCGCCTTCCTAGGCTCGAACTCCCATAAGTTTTTAACAGGTGGCTGGGTACCCGTAACCCTTGCCTTTATATTAGCCACCATCATGTATACCTGGAAATATGGACTGGAATATCTACGTTGCAATTTCTATATGAATAAAGAGGATATTTCTGGAATTTTAAAGCAGTTGCACTATAAAAATTTAAACCAACTACATAATTTAACTGCGGTTTTCGTTACCGATGTCTATGATAAAAGTGGTGGCAGCTTTTTGCATTTTCTAAAACTCAGCCGCTCCGTTCCAGAGCATGTGCTCATTGTAAATTATGTCGTGGATAATATTCCGTATGTACATTACAGCCAACGCTATGAAGTAACCTGTCTGGATGAACGAGTCTATCGCTTAACCTTGCATTATGGATTTATGGAAACCGTTTCCATTCCGCGTGCTCTAGAACGGGCTTCTGATAAAAATATTTTGCCGTTCAAGTTTAATAAAGACCGAGCAACCTATATGGTTGAAATTCCAAATATTTTAGCTTCAAAAAGCAAGAAATCATTAACTTTTTTCTGGCAAGAAAAGTTATTTGCGTTCTTAATTCGAAATTATTCTGCCAATTTAAATATCGAATTCTATAAACTTCCGTATAATAGGACCATAGCAATTGGCACTTATTATATTATGTAAATCAGGAGTTGTTCATGTGGTTTAATAACGCACTTATTTATCAATTTGAGCTTGATGACGCGAGCGTTTTAGAGGCGTCCTTAGTTGAAAATATTCTCAAGCCCTGCCCACCGCACGCACGGTTTATTTATGGTTGGAGTCCAGTATTTTCTGACGAATTAGTTCAGGAAGTTGCTGGCACCTCACTTATATGTATGGGCAAAGAAGAGCGATTGCTCCCCCGCGGTGTAGTTAATAAAATGCTTGCGGAACGAGTACAAGTACTTGAAAACCAGCATGGCCGTATGGTGAAGCGTGCCGAAAAAGCACAAATGGCGGAAGATATTGAATTTGAATTACTTCCTAAATCATTTTGTATTCAAAAAAGATTACTGGCTATTCTGGATGCGGCTAGTAAGCGCATTATTATTAATGCCTCCAGCAATAACCAAGCATCACAGTTAACCTCGTTACTACGTAAATCAGTACCAGGTATTAGCATTGATCCAATCACGCTTACTGAGAACCTGGCTGTACGTTTTGCAGAATGGATTCAAGCCCCTGCTACCCTTCCTGCAAATTTCCAATTAGCTTCTGATTGTGTTCTCTTCTCCTTAGATAATGAAAAGAAACGAATTCATTGCAAAGGCTATGAGTTACCTGCAGATGAAATTTTGACCTTGCTTGAACAAGGCATGGTTACTTCCGAAATTTCATTAATTTGGAAAGAGCGCATTCAATTTACCTTAACCCATGATTTCACCTTTAAGAAATTGAAGAGTCTTGATTATCTAGTTGACGATTTCAATGAAATTAAAGCGCTAGATGAAGAATTACAACAACGAGATGCCGCACTGACCCTGCTATCTGGCGAATTACGCGAATTAACAAACGATCTTTTAGCTGCTTTCAAAGTCAAAACCCCTGATTTAGAAGAAGCTATCTAATTATCCTAACCTGGTTGCGTGCGCAACCAGGTCCTCTCTATTATCGAACAAGAACAAACCGGCGTAATGATTGGTATCAAATTCACTTTTTAATACCCTATCATAAAAAATACATTCACGATGTTATACCTTTATCAATTGCAAGAAACGTAGTGACGAGGCAAGCCAGACTTTCTAACAGCACGAAACCCTGAGTTGTTTCGCTGCGCTTGCAATGACACACATTGAGTGTTGATTTAAAAAAATAAATGAGTCAATTTGAATTCACCATAAACACCTTGCACATTTATTGTGATAAAATAAACAAGGAGATCTATTTTAGATCAGGCGTATAATAAAAAATGCTTACTGTAAAGTAGCATATTCCATTATGAATAAAACGGAGGTTTAAAATGTCTCATAAAATACGCAAAAACTTTAGTAAATCGATTAATTGGAATATAAGCTCTGATAAAGATCAAATACAATCACTCAACAAAAATACACGAATCATTGCGAATGAGCTGGATAAAAATCCTATTCCCAATAAAGATGATTTAAATCCAGAAAATAACAAGAAGAGCTAAGCTAATACCAGCGTTTTATTAAATCACTCCTGAATAAAAATATGGTAGTAAAACAAAAAGAACTGGACGAAAGACACCAATAGTATAATAATAAGCCACTCCATCAGGATAAAATGTGCATAAGCTCACCTCAATGCATATGTTGATGGTAAATAAATCTGGATGAAAAATTTATATCGCCATTTTAAGCTGCGATTACGAATAACGTTTTCTATACTGTTTTTTACCTAAAAAAAGGATTGTTCATTATGTTCTTCAAAATGCTACCTCCCTCGTCCCTCGGGAAAGAAATACCCAAAACTGTAGCGTCAAGATTTAAGCAAATAAATTGGACTTTAAATAAACCAAGCAGCCCTGAGATAAAATTAAGTCCATCAGCTCAAATTATTGTGAATGAGCTTGAAAATACTTCATCATGTGATGTGCCGCCAGCACCTATGCTAAAAAAATAAGAAACCATCCTTGGTTTTCTTGCTTATAGCTACTTGGTGTACGATATTGAAGCTTTATGATCTGTTAACATTTCTAATGCCTCAAAATGCTCGGGAGCCTTTGAGCATAACCGCTCGAACTGCTCCTCATCATAAATCTCCAGTTCGCCATATTGAACAATGGCTACTATATTTTCCTCCAAGTGCTCAATCGCTGTTGAGTGAATACCCTGTCGCACAAAAGCTATTTTAGTAGCACCAAATTTCTTGGGATCAATGACTCTATTGATGCTGCTTGCAATTGAAATATCTGCATTCTTATGTAGTTCTTGAGCATTATTTGCTTTGCTATTAAGCTGGCTTTGATTCAAGAAATCTACATATTCCAACAAATTCACGATGTAAAGGGTGTTCGCCTCACAATCGACAACTACCGATGGTTGACTGCTCTCAGACTCCAGCACGGGTTCATTGCTAAATTTCTTTGCGATAGCAAGTTCAGTATTAATCACATTAATGATTACCTTTTTTGACTGATTCTCTTGCACAACCAAGGGGAAGCGCTCACTAACACTACGATATGAATCTAATACATACTCAGGCGGAGTAACAAAATCATTATTAGCAATACCTCTGGCAATAACTCCATCCACAGCATTTTCAGGTTTTCTTGTTGAAACAGTTATTAAATAAGTGCCATCCTTTTTTAATCCGATATCAAGCCAACTCGGCCAGATGTTACACATTTCTTTAAAAACATTCGGTACTTTTTTACCAGCATCCAGACGGTGCATCAAGAATCGTCCACTCATATTATAAGTCAACACTGCTTCATCATGGGTTAAAGTACCAATATGTTTTTTATGTGTTTCTTTGACACACTCATCGTCATAATAAATTGTTCGTTTTCTATCAACAGTAAGTAGAGCCAACTCATCTAGTCCATATCCGGTTGTTTGCTCTAATTGCAATGCAAAGCTTTCTGTTGAAATTGATTTACCACTTCCCGGCCCTCCGGCCATCAAGACCGTAAATCGATCAGGATAGGTTATGGCAGGTTGTTCTGGCATACCAATAAACGTATTCGCTTCGATTGCAGAAACTAAAGGTAATGACTCAAATTCACCTTTTTGAATAAGAGAATCAACTTTTACCTCAGTAATACTATGAAGCTGTCTATCGATTTCCTCTTTAAGCAATTCATCTGCCACATGACATAAAGCCAGTTCAGTGAGTTCCGAATCTGATAAATCAATTATTTTTTCTTCCCTACGCTTGATAAGTATCTCTTTGCACTGATTAAAATATTTTACTATCAATGCATTTTCTTTACTGGATTGGCTTTCATTTACAAATGTATAGACCCTGTTCAAATATTTTCCCCGCTCAATTGACATGTCTATATTAGGAAGTTCTCTAGAGATATACTGTAAATGAAAATCACGCACAAATTGACCAAAATCATTATTCTTGGGTGGCGTTTTTAGTAAGAGTGGAATTAATGCTCCTGTTATTTGTAAGGAACGTCGTTCCATTTCAAAAACCATCAGATCCGTTATGGATTTACCCTGATGATGTTGATAGCGCCCAAAGCCTTTCAGTAGATATACTAATTCCTCTTTCGTTTGAACCGCATTTTTTAAGGCTGTAAATTCGACCGAAGTTTTTTGGAATATATCCGGATATAATTGTTTACCCAAAAGAAGTACTGTTTCGAGAGAACAAGAACCTTCATTATGTTTTTTCCAATCATGAGAATAGAAGCGAACAATAGTTGTATTACCACCTAATTTTATTGTTCTTTTTGATGACATTGGTGATTTTGATAATTTAGTAAACATTTAGGTACCTTAATTAATGCTCATACGCGTTATGCTACAACATAAACATTAACCAAATATTAACCACCGCGACTATTTAATAATCTTTTTTATGTAACACTTATTAGCAGTCTCTATATCAGTCAAATGGCTGCTTTTTCGTTTTTTTAAAATGACAAAAAAGACGAAATTAAAGAACTTAATGAGCCAACCACTTCGTCTCTTGAAGAAACCGTATTAAGAAATTTGTCACAAATGTATGCTCAAGTAGTACAATTGTACTCTGCAAATAAAAAAAGAAAGCCGAGTACTGAAGCGGTAGAATATGCGGAAGAAAAAAGAGAGACTATAGCTCATAAACAACACAAAACGGACGAGTCAGATACTTCAGAAGAAAATCAGAGGATTATGCGGTTGTAAAACAAAGATCTTATTTAAGTTTTTGTAAGATTATATGGTAGGAAAACCTGGTTGCAAGCAACCAGGCTACATCTTTTTATATTAATAAGTGATTTTTTTCATATTTGTTGTTTGATAAGTCGCTTGATAAACTTTCTTAGCTTCTTCAGCTGCGCTAGTTAACCCCAAAGCAACATTAGATTCATACATCACGACTAATGCTTCTTGTGCACTTGGAGCTTGAGGGTAGTTCTTTACTAAATAACTCGCTCGCTCAATAGCAGCAACATACATCTTACGTTTAAAATAAAACTTAGAAATGTTTAATTCTTTTTGAGCAAACATATTACGTAAATAGATCATACGCTGTAGTGCATTCGCGCGATATTTGCTTTCTGGGAATTTTTGAATAAAGACCGCAAAGTCAGAGTATGCTTGCGTCTGAGTTCCAGGGTCACGCCAAGACTCATCCATAGGCAAGATTTTAGCAAAGACACCTCTCGTTTGTTGGAAGTTTGCTAATCCGCGCATGTAATATGCGTAATCCACATGTCGTGCACGTGGGTAAAGATGAATAAAGCGTTCCGCGGTCGCTGCAGCAGAAGGATAATCTTCATTTTGATAATAAGCATAGATTAACTCCATTTGTGAATTTTCAGTATAATCACTAAATGGGTACATTGTTTCCATTGCTTCCAATCGTTTAATTGCACTCACGTATTCTTTCTTACGTAAAGCCTTTTGCGACTCCTCATGCAGTTGTTCAGCACTCATACCTTTAAACGGGTTTTTATCGTCATCATCTTTATTCCACCAGGTCTTACACGAAGATAAAGAAACCAGAAGACCAACCAGGAATAACACTTGAATTCGTTTCATAAACTACACCTATTGAATTATATCTGCTGCGTCCACAAACAGTAACAAAAAAATTTGGACCATTATACCTAGGACTATCTAATTTGCGAACATTCTTATAAGGATTTAATTTGCAATGAAATCAAAAAAGTATTTGCAAATCTTTTTACGTTGCGATAGTATTCTCGCCTATCGGAGAGATGGCAGAGCGGTCGAATGCGGCGGTCTTGAAAACCGTTGAAGGGCAACCTTCCCAGGGTTCGAATCCCTGTCTCTCCGCCAACTACCTTACCCTTCTTATTATAAAATCAAAACCATTAAATAATAAAAAATTTCAATATCAATTATAGCCTTAGTTTACCTTGCGGCAACATCAAAGCTATGACTGTTGAGGGAAACGAAGATTACCCCCTGCCAGCACAATGATTACCTTATCATCAACATCCCATTTTGGTTCAATTTCACACAACATATTGACTGTATGCCTTTGAAAAGGTGGATTGATAGTAGTATTTACGTTTTAATAGCGCCTACAAATTCATATCCTAATAAAATCTTAAGAAAAAAATTATACAATATGGAAGAATAATGCATTACTTCCTATTTTTCAAAGCCGAGGTATATCGATGAGTAACCAAAATAAACCCCACGATAATATCAAGTTGACTAAAGACAATCAAAGCCAACAAATTAAAAAACCTTTAATGATTGGATGCAGTGGAGGCGGCGGCCATATATCTGCAATATTGGGTATTGAGCAATCACTTAAAACAACCTATTTTTCGGATACTCTTGAACTTCCATCGTATACACCGGTCTTAGCAGAACACAGACCTGCGACTGCATCCATCCATACCGGTGCCAACATCATGCATGCTTATGGTGTAGGGAAACCGCTTCAAAAAATAATTGAATTAACCCCTATTCCTCTATTACCTCATGCCGAGGCATTAGATGAAGAGATTAGAAACCTCAGTAAAAAAGAACAACTCAATGGCTCACGTCCTTATATTGACATGCTACTTGATGTATATCCTGAAGGTTATGAAAGTGCGGCGGTCTGGAACATATTACAGCGTAATGAAAAAACCAAAGCTCTGAAAAAATTAATTGCACTCCAATATGTGAGCGATACATTCAATTATCAAATTGTTTATGATTATTTCATGAAGAAATTACACGAGGCAGAAGCGATAGGCGCCCCCTATACTGAAATCATTAGTACCCAAGCTATGGCTCTACCAGCATTATGTGATGTGGTTAAGGACTATAATGCCAGCCGCCACGAAGAAAACCATATTGTGATAAATCAATACCTTACTGATATCCCCACTTTAGGAGCAGTACATTTTTTTAATGTTCTTGCCACCTTAACTCCAATCCAGCAACGTCAAATGAGACTATATGGCGTAGGCATGGCCGATGAGGTCATTCAGCATTTCTTCCCGCAAGGTAATCATTTTAATAAAATCTATAATGTACCAGCGAGCAGAAACCCCATGGTTCGCGTTGCATTTAAAGACCCATCCTATGATAACAGTGACAAATTCGATCAACAAGTGACACTGAACTTTCAAAAAGAAGTCCTCCCCTACAGTATTGCCCCTGAAGAACAAATTGCCTCAATTATGCTTGGAAGCCAAGCCAGTGCTGATACAGTAAAATATATTACCCCCCTGCTAAAATGTGGAATGGAACGTGTATTCGTATTTGGCGGTAAAAATAAAAGTATTAGTGACAAAATCGATGAACTAATTAATACACATCCAGAATATAAAGATCGCATAGTTCGTTTGGACAATCAAAGTGATAAAGAAATCTCTGCTTTAATGACTCGTAGCAATATTGTTGTTACTCGTGGTGGGGGGTTAAGCGTGATGGAGCAAATGGCTATGTCCCATAATCCCGAACAAATTATACTGATTCATCATTCAGACACCAATGAGAATGAGCCATTAAGTTCAGGAATTAGTTGGGAGGACAGTAATGTAGAAAAGTTAATCGAGAGCCTGCAAGAAGGCAATATTTATGCCCAAAAAACCTCTCCTAATTTAGCATTACGCCATATTGCTGAAGGTCAGATCAGCAGCTGCATTAAAAGAAATCAACAGATTGAACTTAAAGATCTGGTACAAAAAGTACAAGGTATATCAAAATCTACATTAAATCAGTGCTTAGCCTGGCTTAATGAAGGACATGCAGACAAAGTTAAAGAGTACTTTAAATGTTACACGAATAAAGAAAATCAGCATGAGAAAAAGTACTTATCCATAATTGAAAATCTTAATGCTCGCTGTGATGATTGCATCGAATATCTAAGCAAACAAATTTTGGATGAAATGAAAAATCAGAATGAGTGTTATATTCAACTCATCGAAATGGGCGGAGATGCAGATATCATGGCTATAGAACCTCTCGATGCAGCCCATATTGTTATGCAAGTACTCAATAAAGAACTAGAAAATCCAAGCCCTGCTTTATTTGCCGTGGCTAAAAGTTATGATGCCATTCAAACACTGCAAAGAACCATTAGTTGTACCAATGAAGCTCAGTCTCCATTTGAAAAATTAAATGCCTTTAAGGATAGCTATCGCGACAAAGAGATAAAACAAACAATACAATCCAATCAGAGTAATGTATTTAAACGACTAATTGATGAAATTATTTATCATTTGGCCATTGTTTTTAGCTCTAAAAAGGCTGAAACCTTGTTTAACCCAACAATGGTATTACGTAAAGAAATTCATAACTTGAAAGATGAAACGTCTATAGAACCGTTTGATGGAACGAATACACTTACTTAAAGAATTCGTGGCACTTCATAACTTCCCGGTTGCATGCAATCGGCTATAATTATTTTCAACATAAAGATAGGAAGCTCGTGTCATGTACAAACTATGTTTCTATGTCCCTATATCCCATTTAAATAGTGTTAAAGAGGCTGTTTTTAACGCGGGTGCAGGTAATCTGGGCAATTATTCTCATTGCGCATGGGAAATCTTAGGCGAAGGCCAGTTTATGCCTTTGCAGGGAAGTAACCCATTTATTGGCGAAACCAATGAAATAGAAAAAGTATCCGAATATAAAGTTGAGATGGTTTGTGTTCATGAGTGCATTCATGAAGTGATTGCTGCCTTAAAAAAAGCACATCCTTATGAAACTCCAGCATATTATGTTTGGAAATTGGAAAATTTTTAACTAAACCATATACGAACTTAAACTGGGCTGAAAAGCCCAGTATTGAGGAGATGTTTGCTGGGCCCTTCAGCAGCCCAGCTTACGTACCAAAAAACTATCCCCTATTGATATGTACGAGTACTTTCATATGAGGGAGGAGGCAAATCATCCATCAATGGCGCTGTTGGATGTAGAACATTAGTTTGATATTCTCCCACATATCCACCCGCATCAAAGCCCTGCGACATCATAGGATTTTGCTGCTGTCCCATAAAATAATCTTGTGGCGGCGGTGAAACGAAACGTTGTTCTACCACAGGAACATATGCATAGACTTGGGGTGGCAAGTAATATAGAGTTTTTAACTCGCAATCAAAAAACAAGTCTCCCACCTGAATACTGGCTCGATTGCCACTACGTAGCTCTCTAACCTGTTGCAGACACTCATTAACTTTAGCCATGCTCTTATCTTTCCGCGAAAAGAACATTGGAACATCAGCATCTTTACTATTTAAATGCTTAGCAATTTCTGCACGAAGCGCTACTATCGCTATTTTCACCATAGAAGGATCAATGCCATTGTTAGCTAAGTTATGTTCTTCATTAGCTGTTAGTCTAAAACGAAGTGGATCTTTGGGATCCATAGCATTTTGATCTTTTTGCAAAGGACTATATAAGAGATTCATTACAAATGCGCCGATACCCGCACCAATAGTGCTGAGCAGAACAGCGCCAGTTATAACCACCGCAGCAGGGCTAAAGCCCGCCATAATTGCCAAACTTGTCAAAGGAGCAGCAGCAAATGCCCAAGTAAGAATAGTAGAGCCCGCACCAAAAGCAATGGAATTAGCCATTACCAATGCAGCCTTTAACCAACCTTCATTGTAGTAAAAACGCTCAGCGCCTTCTAAAAAATGATTAAGCATATAATATGCAGCGACACTGGCTAATACAGCAGCAATTGCCGCCATCAGTAATAATGCTAATGCCGCCAGTGTTTCTGAATCAGTATCAAAACAACCTCCACCATGGCCATGATGACCAGGGTACCCACCATGAGGGAATCCGCCATGAGGATAGTGATGCCCATGACAGTCATGAGTAATTGCACTTAGCATCATCCAATCAAATAACAAGGAATCACGATGATCATAGCGATGATAATGATGGTTGTGTACCAATTCAATTTTAACGTTAAACGTGGGAAGTTCTGGTTTAAAATTTTGTTTCTCGAGATCAGAAAGGTCTTTATAAATAGGTAATGCGTAAAAAATAGCATTAAAAGACTTGTAAACTTTGGCTTTTTCAGCAGCCTCTAACCGGAAAAAACTACCATCAGGCGATTCAAGGGAATATTGTACTGCGAGGAACATTTCATTATAAATTGATGTTACGTCTTTTAGCGTGCCTGTTTGGCCTAGATAATCCTTATAATGCTGTAAGACATTACCATAAAATAGCATCAACTTATGATCAGTAAATTTACGTATATTTGTCATAGCTACTCCTAAAATTAAGTAGCACTAATCCCATTTAACTCAGGGCTTATTTGCATTTTATTGCATCCCTTATTCAGCAGTCCCTTGCTTTTGACCGGGGCTAAATTCAGCCCCTTTTCATCTATATACCAGTCAAAATTAAATAGAACTCGTACTAATGTCTTTCAATTTGGGCTTGATTAATTAAACTTTTTGCATATAAATCATAATCCATCATGCCATAACTAGCTTCGATCTGTTGAATGAGGCTTTCCTGTTGTTCTTTATCCAAAGTACTTAATTTTCCATCATTAATGTGCTTTAGTCTTACAACAACATAATCACCATTAGGCAATACAGCACCATCGCGGCTTTCTGGTCGTAATAAGTTAAATGCCAATTCATTAATTTGTGGATCTGCTTTATCACTATCTCGAGCGGATTCTTCTACAGTAGTCCAAGATAGTTTATTGGCACTAAGAATTTCTTCATGCTTTTTGCCATCAACTGGGTTTTGCAAACTCATTCCAAGTGTTTTAGCTTTGGCTTCAGCACCCTGCTTTGTTAATGTAGCCTGAATTTGTTTCTGTACTTCGCCTAATGATTGTTCCTTTTCAGGAGTATGCTCACTAACACGAGCAACAATAACCGAGTCATTATCTAATTGAATAGGCTCACTATTATTACTGAGCTCTAATACATCATGACTAAACGCCGCATTAATTACTTGTGGGTTTTTAGTTAAGTTATCCTGGCCACCGGCACGAGAAAATGGTTGTGTCGTTTCAATTTTTAATTTGAGCGCATCAGAAACAGGCTTCAAAGAATCTGGTGATTGGTAGCTTAAATCAGATAATTGCTCTAAAGCTTGGGCATATTTAGCTTGAGCCATTTCAGTCATCAATTGCTCTTTAATCGTTGTCTCAACTTCTGATAGCGGCTTAATTGTTACAGGCTTATAAGCAATTAATTTAAAAATTTCAAAACCGTGTTTTGTTTGAGCTGGAGCAGATATTTCTCCTGCCTTCGTTAAATTAGATAAAACTTTATCGTAATCATTTTGTCCAGCGGTAATCCAAGGAAGTTCGCCTTTATCAGCTACTGAAAGTTTATCATCAGATTCTGAAGCAACGAGCTTGTCGAATTGGCTAGGGTCTTGTTGCAATACAGCATACGCATCATCAGCTTTTTTCTGAATTTGATCCAGTTCGTCTTTAGAAACACCTTCTGGAATTGCAAAAAAATGTGGGCAACATGCCATTGTGCTGGAGTTAAATAGTTGTTTTGATTTTCATTATAAAAGCGGCTTACATCGTCATTTGATATCTTTACTTGCTTCTTAATATCATTCATAGATAAAGTTACATATTCGAGACTTACTTGCTCTGGAGCCATAAATTCTTTTTGATGTTGCTTATAATATTCAGCAATGGCATCAGCAGAAACATTAATTTGCTTTTCAAAACTCGAAGCAGGAACAACAAGATAATCATAATCTCTATTTTGCATGTACAAACGAACGAAACGCTCAATTTCATCAGGTAACGCAAATGAAGTACCTATAAAAGCAAAACGTTGTTGGTTCAACAACATGCCCTGGCTTACTTCATTTTGAAAACTAGATTGAGTGAATAAAGCAGCACTAAGTGCTTGCTGATATTTTTCAGCAGAAAAATGACCATCTTCCTGAAATTGGGGAATACTCAATATGGCAGCATTCGCTTGGTTTGCACTCACGTCAAAACCATTTTTACGCGCTGCTTGCACCATAACTTCGTTCGCCACCATTTGGTCTAGGACTTGGCTTTGTAGTTTTTTCTCATCTTCTGCAGTCATATGTGCCGCATCTTGCATTCCGCGAGCACGTCTGTAATTTGTTTCAAATGATTGATAAGTTAAAGATTCACCATTAACAATCACTTTCGCATTTGATGTTTGATGCGATTGAAAATAGTAATCAACTCCAAAAAGAGTAAACGTAATGCCGATTAAAACGACAACTAGCCAAGCAACAACACCTTGTATGCGCTCATTTAACTTCTGCAACATGTCCCGAGATCCATTTAGTATTAACAAAGTTTTAATGAAGTGGGATTGTAACCTAATCGGACAAAAATCTAAACAAAAACCGCTAAATTTTACAAATAACTGTACCCGAGAGGCATCCTTTAAAATCAACGTGAATGCTTAAAGTAGTTAATCATACAGCACACAATTAGATCAAATTACTATCAAAGACAAGATATATTATCTGCTTATGTCAAATCGTAGCCGTATTAGAAATTGTAATACAGAGACTGATGGCAAATCCCCCTCTCCTAAATAATACCGCGGGTCGGGCCCATGGACCAACATTTCTCATCATCACCAAGTCAAATAAAATTAAATACATCTTTCCCTTGTCTTTTTAAGAATTTCTTTTTGAAAAAAACTGATGGATATATGAGAATTACCAGTCTCATCATGAAGGGACCTGAGGAAATGTCCGGCCATAAGCCGACCTACCTGTAGTCTGAAAATTAACATAACAATGAAACTCTGGTTTCAAGCAACCAAGGTACACTTTTTTTGCGTTTGAATGATGACCTCAGATATTGAGGTCATTAAGGATATTGGCGGAGCGGACGGGGCTCGAACCCGCGACCCCCGGCGTGACAGGCCGGTATTCTAACCAACTGAACTACCGCTCCAATATGGTGGGTGCTGTAGGGATCGAACCTACGACCCTCGCCTTGTAAGGGCGATGCTCTCCCAGCTGAGCTAAGCACCCGAAATTGTTATAAATTTCGCTTTACTACTCACCAATTTTGCTCTGCAAAACTTGGTGCTCTCACTTATAATAAAAAACGCGCCTTTTTGAGCGCGTTTTAATAATATGGCGGAGCGGACGGGGCTCGAACCCGCGACCCCCGGCGTGACAGGCCGGTATTCTAACCAACTGAACTACCGCTCCAAATTATGGTGGGTGCTGTAGGGATCGAACCTACGACCCTCGCCTTGTAAGGGCGATGCTCTCCCAGCTGAGCTAAGCACCCCAAATCTTTAAGCTTCTTGAACCGCTTCTTTCAGGTTTTTGCCTGCTTTAAATTTAGCTACTCTTGACGCTTTGATCTCAATGATCTTCCCAGTTTGTGGGTTTCTGCCAGTACGCGCAGAACGGTTACCAGTAGAGAACGAGCCAAATCCAGGTATTACTACTTGGTCACCGCTCTTTAAGGCATCAGTAATAGTGCTAGTAAAAGTTTCAAGCACTCTGCTTGCATCTGCCTTAGTTAAACCAGAACCACTTGCTAAAGCATCAACTAATTCGCTCTTATTCATTGCTTCCCCTATACAGTTAATCTTCCATACTCCAAGTTAACCTAACTTAAACTTAATCAAATTAACCAGTCAAGTAGTTACATCCTTGCAACGCCCGCCAGTAGCGGGCCACGAAAGGAAATATACCTTTAATTAATGGGTATGTAAATCATTATTTTTAATTTTTTTTGATTTTTTACCCGCTAAAACGGCAGTCTGTATATTATCTGGACTATCTAGCCAAGGACTGCGTTGTAAAGCCAGTTCTAACACCTGCTCAATGGTCTTCACAGGGTGTATTGTTAGCTTACGCAACACATTATCAGGGATCTCTTCCAGATCTTTTACATTCTCTTCGGGGATAATTACATGCTTAATTCCACCCCGATGAGCAGCTAATAACTTCTCTTTGAGTCCGCCGATCGGTAATACTTGTCCACGCAAAGTAATTTCCCCTGTCATAGCAACGTCAGCCTTAACAGGAATTTGCGTAACTACAGATACCAACACAGTACACATACCGATACCAGCACTTGGACCATCCTTTGGTGTTGCTCCTTCAGGAACATGCACGTGGAAGTCATTCTTTTCAAAGAAATCATCAGCAAGCTGTAACTTTTTAGCGCGACTACGTACGACAGTCATTGCTGCGTGTATTGATTCTTGCATTACCTCACCCAGTTGCCCCGTATGGATCACCTTACCTTTACCAGGCATCATAGAAGATTCAATCGTCAGCAACTCCCCTCCTACACTCGTCCAAGCTAAACCTGTTACTTGGCCAATTTGATCAAACTCTTCAGCAAGACCATATCTGTATTTCTTAACCCCTAAATATTTTTCAATATTATTTACGGTAACAGTTAATCGCTTAGCTTTTTTCTTGTTTGATAAAATCTCTTTTACGACCTTTCGACAAACACTAGCAATATCTCGCTCCAGATTACGAACACCCGCTTCACGTGTATAGTGACGAATGACTTCGCGAATAGCTCCTTCGCTGATATGAATCTCATCGTTACTTAAACCGTTAAGACTAATCTGCTTGGGTACTAAATACTGTTCTGAAATACTAACTTTTTCATCTTCGGTATAACCTGCCAAACGAATAACTTCCATTCTATCTAATAAAGGCGCAGGAATTTCTAATGAGTTTGCTGTTGCAATAAACATTACATCACTTAAATCATAATCAACTTCAAGATAATGATCGCTAAACGTATGGTTTTGCTCTGGATCTAATACCTCAAGTAATGCAGAAGCGGGATCGCCACGGAAGTCCATAGCCATCTTATCTACCTCATCAAGCATAATTAATGGGTTTTTAACTCCAGCCTTACATAATTTTTGAATTATTTTCCCAGGCATTGATCCAATATAGGTTCTACGATGACCACGAATCTCCGCTTCATCGCGCACACCACCTAAAGCGATACGAATGAACGTACGGCCTGTGGCATTCGCAATCGATTGTCCTAAGGAAGTTTTACCAACCCCTGGAGGTCCAACTAAACATAAAATTGGTCCTTTCAAACGTTTTACTCGTTGTTGAACTGCCAGATATTCGATAATGCGTTCTTTCACGCGTTCTAGACCGTGATGCTCTTTATCTAATAGTTTTTCTGCTTTAAGCAAATCAAATTGAATCTTACTTTTCTTTTTCCATGGAACCATAAGCATCCAGTCAAGGTAATTACGAATGACTGTTGCTTCAGCAGACATAGGGGACATCATTTTTAATTTATGAAGTTCAGCCATTGCTTTTTCTTTGGCTTCTTTAGGCATGCCCGCTTTATCAATAGATTTTTCAAGCTGCTCGATTTCATTACCTTCTTCACCAAGCTCACCCAATTCTTTTTGAATGGCTTTCATTTGTTCATTCAGGTAATACTCACGCTGACTTTTTTCCATTTGGCGTTTTACACGGCCACGTACACGCTTTTCAACGTGCAATAAGTCAATTTCAGTTTCAATAGCTGACATTAGACGTTCAAGGCGTGTGCCCACATCTAAGGTTTCTAATAATTCTTGTTTATCATCAACTTTCAAAGTTAAATGTGCGGCAATAGTATCCGCCAGACGACCAGGTTCCTCTATTCCAGCTAAAGGTGATAATACCTCAGGAGGAATCTTTTTGTTCAATTTAATGTACTGCTCAAATTGTGACATTAAAGAGCGCATTAAGATGCCAACTTCAGGCTCTTGTACGGCAACATTTACTTCATCCATAACTTCCAGAGAAGCCTCAAGGTATCCTTTTTCCTGGCTATATCCTTTAACTCGCGCACGTTGCTCACCTTCTACCAGAACTTTTACAGTACCATCAGGTAACTTAAGTAACTGCAACACACTGGATAAAGTACCTACATGGTAAATATCTTCTGGAGAAGGATCATCATTAGATGATTTTTTCTGCGCGACTAAAAAAATTTGCTTGCTATCAACCATAGCGGCTTCAAGGGCTTTAATTGATTTTCCTCGGCCAACAAAAAGGGGAATAACCATATGAGGATAAACCACCACATCCCTCAGTGGCAGCACTGGAATCATAGACACATTTTCAGTCTCATTAGGCGTCACTTTATTTTCAATAGACATAACGAACCCTTATTCAAACAAAAGCTATAGTTATAATTTTACAACAAATTTTTACTGCTCTTTAACTGAGTATAACGGTATTTGAGGAAATGAACAAAGTACTTAATAAGAATGGGAAATTAATATGACAATTTAACTAAATTAGATTCAAGCGCCCTATCAGCTACTAGTTTAAAAGACTTAATTGATTGAATAAAAAAGGACATATGCAACTATTCAACGTTTTAAGTCTCTGAACCAGCAAGTAGATAAAGGCGCAGAGACTAACATAGAGAATAGTCGCAAAATTAATTAGCTATTCTTTACCACCTGCTGCACTTTTCATCTCATCATGTTCATAAATAAGTATAGGCTTTGACGAATTGTTTACGGCACCTTCGTCAATTACAACTTTATTTACTCCTTCAAGAGAGGGTAATTCATACATGGTGTCTAAAAGAATATTTTCAAGTATTGCACGTAAACCGCGAGCACCCATTTTTCGTTCCAGAGCTTTCTTCGCAATCGCAACCAAAGCCTCTTCTCTAAATTCTAGTTCAACTTCTTCCATTTTGAAAAGTGACTGGAACTGTTTGGTAAGTGCATTCTTAGGATTAGTAAGAATATCAATAAGTGCAGCTTGGTCCAGTTCTTGTAGTGTAGTTACTACAGGTAATCTACCAACAAACTCAGGAATCAAACCATACTTAATCAAGTCATCAGATTCTAATTGGTGTAATACCTTCGATACTTCATCACTAGTATCTTTTTTATTTTTCAGCTGGGCCGAAAAACCAATACCTGATTTATCGCTACGTTCTCTGATTACTCTATCTAGACCAGCAAATGCACCACCGCAAATAAATAGAATGTTTGAAGTATCTACTTGCAAGAATTCTTGTTGCGGATGCTTACGACCACCTTGTGGTGGAACAGAAGCAATCGTTCCTTCGATCAGTTTTAGTAATGCTTGCTGCACACCTTCACCAGAAACATCTCGAGTGATGGAAGGATTATCTGATTTACGTGAAATCTTATCAATTTCATCAATGTAAACAATACCCTGTTGTGCTTTATCAACATCGTAATCGCATTTCTGCAATAACTTTTGAATAATATTTTCAACGTCTTCACCGACATATCCTGCTTCGGTTAGCGTTGTTGCATCAGCCATAGCAAAAGGAACATTTAAAATTCGAGCCAGAGTTTGCGCTAAAAGAGTTTTACCGCTACCCGTTGGGCCAATCAATAAGATATTACTTTTCCCAAGTTCAACGCCATCTTCGCTTTTATGCTGCAATCGCTTGTAATGATTATACACGGCAACAGACAACACTTTTTTGGCATGTGGCTGACCGATGACATATTCATCAAGGAATTTTGAAATCTCTTTTGGTGAGGGTAAACGCACTTCTGCTTCTTCATGAGCTTCGTGTGTTTCTTCACGAATAATGTCGTTACATAATTCAACGCATTCATCACACACAAATACAGAAGGACCAGCAATTAATTTTTTTACTTCATGCTGGCTTTTTCCACAAAAAGAACAATAAAGAACCTTATCACCACTTCCATTACTGGATTTACTCATATCCAACCCCTTCTTACAGCCATTACCGGGAAATAGGTAACACATGTAAAATATTAGTCAATCAGAAAAAGATATGCCACTACAAATTAAGAACTAATTTATTTTGAACCCCGCAATGACACATCAATCTCTGGTTTAAAGCTTGATTTAAAAAGCTAAAATCAAGAGATCTCAATGCATATTGGGGCGACAAGTGAGAATTACAACTGCTCAGCTGAATTATTTGTTATTTCTCTATCGTAAAGTACTTTATCGATAAGACCATATTCAGCCGCTTGCGTAGCACTCATAAAATTATCACGCTCTGTATCACGCATAATTTGATCAGGAGTCTTTTTAGTGTGCTGCGCCATAATGTTATTTAAACGCTCTCTTACGGCTAAGGTTTCACGAGCATGAATCTCGATATCAGTGGCCTGACCTCGATATCCACCTAAAGGTTGGTGAATCATTACACGTGAATTTGGTAGACAGAATCTCTTGCCATCCGCACCAGCACAAAGCAGTAAAGCTGCAGCACTTGCAGCTTGACCGATACATAAAGTGCTAACATCAGGCTTAATAAACTGCATGGTGTCGTAAATTGCTAAACCAGCTGTTACTACACCACCAGGAGAATTAATGTAGAGAGAAATGTCTTTTTCAGGGTTTTCAGACTCAAGGAACAGCAATTGAGCAACCACTAAATTAGCCATATGATCTTCAACTTCACCCAACAGAAAGATAATACGCTCTTTCAATAATCGTGAGTAAATGTCATAAGAACGCTCACCACGTGAAGTTTGTTCAATAACCATTGGTACTAATCCACTGGCATTGCGAATTATGTTATCTGAATATCCCGACATATAATTACTCTCCTTTTGTATTCTCAGCCTTTTTAGGATTCATCACTGAATCATAGTCCATAGATTTATGCTTAATCTTAGCATCAGCTGCTATTTTATCAGCAACTACTTCTTCCATGACTAATGCTTCAATTTCAGCAAGATGTTCTTTGCTGCTTTGGTACCAAGCACGTAATTCATCAGGATTTTCGTAAGCACCAGCAAATTTCTCAATCATTGCATTCACTTTATCTTTATCGGCAACGATTTGATGTTTCTTAACATATTCAGAGAATAGTAAACCAAGATGAACACGGCGTTTAGCTTGTTCTTCAAACAATTCTCTTGGGAAATCAGGGATCTGTTCATTTTCATGATGTTCATGACCAAATAGACGATGGTACATATCATGTTTCAAATGTTCGATTTCTTTGTCGATTAAGGCCAATGGTAAATCAATAGCATTAACTTCCATTAGTTTATCAAATAATTTCTCTCTGTTCATCATGCTAACACGACGCTCTAATTCACGAGTCATGTTTGCTTTGATGTCTTTCTTCAGAGCATCAACGCCACCTTCCTTAATGTTAAACTTTTCAGCAAAAGCGTCATTAAGTTCAGGTAATTTACCTTCCATAATATTACGAACAGTAATTTTGAATACCGCTTCTTTGCCAGCTAATTCTTTGTGGCCATAATCTTCTGGGAAAGTAACTTTGATGTCGAATGGCTTATCTTTCTTACCACCAGTAATTCCATCTTCGAAACCAGGAATCATAGCGCCAGAACCGATAACTAATTCGTGGCCTTCTGCACTACCGCCATCGAATAATTTGTCATCTAAGAAGCCTTGGAAGTCGATAACAACTTTATCGCCTTTTTTAACAGCACGTGAAACATCATGCCATTCTTTGTTTTGCTCACGTAGTTTATCCAACATCTCTTCTAGATCTTTGTCAGTAACTTCTGAGCGAGCTAATTCAACAGTCGCTTGATTTAATTCAGCAACTTCAAACACTGGCATCACTTCAAACGTAGCCGTGTATTTAAAATCTTTACCTTTTTCTATTTCTTCAGGCTCGATGTATGGGTAGCCTGCAGGAACTAATTCGTTTTGTTGTAATGCTTCGAATAGGGTTGATTGAACCATTTCTCTAGCAACTTCTTGGCGAACGCTATCTGAGTAACGGCTAGTAACGATGTGCATAGGAACTTTGCCAGGACGGAAACCATCAACTTTAACTTTATGAGCCAGATCTTTGAGCCGCAAACTTACTTCTTCCTCAACTTTCGCTGTAGGCACAGAAATAGTTACCTTGCGCTCCAAACCGTTTAGGGTCTCAACAGAAACTTGCATCAATTCACCTCTTGGATTTTTATAATGAAATGGTGCGAAAGGAGAGACTCGAACTCTCACGGGTCACCCCGCTGGAACCTAAATCCAGTGCGTCTACCAATTCCGCCACTTTCGCAATCAGGTTGGATTATCAATCAGTAATTCGGTCTTGTAAAGACTCAGATGAATCTTTAGCGAAAAACCTTAGTTTTCATCACATGGGGTGAACGATGGGACTCGAACCCACGACAACCGGGATCACAACCCGGGGCTCTACCAACTGAGCTACGCTCACCATAATATAGTATAAATTGCCTTCAGGTCTCACTAGGGGCTGGCACGCCCGGCAGGATTCGAACCTGCTACCCTCGGCTTAGAAGGCCGATGCTCTATCCAGATGAGCTACGGGCGCTTAATTTGGTCGGGGTAGAGAGATTCGAACTCCCGACATCCTGCTCCCAAAGCAGGCGCGCTACCAGACTGCGCTATACCCCGACTGACCCGTCCCGAGGACAGTGCGCACATGTTACTAACCTAAGCGCTTCAGGTCAATAGCTAATTTCACATTTTTTTAAATATTTTAAATTGATTAGCTTTTTCGAGATCATGTTGTGCAAATTAATTTCGAGTTGGTTTTTAATTCACAAAAACACCTAACCTTTTTATCTAGAATTGTAGCTCAAGCACTAATAGAGAGTTACATCTTAATAGTTTTTCAGATAGCATTGCTTCATTATTTATTTCATTTAAAACACTATGAAATCCAAGTTGCTTCCTCTTTTTGATAATTTAAACCATCTACATAAGAATCATGAAAATGCAGTATTACCTGATCCTCAATTTAAGAATGACTTTCATTACACCTTAAATTTCTTAAAAAGCTATACTGGTAGTCAGGGAACATTTAATAGTTACCGCCGTGAGGCTGAGCGTTTGTTACAATGGTCATGGCATATTAAAGGTACTCCCCTCACCGAACTAAAACGGGATGACATTGAACAATACATTCGTTTCTGCCAAAACCCACCTAAAAACTGGATAAGCTTAAAAAAAGTCCCCCGCTTTATTGAAAAAGCAGGTTTACGTATTCCTAATGAAGAATGGCGCCCATTTGTAGTTACTCTAAGTAAAGCTGCGATAAAAAATGGACACAAACCTGAAATAGAACAATTCAGTCTATCTCAAGGAGCTACTCAAGAGATATTTGCTATATTAAGTACCTTATTTAATTTTTTAATTGCAGAAGAATATTTAGTCTCAAATCCAGTAGCTCTGATTCGGCAAAAAAGTAAATTCATCCGCAAACGTCAGCAAAACGCCCCTATTCGTCGACTAAGTATCGATCAGTGGAGTGCCGTACTTAATGCAGCAGAAACATTAGCTGAAGAATCACCTGAAAAACATGAGCGCACCCGCTTTATGTTAAGCATGCTCTTCGGAATGTACTTACGTATATCCGAACTAGCTGCAAATGAACGTTGGATTCCTAGTATGAATGACTTCGCAAAAGACAGTAATGGCCATTGGTGGTTTACCACGGTAGGAAAAGGGAATAAAGAACGTCAAGTTGCCGTCAGTGACGCAATGCTTGATAGTTTAATACGCTGGCGTAGTTTTCTTGGCTTAACCCCACTGCCCTCACCTGCAGATAACTCCCCGCTGATTCCCAAAATCAGAGGTAATGGACCAATGAGCGATACCGCCCCCATCCGCCGCATCATTCAACATTGTTTTGATTTGGCTGGAGAAGAACTGCGTATGAAAGGTCAACGCGAAGAGGCAGATAACCTCGCCGCAGCAACGGTGCACTGGTTGAGACATACCGGGATTTCCGAGGATGTAAAAATCCGTCCTCGCGAACACGTGCGTGACGATGCCGGCCATAGCTCCAGTGCAACTACGGATCGTTACATCGATATTGAAAAACAGGAGCGTTATCGTTCAGCAAGAAATAAAATAATTGATCCTGTTTCCACTGAAGAATAAGGGTGCCTGTATGACAATGAAGCAACCTGGGAACGCGTAGCAAGTTCCCAGGATTGCTCATAAATGGGGCGTCAAAACAGAGCCAAATGACTTAAGTAAGGCTATACCCTCTGGACTAGAACATGATCTATAAAAAGGTGTTGCCCCCTTATTAGCCCCCTCATCGGTTACAGGAGTAAAAAGAACATTTACTTTTTGCAGTGCTTTTGCAAAACCAGACCGATTTTTATTAAGAAATGCTACACCAGAATCACGTTCGCAAAAAAAATAAAAACAGTGCTCAAATAAATACTACCCTCACAACCTCGCATGAAAGTTAATGATTTTCCCATGAACTAAAATGGCCTATAATTGGCGATTTTGTTTGTTTAATATTCTTTCGTTATAATGCACAGCAAAAAACGTAGGAAACAAAAGCACATGACTCAATTTTTCGAATTATCCGATGACATATTACTGGCTCTCTATAAAAAACTACCTCCGCATGAATTATTGAGCCTTGTAAGTGCCGGCGAAAAATTGCCAAAGTTTCGTCGTTTGTCATTAGATGCCCTATTCATGCAACAGTCAGAAGATGCAAAAGTTTGCCAACAGAAAATGCTTGAGTACTGGATGCATTGCCCGACCCCATTATTGACTCCTTCTAAAAAGCTCATACTTCCTGCGCTAAAACACTTAGATATACTCCATCAACTTATGGGATTAAGCTCTCTGAATGGCGCTGTAGATGCTACAAGACAGCTATTTGAGCCCCACATAACTCATTTAGTAACCCAAATTTCCAGTCCACCAACTACACGCTATAATGCAGAGCGTTTACTCCATATTGCACCAATGCTGAGCCCAAGCCATATAGAGGAAATAATTCCTCAGCTACAAAACAACCTATTCGATCCGAATGGGATGATACGCTCAACAACCCAAGCCACGCTTCACAAATTAGCCCATAAATTGACTTCAGCACAGCTCAATACGCTTATTGCCTGGATAGAGGAAAACTTGACGCATAATAATGATTCGATGCGCACTGCCGCCCTATTCGCTCTACCACCGCTGGCGACCAGGCTAACCCCAGAGGAAATTGAGCCACTTATTTCTGGTCTACAAAAAAACTTGAGCAATCAAGCGGACTGGATTCTCTATTTGTCCTTACAGGCTCTTGCCTCATTGTCGAGCAAACTAAGTCCAGAACAAGCTAACTTACTGCTTCCAGAATTAGAAAATAAACTGATGCACGCCCAAGAAAATATGCGCATTACAGCACTACATGCTATTAAAATAATAGCCAGAAAACTCGATCGTAAAGCAATCCCCCAATTGATAACCAAGATACAAAAAAACTTAGAGTATGCTCAAGGAGATATGTGCGTTGAGCTCTTGGACGCACTGAAAACATTAATTCATCGAGATAACCCCGAACAAATTATTCCATTGATTGACACGACCTTAGAAAATCTAAAGCAACCTCAAAAAGCAATGCGCATTTCTTATCTAAACACGGTGAGTGCGCTAGCTGAGTGGTTTACTGACATGCAAGTGAGCTCTTTTCTGCCTAACCTATTGGAAAACCTACAGCATCCAAGCAATCCAGTACGCGAAGCCGCCATGCAAAGCCTTAACGCATTGATTCATAAATTCAACCCGGATCAAGTTAATCAAATTATTACTCTTATACAGGTAAACCTAAAACATCCAAATGATATGATGCGCCTCAACACACTAAGAGCACTTCGAATATTAGCAAGCATTCTCTTTTCAGAACAACTGAGTCTGTTTCTTTCCAGCTTACAAGAAATCATCAGCCTTAATCGCAACCCAGCATCCCTTGCTGCCCTAAACATTCTTGAAGAACAAGCCCACAAACTGATGCCTAATCAACTTACTCTGTTTATTCCTGTATTAAAAGAAATCATGGACCATAAATCCGATCAGGTACGTCTGGCAGTTGAAAAAACACTTGCAGCCTTGATTAGCCAACCACAAAACGAGAACATTGCACAAGAAATTATGGCCTGGACTATGAACTCTATGCATGAATCAAAACCTCCAGAAAACAAAAAATGGTGGCAGCTTCTTTTAACTCTTGATGAAAATTCAAACCATGTTCCCTCCAGGCTTGGTTGTCTTCCGGCAAAAGACAACGAATATCTAGGTAAGGAAGCAATCAACTGGATGCGTAATAAGAAAACATTGGGTAATCTTTCTTTACCCCCAACATTCCTGGTCAATCTATTGGTACAATTAAATGATTCTGAAAGAGCACTCAGAGCCAAAGACTTATTATCCATTACATGTGATCACAACTTCGAAGAAGGAATACGTGACACCGCTCTACAGGCTTTAAGTAGTTGGAGCATTGTGCTTTTGCAAGAGCCTCTAAAATATCAAGACTTGCTGAGTACCCTAGTTCATGATCTGGATGAAGAAGTTCAGAAAATAAATAACCCTTTTGATAAATATTCAATGATATTACAAATGATGAAAATACAAATTCCTCATGAACCAATATTAGTGTCTAATGAAATAGCTGCTCCCTAATAATAAGGAACCTGAGAGACAGTTGCTATGTGAACCAGTCTACGATAGGAAGTTCACGACATTGGAGTCAAACCACAACTGTTTCTGTGGTCATCATCATGAGTATTATCCTTAGCTTTTGCTAGCGGTTTAAGAGCTTGATAGTCCGCTTTAAACTGTCGACATACGTTATTTGTACTCTGAGCGGGATTAGGTGAAGCGGCAGCAGCTGCAGGTTTTTGAGCCGCTTGTGGATTATAAAATCGATTAGGAGGAACAATCGTCGCGACTGTGACAGGCTGTTGAGAATGTGTGAGGGGATTCTGATATGGTTTAGAATTAGCACTCATAGCTGCTGGAATAGGTTGCTGGTGAGGTGCTTGTAGATTATGTAACGATTTAGGATTACTCGCCGCAGCTGCGGGGATAGGTTGTTGGTGAGGTGCTTGTGGGTTATGTAACAATTTAGGATTACTCGCTGCAGCTGCTGCAGCTATAACAGCATATGGATAATACGGTGGTGCATGCTGAGCTAGATTAGGCTTAGCAGCGATGATAGCAGTCGCTTGAGGATGCGGAGATAAATTAGGAAACTGAGCAAGTGTGGCAATATACGCAGGTGTATTAGGAAAAGTCATAGCTGCAGTTACAACTGCGGGCGAATATTTCAAATTGCATTGCAAATTCAAAACTCTATTCGGATTAACATCATTAGAATTGAGTCTGTTTATGATGTCACTATTTAGTAAAATAGTAGTTTGAATAGAAGGATGATCCGTTGCTGTCTTATCCTTCGCACCAAACTGAAGCTACACATGATTTAATAGAGTAGGTCGTTGCATACGATAAGAATTACTGCCATCAAAAAAAGTATGTGCTTGCATGAAATATGAAAATTTTTTGGCACCCGATGAGGCAGGCACTAAATAAGCTCCACTTTCCTGATAACCTCCCGCTGATGGGCTTGAGTACTCCTGTATCGGTTTGTTAAAATTGGTATCTCCTATGTACCCCACCACAGTCCTTTCTGATGCAACGCGTTGCGCATACGCTTTTAATAACTCGACCGCCTTAGCAGGATAGCGCGCTATATCATTAGGGATATGAGGAACTAAGACGCTGTATTTCCCCTTGCCCGTTGCAAAGTGAATTTCACCTACTTTAAAATTTTCAGCGATTGTTGCTTCAGTAGGTGCTATTTGCATGTCATCTCTTATGTAAAAATGCATATTTTGCTTCGAATCATCATGATTCAGGCGATTCTTCCCTTGAAGGGAGGAGGTATATAACTTATAAGTAGCTACCGTGGTGACCTCACTAGAATTAGCTGGATCTCGAGTGCCCTTTAAAGTAAATTCATCAGGTAGATTATTTCTTCTACCCTCTACAACAGCAACGACGTGTGGAGTCTCTCTATTTTCAAATAACTTCACTAACGCCTCATCATACGTACTTACATTGGTATAAGTGCCTATTTTGGAGATCAATGTGGCTTGAGCAACTTGATCCATAGAGCACCTAGCTCCCCCCATATGAGGCTCATAACGCCCCACTCCAGACTCCCAGTATTTAATAGAAAAATGTCGGGATGCCTCCTGAGAAAACACCGCGATTTTAAATCCATCTCTCCACGGCCAATCGGTTGCATCTGACAATATACCGTCTAAATACTGGCGATCTTTAGGGGTTATTGGCCCAGCTTGGCCGGACCCATTAATGAGTACGCTACTACTTTTTGTTTGTAAATTGTTGGTTATTTGTATCTGTGTCGGGCTCCTTTTTAAGGTATATCCACCGGCTCCAGAACCGGAGCCTGCAGCAGCAGCGGTAGCGCCAATTCTAGAGCCAGATGCAGCAGGAGCATCATGAGTGACAGGAACAGGAACAGCATCAGCAGCCGTGGCGGGAGGAGCATTAGCAGGTGGACTTGCAGCTGGCTGAACGAGCTGTTGAGGGCCTGCGTCATCTGTCATGCTCTCATCTTGCGGTTGCTTCTCTGGCATCATAATCTCCAATAAAACGCTAAATGTAAGTACACGACAAGATACTCACAAACAGATATGGTATAACTATAATTATAATGCACAAAAAAAATACAGATTATTTTTCCTTTTATTGCGCACTTAATATGACGCGTATCACTGTATTTCTGGTTAAAGTTACATTCTTCTTTTCATTTTATTAGGCTATATATTTTGATATCTATGATAGAATTCTTCCTCTTCTTTTGTTGCTTATGATTAAAAATGCTAACCCTACGCCAAATCACCTTATCACGTGGTAATAAAGTATTACTCGACAAAGCCAGCGTCACCCTTTATGAAAAACAAAAAATAGGTCTTATCGGCCATAACGGCTGTGGTAAATCCACTTTGTTTGATTTTTTCCTGGGTAAACTAATTGCGGATACTGGGGAGTATTTAATTAATCCTCATCTGCGCATCAGCCATTTATCGCAGCAATTACCTGACAGTGACGAAAAAGCCCTGGACTTTGTAGTTAGTGGTGATGAAGAATACATCAAATTATTGCAACGCTTGGAAAAGGCAGAAAAAGAAGATAACCATGCGGAAGTCGTCGCCTGTCATGAAGAATTAAGCCACTCAGGGGGTTATAGTAAACCCGCTCAAGCAGCAACGATTATGTCTGGCTTAGGATTTAGTAGCGAAGAACAAAATGCCTCCGTGAATAGTTTTTCAGGGGGATGGCGGATGCGTCTGAGCCTCGCACGATGCCTCATGAAACCCGCTGATTTGTTATTACTGGATGAGCCAACCAACCATTTAGATATGGAGGCTATTTTTTGGCTTGAGCGTTTTTTAAAACAAAGTCCCAGTACAATTATCCTGATTTCTCACGATAGAGAGTTTCTTGATGCCTTTGTTACCCATATTCTACATATTGAAAAACAAAGTCTGACTCTTTATGGTGGCGATTACAGTTGCTTCGAAAAAACACATGCCCAACAATTAGCCTTACAACAAGCTATGTATGAGAAGCAACAAACAAAGATTAGCCATATGATGAGCTTTGTCACCCGCTTCAAGGCAAAAGCAACGAAAGCCAAGCAAGCACAAGGGCGTCTCAAGGCTATTGAGCGGATGGAAGTTATTGCCGCAGCTCAAGCAGACTCGCCATTTTCTTTTGATTTTTTCCCCTGTCCTCGTGCTGGTAATCCCTTAATCCAATGCAATCAAGTGGATGCAGGTTATACAGGGCAGGATCCGATACTTAAGAAAATTAATCTATCGCTGAGCCCCGGGGATCGGATTGCCTTATTAGGTCCTAATGGTGAAGGTAAATCCACCTTAATTAAAACACTGACTGGTTCCTTATCGGCTTTAAATGGAACGATTCATCGCTCCGCGCATTTACAGATCGGCTATTATGCACAACATCAGTTGGAGCAATTAGACTGTAAACTAAGCCCTGTAGAAACAATCCAAGCCTTATCCCCAGAAGTACGTGAACAAAGCATCCGGGATTTCTTAGGTGGTTTTAATTTCATGGGAGATATGGCAGTACAACCTATTCATCATTTTTCTGGGGGAGAAAAAGCACGTTTGGCTCTAGCTAAATTGGTTTGGCTTAAACCCAATTTATTATTACTTGACGAGCCAACCAACCATTTAGATTTAGGAATGCGTTCAGCCATCGAATTAGCACTACAAAGTTATGAGGGGGCTTTAATTCTTATCTCCCATGATCGGCATATGCTCAAAACGACGGTAGATAATTTCTACTTAGTTTATCAAAAGAAAGTACAGCCCTTTAATGGCGATTTAGATGATTATTATACTTGGCTACAATCCAAAGATGCAGTGAAAGAAAACACCAATACCACTTCTAGTCCGGCAAATGATTATAAAGAAAAAAAGGTATTACAAAATCGTTTAAAAAAATTAGAGCAAATGATTGAGCAATACCACGGAGAATTAGATAAATTGGATATTCAACTTGGTGATGCTAGTCTTTATGAAGACAGCACTCAACAGAATAAATTAAATCAATTAGTGCAAAAACGAGAACAAGCTCATTCTTCATTAGCTCAGGTTGAAGAGGAATGGTTAGAAATTAGTGGAACGTTGGAAGATTTATAATGTTCGTAGGTTGGGCTGTAAAGCCCAACAAGACGGTTTATGCTAGACCCGATGCTGGGCTTTACAGCACAGCCTACTTCAACTATAGGTTACATTACGAAGGAACGAGCAATGAATGCTTACCAAAAATTAGAGCAGCATTTTAAAAAATATTATGATTTTGAAAATCTTGCAGCGATTGTTTCTTGGGATGAGGCGGCAATGATGCCTATTGGTGGTGGTCCGGCACGTGCAGAAGCATTAGCAACTTTAAGTGCAATACAGCATGATTGGCTAACCGATAAAATCGTGGGCGAATGGCTTAAGCAATGCAAGGACCTAGAACTATCCCCCTGGCAGCACAGGAATGTCTATTGGATTGAAAAACAGTATCAATTGGCCACCTGCATCCCCTCCCTACTCATAGAAGAAGTTACTAATGAGTCATTAATTTGCTCTCAAGCGTGGCGAGAGTTGCGGGCAAAGAATGATTGGCAAGCCTTTCAACCTTATTTAAAAAAGCTATTTGAAAAGGTAAAAACTATTGCTGAAATCAAATCCCAACTTTTTGCTAAATCACCCATAGATGTATTAATTGATGAATACTCACCTGGATTAGATTGCAAAACAATTACACCGATTTTTAATTCTCTAAAGCAAGAATTACCAACATTGATTCCTAGAATTATGGAAAAGCAAAAGTATCGTACTATGAAGCCAATCGCGGGTAATTTTGCGCTTGAGACTCAAAAACTGTTAGGCATGGAAGTTATGTCACGCTTAGGTTTTGATTTTAATCATGGCCGATTGGATGTGAGTCATCATCCCTTCTGTGGCGGGATTTCCACTGATGTTCGCATCACTACACGTTACAAAGAACATGAATTTCTCTCATCCCTTATGGCAATTACCCATGAAACTGGGCATGCCTTGTATGAACAAGGTTTGCTAAAGGAGTGGCTGACTCAGCCCGTTGGGCATTCATTAGGTATGGCAGTACATGAAAGCCAATCTTTATTTATGGAAATGCAAATTTGCCGCAGCTTAGAATTTATACGATTTCTAGTGCCCTTGACGAAAAATTATTTTGGCGAAGCACAAAATATTACTGAAGAAAACCTGTTTTATCATTATACCCAGGTGAAGCCGAGTTTTATTCGTGTTGATGCGGATGAGGTGACTTATCCTTTGCATGTAATCTTACGCTATGAAATAGAACAACAGTTATTCGCGGGTGATATTACGATTGATGACCTACCTGACGCGTGGGATTCCTATATGCAAAAGTATCTAGGTCTATCAACTAAAGGTGATAATAAAAACGGAGTTATGCAAGATGTACACTGGCCGTCAGGAATTTTCGGTTATTTTCCGGCCTATACCTTAGGTGCATTGATTGCTGCCCAGTTATTTTCCTCGGTAAAAAGAGCGATTCCTGATATTAAACAGCAAATTGCGCAAGGTGATTTTAAAGCTTTATTGTTGTGGTTAAGAGAGAATATCCATCAAAAAGCCAGATTATTGCCTTATCAGGAGTTATTGCACCAGGCAACTGGTGAGGAACTCAATCCACAGCATTATTTAATGCATATTCGTGAGCGGTATTTATAATAACGTAGCCCTAACGTCACCCATTTTCACGTTCAAGTCACGGAATCTGCGTAGGCCGGGCCCATGGTCCGACGCTTCCCATCTTTCTCATGGAATCCAATTCATTATTACACGTCTAAAATGAATTGTCGGGCCATGGGCTCGACCTACTTAGCTCTGGATTTTAATTGTTCCAGCATCGATTTTGCCGCTATTTGCTCTGCCTTCCGGCGGTTGGGGCCTTGACCATGGGTTATTTGCTTTGCCCCATCCACAGTACAAGTTACATAAAATATTTGATCATGCTCTTCACCTTCAACTTTCGTCAAAGCATATTCAGGAAGAGCCAGCTTTTCAGCTTGCAAATATTCTTGAAGTTGGGTTTTAGAGTCTTTTAAACAATCGTTTAAATTAGGATCTTCGAGCCTAGACTTATATAGAGTTAAAATTACCTCTTTAGCCGCATCTACACCACCATCGAAAAAAATCGCTGCAAAGACAGCTTCCAAGGCATCAGAAAGAATAGAAGCACGGCGAAACCCACCGCTTTTTAATTCACCTTGGCCTAAATAGAGGTAATCACCTAAATCAAGTTCACGGGCAATCTCAACCAACATATCACCACGAACTAAAAAAGAACGCAAACGACTAAGCTGCCCTTCGCTTTGTTGCGGAAAACGATGGAATAATTCATTAGCAATAACAAAACTTAAAATGGAGTCGCCTAGAAACTCAAAACGTTCATAGTTATCACTACCAACGCTACAATGTGTCAAAGCTTGCTTCAAATAAGCTTGGTTACTGAATTGATAATTTAAGCGCCTGCATAATCTTTCTAAATTAATTTTCACTACCAGGTATACCTCTTTAATGAATCATTTTACCTATATTAGACCAACGAACTGTACCCGTTTTACTGTCCCAGCTCATCCAAACTAAAAAGGCTTTCCCTCTGAAATAAGAGTTAGGAACAAAGCCCCAGAAACGACTGTCTGCGCTGTCGTCTCGGTTGTCACCCATCATAAAATAGCTGTCCTTAGGAACTACGATGTCAAAGTCTACTCCAGGAACATCCGTGCGAACAAAAATATTATGTACCACACCATTTAAATCTTCTGTGTATTTAGATACAGGCTTACCGGAACTTTCATCAATAGTATATTCAACAAAGGTTTGTTTTGCTTCTTTACCATTAATGGTCAATACCTTGTTGTGATAGCTAATTCTATCGCCGGGGACACCAATAACTCGTTTAATGTAATCATAAGAGGGATCGGGCGGCCAACGGAATACAGCTACCTCTCCCGTTTTGGGATCTGCAATTGATACTACCTTTTTTTCTATAACAGGCAATTTTAAACCGTAGGCAAATTTATTAACGGCAACAAAATCCCCTACTAGTAAAGTTGGCTCTAATGATCCTGACGGAATACGAAATGGTTCGATAAGAAAAGAACGTAAAATCAATACCACAAAAAATACTGGGAAAAACGAACGTGCGTATTCAATAATCTTATTTGGCTTTTGCTCAGGAGTACGCTTTTTGGCCCAAAAGATAATATCTAATAGGTAAATTAACCCGCTGATAAATGATAATATAACTAATATTAAAGCAAAATTCATAAATCACATCCTATAAATTGTAGGTTGGGCCCATGGCCCAACAAGACATCGAGCCCCATCCAAGCTCGATGTTGGGCCAGGGCCCAACCTACATGTCATTAATGACAGTGCGCTATTACTTTTTATCTGTTTGGAATACCGCCATAAACGCTTCTTGAGGTATCTCAACATGACCAACCTGCTTCATGCGTTTTTTACCTGCCTTTTGCTTCTCTAGCAACTTACGTTTACGTGATACGTCACCACCATAACATTTTGCCGTTACGTTTTTGCGTAAGGCCTTAACGGTTTGGCGCGCAATAATATGACTTCCTAACGCAGCCTGAATGGCTACATCAAACATTTGTCTTGGAATCAAGTCCTTCATTTTTTCAGCAATTATTTTCCCGCGGCTGTGCGATGAAGAACGATGGACAATAACAGAAAGCGCATCAACTCGCTCGCTATTAATTAAGATATCCATTTTTACCAAATCAGCTTCTTGGAATCGTAAGAAGTTATAATCCAAAGAAGCATAACCCCGGCTGACTGATTTCAAGCGGTCAAAGAAGTCAGAAACCACTTCGCTCATGGGTATGTCATAGGTAACAGAAACTTGACGACCACTATAGGTCATGTTGACCTGCACACCACGACGCTCAATACATAAATTGATGATAGGTCCTAAATAATCTTGGGGGACTAAAATATTAGCCCGCACAATAGGCTCATACATTTCTTTAATTTGCGGTAAAGGTGGTAAATGCGATGGGTTATCAATTAATAAAGTCTCCCCTTTTTGGGTAATAATTTGATAAACCACTGTGGGGGCTGTCGAAATTAAATCAAGGTTATATTCACGCTCTAAGCGCTCTTGAATAATTTCCATATGCAACATGCCTAAGAAGCCACAACGGAAACCAAAACCTAAAGCTTCAGAAGACTCAGGTTCATAAAATAAAGAAGCATCGTTCAGACTTAATTTAGCTAAGGCTTCGCGGAACGCTTCAAAATCATCCGCGCTAATCGGGAATAACCCTGCATAAACCTGAGGTTTAACACGTTGGAATCCAGGTAAAACGCTAGCAGCCTGATTTTTTTCCAAGGTTAAAGTATCCCCAACAGGAGCACCTTGAATTTCTTTAATACCAGCAACCACATAACCTACTTCACCAGCGTTTAACGCATCTAATTTGGTACGCTTAGGAGTAAAGACACCAACCTGATCTACTTCATAAGAACGTCCAGTAGACATTACTCGCATCTTATCGCCTTTGCGAATAGAACCATTCACAATACGCACTAAAGAAACTACGCCTAGATAACTGTCAAACCAGGAATCAATGATCAGCGCTTGTAATGGCTCATCAATATTACCTTCTGGTGGGGGAATATTGGCAACCAAAGCTTCCAACACATCTTCAACACCCAAACCACTTTTCGCACTAGCGCGTATGGCATCATGAGCATCTACACCGATAATATCTTCAATTTCAGCGATCACGCGCTCAGGTTCAGCCTGAGGCAAGTCAATCTTATTTAAGACAGGCAATACCGTTAAAGACTGATCAATGGCGGTGTAACATACTGCTACTGTTTGTGCTTCAACTCCTTGAGCCGCATCAACTACCAGGAGTGCGCCCTCACAAGCTGCTAATGAACGCGATACCTCATAGCTAAAATCTACGTGTCCTGGGGTATCAATAAAGTTCAACAGGTAGGTCTTACCGTCTTGGGCTTTATAATTTAATGAAACACACTGAGCCTTAATGGTAATACCGCGCTCACGCTCAATATCCATAGAATCAAGTACTTGCGCACTCATTTCACGCTCAGTTAACCCACCGCACACTTGAATAAATCGATCTGCTAAAGTCGATTTTCCATGGTCAATATGGGCAATAATTGAAAAATTGCGAATCCGCTTTAAATCACTCAATTCAGCTAACCTTTTTTGCAAATAGCGCATTTTAGCTTAAATACGCGCCAGCTTAAAGTCATTACAAAAATTTGCTAATATTCCACTTTTTTAATAGAATTTTTTTCTTACGCTTCCACATAGATGAGACTTACAATGCAACGAATAATCAGACTGGGTTTTGCCGCGTTAATACTCGCTCTTTTTTCCTTTGCGTCGTATGCAATAGACACTGCCTTCACCAAACGTAAAGATGTACAGCAATTTATTCAAGAAATGGTTAAAAAACACCATTTTAATGCCAGACAACTGACCGCCACGATGAATCAAGTCAAGTTGCAGCCGCAAATTATAGAATCCATGGAAAGACCTTACGAAAAGAAAAATTGGGATGTTTACCGTGATATATTCTTAACCCCTGCTCGCATAAAAGGCGGTGTAGATTATTGGGCTGCGAATAGAAAGACTTTAGAAAAAGCACAACAGAAATATGGTGTGCCAGCAGAAATGATCGTCGCTATTTTAGGTGTAGAAACTCTATATGGTGAGCGTCAGGGAGACCACAGAGTACTCGATGCTCTAGCCACTTTAGCCTTCGATTATCCTAAACGTAGCCGATACTTCAAACATGAGTTAAAAGAATATTTACTGCTTTGTCGTGAACATAATCTTCCTGCAACGCAATATAAAGGTTCTTATGCTGGTGCTATTGGTCAACCCCAATTTATGCCAAGCAGCTATCGAAATTTTGCGGTTGACTTCAAAAATAAAGGCAGACGTGATTTAGTAAATAATAATGATGATGCCATAGCAAGTATCGCTAATTATTTCAAAGCCCATGGTTGGCAAACGAATGGCGGTGTTGCTCAGCATGCAAAACTGATAGGAACACGTTACAAAAATATGCAAATGAACCCTAGAACTGCGAATTATAACTATTCACAGTTAACCGCAAATGGCATAAAACCCGTAACCGCAGCACATAATCATCCGGGACGTGCAGCACTGATGGAGTTAGTTACCGCGCAAGGCAATGAATACTGGATTGCTTATCCAAATTTCTTTGTAATTACTCGCTATAACTCAAGTCCACAATATGCGCTGGTAGTTTATTTATTATCACAACAATTAAAACAACAATGGGTAGCAATGAACGCAAAAAAGCATAGGGCTTATGTATAGTGGATACATTATTCTTATTCACTAAGCATCTTAATGACGAGGGATGTCTTTGCTTAAAACTTGATGCAGATGGGGTTACAAATACCCCACCTGCGCAACGAAGTTTTACAGAAATCCAAACTTTACAACAAGACTGTGATACAGTCGTTATTGAAAGCTGCGCTAATGCCAGCCTTTTAACTCTTGAACTACCTTGGTTGCCAGATCGAAAAGCACGCATCGCCATTCCCTATGCTCTGGAAGATAAATTAGCCCAGTCTCTTGACGAGCTGCATTTTGCATTTGATAAAGCAAGATATCAAAACAACCACTATTTAATTGCAGCAATAAGCAAGCAAAGAATGCATTATATTATGAGCTTGTTGACTGAAAAAAATGTTGAATTTACCGCCATTACTTTAGATTGGTTTGCATTAGAACCCGAAGAACTCTGCATTAGTGAACGTGATTTACTCGTTAACTCAGATGATTTTAGGGGAGAGCTTTCTGGCGATTTAGCAGATAGTTATATAAAAAAGCATCCGCTTTATACTCCTCTGATGTTTACAGACAGTCTCATTAAAGTCGAACTAGATACAATAAAAAAACAAGAAACCTCTTATGAGTGGATTGCTAAAAGAACGTTAAATGCCAAATTAATGAATCTTTGCCAAGGCGAAATGCAACATGGCAACAAGTCGGATTGGATTAAGAAAGGATATCTGCTTGCTGGTGCTTTATTTTGTTTTTGGTTGGTGTCGCTGATTTTGGTTAATACCATTAATCTCTATTTTTTGAATAAACAAACAGCCCAAATTGATAGACAAATTGCTGAAATTTATCATGGCTTTTTCCCTGATGCCAAACAAGTCATTAGCCCTAAATTTCGTATTATGCAATTACTAAAGAACAATAATAACGACGGGCAAACTCGTTTTTGGTTTTTACTCAACCAATTTTCCAAGGTCATGGACAGCACGCAATTTACCTTGGAGCAATTTCGTTATCAAAATAAAACCCTATCCGTTACCCTAATCAGCCCTGACTTTGCTAAATTGGAAAAACTCGAAAACCAATTGAAGCAATCACAGCTTAATGTCAAACAGACGCAAGCATCAACTCATGAACAGCAAGTTGTTGCAACCCTGGAGTTATCATGAGAGCTTATTTAAGTTCGCTAAATGAGCGAGAAAGATGGATGGTAATTTGTGCTGCAGTCTGTCTTGCTCTTTATTGTTATTACCTATTTTTGTATGCCCCATTGAGCCGCCAGGTCAACCAAAAATCCACACAATTGGTTGAGAAAATAACCACTTTGGATTGGATGAAAAAAGTTAAAGGACAAAACCTGCGACCTAACAACAAAGAAACTGTTGATAATAGTCAGCTGCTCACAATTTTAGCAACACAGCTAAAAGAACACACCTTGCAAAAATATCCTTATCAGTTACAACAAACTGGTTCCGGAGATATTCAACTGACTTTTGAAACAGTACCGTTTAATTTGTTTGTTACTTGGTTAACCAAAATTAATGAACGATATGCACTTACCATCAAGCAATTTAATGCGGAAAAAACGCCCACTGCGGGAGTAGCTCGCGTGATGATTTTGATGAGTGCAGCTTAAAATAATTGTTCATTGGACCTATGGGCCAACAACAAATGCATCGCACCACGGCAAAGCATCATGTTGGCCAACCCAAAAGTTCTGGCCCGCAAATTTATTTTCGCCCCTACGAAGCCGTAAGCAATAAAGCCAACCGATAACCAGCCAAAGCAATTCGCTGTTTAATCAACTCTTGAGATTGTTTTTGATATTCTAAACTGGGTACTTCTTTTTCTGTCGTGGAGTAAACCCAATTTTTAGCTAAACTATAACTTTCCTGAGCCCAGATTTTAGGAGGTGCGTTTAACTCTTGATTAGAAAAATAATCCCGAGGATAAGCACTAGTAATTTCTTCAGCGATGCGTTGAAGTTTCTCCTCAGAAAGATCTTTAAATAGGCCAAAGTTGCTATCCCATAGTGCATGCAACGTGATCAATGATTCTTGATGATTCGGATCTTTTACCCAAAATAAATTTCCCCCTTCATCCCCCTGAGGTAATTCTTTATTGGAGCGTGCAATAGCATGCAAAGGCTGGTGTAAATCCCCCGTAATGTGAACAAGAAACGATGTAAATCGTGCTTGCTCACTAGGTGGTACCTCTTTATTTGATAATACACGATTAATTTGCGCTAAAGCCCATACTGCATTATCAGTATCCACAGAAACGCCCGTTGCAGAACCATCACTACTGTACGGTGTGTCTAGATAATGCCAGTGAGTATAAGCCTCTATCGACTGTTTACGTATTGCATCAGGCCAAGTAGCAAGATTAGCCTTTGGATAGTCTCTTCGCAACGTTTGAGTTAATTCATCAAATTTTCTTTGTGATTCAAAATCCAAATTATTATAAGCAATTAAAGCAACCAAACGGTGCCCAGAATCCCACCAAGCAAAGGCATTAAATGAGCAAAAAAAACAACCAAACAACATAAAGCCACGAATGCTAATACGCAACATAATAAATCCCGAATGAACGTTCAATCCCGGCTTATATAGTATCGCTTATCATTGCTGCACACTACTCCAGCTTTTTACTGTAGCCCCATTACGAAGAGCGGCAGGTAAAGAACTTAAAGCTTTTTGCGCATCAGCAGCATCCTTATAAGAGCCATATACGCCACTGTAATAATTTTTTCCATTGCGTTGATATTTTACTTGGGCCATACGATTTTGCTTAGGTGCTTTATAAAGAACTTGTGCTACCTTTGAAGCCTTCTCTCCATTAGCTAACTCAATAGTATAACTTTGCGGGCTTTGATTACGCACCCACTCTTCATCACGCTCATGGAATGAAACAGGAGAACGCATATCACCTACATGGTAAGAATCGGGCACAATCACATCACGCGGGGTTCTGATTGAATAATTGTATTTGTAATTAGAACTAGAATTTCCATAATTACTTTGCATATAGAGTTGGCTATTGTCATAACTAGCATACGCAGGATAATACAAATTTTCACTCGTTTGATTGTCCACAAGCGTACACGCAGACATACTTAAAACACTTAACCCGACGATGGCGAATTTAATATTATTATTCATTATTATTCCCCTGGTTATAAGCTTCCTTATTAATTGTTATCTTCCAAACCCGGAAAAACTTTAGAAAAAAACTCTTTGTTCAAATTGTTTTAGTCTGGTGGCTATCTTAAATCAGTGAAATATGAGCCAACCCTATTGTTTCAACTAATAGTATGGCTTACAGTTACTGTTTTATCATTTCACGGCAAGATTTATGTGGACGCATCGACGCTCAGGACAAACAAACCAACGAGGCACTAACGATCATCGAGATCCTTATGAACGAGATAGAACTCGAGTTATTCATTGTCCTGCTTTTCGAAGATTACAAAGAAAAACCCAAATTTTAGGAACCGATGAGGGGGATTTCCATCGTACCCGCCTTACACATTCGCTAGAAGTGGATTCGATTGGTCGTAGTATTGTGCGTAACCTATTGATCAACCAGGAACAATACGCCGTAGTCGCAGGACTTTTGCCTAACGATGATTTAATTTCTGTTATTTGTTTACTGCATGACATTGGCCATCCTCCATTTGGGCATGGCGGTGAAGTTGCCTTGAATTATATGATGCGTAATTACGGTGGTTTTGAAGGAAATGGGCAAACACTGCGTCTATTAACTAAAGTTGAAAGCAGTTATGGTGCTTTTGGCCTAGATTTAACGCGCCGTGCTTTGCTTGGTGTTTTAAAATACCCAGTACAACGTTCTAAAGTTATTGCTCCGGAACAGCCTCCTGTCCATGAGTCAGTTCATAAAACCATCAAGGTAAATGATTGGTTGCCTCCTAAAGCTTATTTTGATTGCGAACAGCCTGAAGTCGATTGGTTATTAGCGCCCTTTTCCGCAACAGATCGTGAATTATTCCAATCCCTGTCTGTAGAGCCTTATGGGACTAAGGTAGGTAAAGCCGCTTATCACAGTTTTGACTGCTCCATTATGGATACAGCAGATGATATTGCCTATGGAGTTCATGATCTAGAGGATGCCATTCATCTGCGTCTGATTAACCCCTCACACTTGGACACTCCTGAATTTAGAGGGTTATTGAAGAATACTACCCTTTCTGATCATCAAGATCGGCTAATTAATTCTCTATTTTCTCATGACCCGTATTTAAGAAAACAGACTATTGGGGAAATGGTGAATTACTTTATTACCTCAACTCAAATTAGTGTAACTCATGAAGGCTTTGAGAATAATTTATTAAAATATAATCTGGCCTTAATTCCCGAGGCTGCTAGCTTATTAAAGTATTTAATGCACTGCATTTATAATAATGTAATTGACTCTCAAGAGGCACGAACCTTTGAGTATGGAGGCCAAACCGTAGTGCTACGCTTGTTTGATGCCATCAGCTCAAATCCAGGAAGTCTGTTAGATAATAAAAATCGTTTGTTATTTAAGCAAGCTAAAGACGAAATGGAAGCTTATCGAGTAGTCTGTGATTATCTAGCCAATATGACCGATGAATATGCTTATCGCATGCACGAGCGCCTTTTTGGGTTTAACACACGTACAATTTTTGAACGTTTATAGCTTGTGGGATGTTGGCGCTTCCGGCTACAACAAAACATCGCGTGATACCAAAGCACCATGTTGGGTCATTGACCCAAGCTGCAAATGCATCATGAGCATCGCAACTAGAACACGGTAATTTGTTTTTATAAATCAGTGTAGCCTGGTTGCTTGCAATCAGGATTTCCTAAAAACAGTAATCAATCATGAGAACACGAATTAGCTTTAAGCACTTCATTCCGAGTGAAATAAATATTATCTAAAAAAATTTTTAGCGTATTGAAAATTAGGAATGATTTTATTGAATTAGCTGATATAAGAAACGAAAAACTGCCTAAAAAATGGCGTCCCCAAGGGGGTTCGAACCCCTGTTCTCGCCGTGAAAGGGCGATGTCCTAGGCCGCTAGACGATGGGGACCTAGATTTTTATTCTACTACATTTTACAACTATTTACTACAACAAAAAACACCAAAATGGCGTCCCCAAGGGGGTTCGAACCCCTGTTCTCGCCGTGAAAGGGCGATGTCCTAGGCCACTAGACGATGGGGACCCTGAACGTTTTTCCCATCAACATACTAAGATGTTGATGGTGGAGCTAGGCGGGATCGAACCGCCGACCTCTTGCATGCCATGCAAGCGCTCTCCCAGCTGAGCTATAACCCCTGAATAAGGCTCGCATTGTAATGACCTCATCCTATCCTGTCAAGCAGTTTTTTATTTTTTTAATACGCAACAGATTTTGGCCTATTTAGATGATTTCGGCTTACCTATTCCAGAGATATAGATAAAGATTGCTACCCCTTTATTTTTGAATTATTATTGCCCACACTGTTATTTTAATTTGCTTTTGGGAAAATATATGCGCCGGATTGTTAACATTACTACTCTTTCACCAGATGAACAAAATAAAATTATGGAACGGATCATCCAATTGATTAGATATCAAACCGGTGCCTTACTGGAAGTAAGAAGAAATCCTGATGAAGAATTTGGAAATTGGGAAGGTGTAAGCGCCTTGATGAATCAGGAACAAGCAGCTGCGTTAAAAAATATAATTGATGCGATAGCAGGATTTGAGATTTGCGCTGTATTTCAATCTCGATCTGCAATTGGGCAATATCGCGTAGTTATAGATCATCACCGTGCAAACATATCTGAACTATCAACCCTAGCATTAGTTCCTTTCGCCAATTTAATGAACACATTTTATCCTATCATTGATAAGAATAAAAATAATACTAAGCAAATGAAGTGGAGCAAAGACAGTATGTATGTAGAGGGTTATCCAGCCTTAACAATCCAATATATAACAAATGCATACACCTGGCCGAATCAAGATAGAACGCATGACCCTGAAATTTATGAATACCTTACTCAGCTTAAAAATAAAGGTTTTGATATCCGATATAGTTCCTCAGATCGTTATTACGACTATGCATCTATTCCTCTTACCGACGCAAACTATCAATTACTCATGTCGACAGCCACTTTGTTTGATGAGCTAAAACAAGATATCGCGTTAATAACAGTAATGACTGCAACAACGAGGTTGGGCGCAAACGATTCAACATTAACATCAAGGTTAATGCCATTAATTGCAGAGAAAGCAGATAGCATCTACGGTAAAATGGAGATTGCTAGAGGAACATTTTATAATTTGCCTTTATTCCAAGAACTTCAGAAATTACAAGATTTATGGATGCTCCGCCTGATTTCTGATTATAATGAAAACAATATGTCAAAAGAGGCATTTAAACTCTTCAAAAAGTTAGAACACCCATCCTCTTCCAAAGCACAAGAATACTTACAAGTGATAATAATGAGTTACTATGCTCTTCATGCTACGGATTTTAATAAACCTGAGAAAGTCTCCAAACTGGATTTATTTGGAGAAATGCTAGCGCTTGTAAATAAACCGAGTCAGGATATTCGTGCGTTATATGCCTATACGATGAACGAAATTTTAAATAACAAAACTGAGCCCATGGACTTTTCAGAAAACCAGGATCTGTTACGAACAATTTGGGAGAAAGCTAGCAAAACAGAACTTCAAAACAAACTTTCCTCTAAAAATTTGTTAGTTCTCATTGCTCTGGTATTTATCGACACTAAGGAGCACTCTTTAGAATCTAATATGAAAGCGATTGAGTTGTTAAGAGTAATGCCCAATTTACAACAAACAACAGCGTGTTTTACGAACGGGAAGAATATCCTCTATCGTTGCCTGGCAAGTTATTTTATCCAAACACAATCGAGCCCAAACATATCAGCACAATTGCTATGGGCTCATTTGTCTCCTGGCGATAATAAAAAACTCCAAGAACAAAAATCTACTACTGAAAAAATGTTAATGAATTATTACCTTAAATCCATCACAAAGGCAGCTGAAAACGAACTGCAAAGCTCAGGAAGCAAACCTTTGAGTAGTGCTACTTATGGTACAAGAATGTTTAAAGAGGGCTCAGAACAAACACAGGCTACCCCTGATACTCACCTTCCAGGTTATTCATTCCCTTCCAGTTCAAAGAGCATGAACTAGATTAAAAAAGAGCAGAGAAAAGAAAGATTAGAAAAACAAAACAAACCACAAGCGAGTAGCAGCACAACTCCCAAAAGGTAACTTCACATAAAATCAATTTTCCGTCATTGCCTCCTCCTAGGCAATGACGGAAACAACAATTTGATCAAAATAATACGACTACTCAATGCGTTACTAAAAATCAAGATGAATTCCGAGTAACCTCCTTACAAGTTTTTTGGCTCTCTAGGCTTGTTTTAATCCATTAAGTCTGATTTAATTCGCTCCGGTGTTTGAGCAAAGACACCTATGGAAAAAATGTAGGCTTGTATCTCATCGATACAAGTGGAGTACAGCAAGTTAGCAAATAATGGAAACGGAAGATGTCTAACGATTTAGCGATCTATTTAAGTAAACAATTACTTTGGCATGCATTGCTCATTGCATCACCAATAGTTCTGGTCGCGCTCATTAGTGGTTTACTGGTTTCTATCCTTCAAGTTGTTACTCAAATTCAAGATTCAACCCTAAGTTTTGTCCCTAAGGTTTTAGCGGTAGTGCTCATGTTGATGCTTTGTGGCGGATGGATGTTACATTCTTTAGTTGAATTTGCACAAACCTTGTTTCTTAATATTCCAGGGGCCATCAAATCATGACCCTATCCCTCCTTTGGTTAAGCGACCTATTTTTTATCAGCATTCGTTTGGGCACGGTATTCCTCTTTACCCCAATTCAAGCAATACGTTATTTACCTATTCATGCACGCTTACTTTTTATTTTTACCCTGAGCATGCTTTTAGCCAATTACGTTCCCTCTTCCCCATCCATTTTAAGCAATAATGCTATTCTTCTCGGCGGGCTCGCTGAATTTGCTAACGGATTAATCTTGGCTACCAGCCTTTATGCAGCCTTTGCACTCTTTCAAATAGCAGGCCAACTTATTGATAACCAAACAGGTTTTAATGCCACCGCTATTTTTAATCCCAGTGAACATTATCAAGAAGCCTTAACCAGCCATTTGTTATCTATGCTTGCTATTTTGTTCTTTTTTAGCCTGGATGGTCATCAATGGTTATTTAAAGGCTTAGCCTTTTCTTTTGCGATTATTCCGCCAGGAACCCTCACCCTGTTTTCAGGGTTTATTCCGGTTACGAAACAGTTTAGTTTTATGTTTAGTATGGCGTTTATAATTGCCAGCCCAATTATTCTTGCATTACTTGCCGTTGAGCTCTGTGGTGCATTAATTACCCGCAATATGCCGCAAGTTAGTACCTACTTTCTGACCTTGCCTATAAAAATAATTTTAGGCTTATTCCTCTTATTTATGATGATGAGCTACATCGCTCCCATTACCAACACCGTATTTGCTCAATGTTTTCAATCCTGGCAGGAACTTATGTCATGAGTGAGAAAACTGAAAAAGCGACACCCCATAAATTACGCAAGGCGAAAGAAAAAGGGCAAGTAAGCAAAAGTATGGAATTAACAACCTGCGCTGCCTTATTCGTTATGTTAGGCATGTTAAGTGCCCTGTGGCCAAAGCAATTACATGAGTTACAAAATATGTTTCGTCATTTATTGCAATTGGCAGCACATCTACAATTTAGCATTGATAACATCAATCACTTACAGCAATTTATTTTCGGCCAATTTATCAGTCTGTGGCTGCCCTTTGCTTTAGCAGGCAGCTTAGCTACGATCCTTACCAACCTGGCACAAACTGGTGTGGTGTGGTCAACTACTCCATTGATACCTGACTTCAAACGCATTAATGTAGTTCAGGGGTTTAAGAAACTATTTTCAATAAAAAGCTGTTTTGAAACAGTAAAAAGTACCCTGAAATTAAGCCTGGCATTTATTTTTTTATTCTTCACCTTAAAACATCAAATACCCAACTTATTGCAGTTAGTCTTAACGCCGATTAGCAAACAGCCTGGCATCATGATGCACTTTCTTTTAACCCTTATTTTTCAATTATTGCTGCTGCTCTCAATGCTCGCTGTACTGGATAAGTTCTATACACGTTGGAACTACGCCAAAGATCAACGGATGAGCAAACAAGAGATAAAAGATGAATACAAACAACGCGAAGGCGACCCAAAAGTCAAATCGAAAATCAAACAGTTACAACAGCAATTACGGCAAAAAACCGCTTCATTGAACCAAGTAAAAACAGCGGATGTAATCATTACTAATCCAACCCACTTAGCCATCGCTTTAAAATATGAGCGCAGCAGTATGCCCGCCCCAAAAGTAGTTTGCAAAGCGCAAGATAAGATGGTGTTACAAGTCAAAGAACTGGCAAGAAAACACGGTGTTCCCATTGTTGAACACAAGGCCTTTGCGCGCATGCTCTATCATTCTGTGGATTTAAACCACTGGATTCATAAGGAACTGTATCCCTTTGCTGCGGCAATCTTTCGCGAAATTTATGCGCGTAAGCAGGATACAAAATGAAAACCACTTTCTTTAATAACAGCAGTGAAATGCTCATGATTGCTTTTGCTACAAGCATTCTCTTTATTCTGTTTGTGCCCATCCCTGCTGCATTATTAGATTTATTACTGATTGTAAATTTTAGTTGGGCTTTAACTATTCTCTTACTGACCTTCTACACGGATAAACCTTTAAGTTTCTCTACGTTCCCAGCGTTATTATTAATCTCAACCCTGTTTCGCCTCGCCTTAAACATTTCCGCTACTCGTCTTATTTTGTCAGATGCTCATGCAGGTAAGGTCATTGATGCCATGGGACACTATGTTATTCGCGGTAATTATGTGATGGGTTTGGTGGTTTTTTTAATCTTGATCATCGTGCAATTCATTGTAGTGACCAATGGTGCTCAGCGTGTGGCCGAAGTAGCTGCCCGATTTACTCTGGACAGCATGCCAGGAAAACAAATGAGTATTGATGCCGATTTAAATATGGGTAGTATTTCTCAAGATGAGGCCAAGCTCAGACGCTCGCAAATCGAAAAAGAAGCTAATTTTTATGGCGCGATGGATGGAGCCAGTAAATTTGTGAAAGGTGATGCCATTGCTGGTATTTTAATTATTCTGGTCGATATCATCGGTGGATTTGCTATTGGTTTATTACAAAAAGGTTTTAGCCTTTCCGAATCCATTCAAACTTATACCCTACTTACAGTGGGTGATGGCTTAGTGACGCAAATTCCCGCTTTAATTATTTCCACCGCTACTGGAATTATCGTAACCCGTGCGGCTACTGATGCACATTTAGGCTCTGAGGTTGCCAAACAAATTAGCGCCTACCCTAAGAGCTTAATGCTAGTGTGCTTAAGTTTAACCTGTCTTTTATTTCTGAAAGGTATTCCCCTCATTCCTGTACTGTTTATTTTAGCCTTATTTGTATTCATTACCTTTTTAGCCATTAAGTCTAAAAAAGAGGAAATACTCACCGAAGAAGCCGAAGAAAATCTATACGATAAAATTCGCATTCATCCGATTGAAATTAGTCTGAACAAAGAGTTGTATCAAACACTATTACCTCATGAAGAACAGGTATTAAAAATCATCCAACAAATTCGTGAGCGAATCGCTTTTGATTTAGGTTTTGTGCTGCCGGATGTAAAACTAAAAGCGGATAAAAAACTCAGTTACCCTCTTTATCATATTGCCATTCAAGGCAATCATTCCGGCGTGAATCCTCTCTATTTGGATAGAGTACTCGCCATTTTTTCTAGCCGCAATAAAAAACCGGGTACCACACTAAGTACTGGATTTGAAGTGCACGACCCAAGTTATGGCTTACCTGCGTGCTGGATTGAACTAGAGAAAAAGAAAGAGGCCACCGAAGCAGGTTATACCGTATGTGAGCCACTTACCGTATTAACTACCCATCTCAATGAAATTATCTATGCGCATATTGATCAGTTATTAACGCGTGAAGAAACTGAAAAACTGTTATTACAACCTGGCATTAAAACCCTAAGTGAAGAATTAATTCCTGCTCAATTGCCCTTAAGCCATGTGCAACGTATTTTGCAAACACTCTTGCAAGAAAAGGTTTCTATTCGCCCCCTACAACAGATATTGGAATTATTATTAGAACATGCCAAACAACTCCCAGATCCCATCCAACTAACTGAGTTAGTGAGAGCAGGCCTAGCGATGCCGATTTGCCAAAAACTGCTAGGCAATCAAAATAGCTTATACGTTCTGACCTTAGAACCCTCCTTAGAGCAACAGCTCAATCAAAGTATCAGCGGGAAGAATCATTTAGCGCTGGAGCCCAAAATTACGGAAAACTTAATCAGTGCATTAGCAAATCAGGTGGAAACGATGTTAGGAGAGCGCAAACGCCCCATTTTATTGTGTTCCTCTCTACTGCGCCGCCATATAAAACAATTAACTCAGCGAGTAATTCCCCATTTAACCGTGCTGGCAATGAGTGAAATTCCAGTCACGATTCAGGTGGAATCTTTTGGGATAGTAAAATAAGGAAAAATTATGCTTGATGCGATTACCGCCACACAATTGGCCATGGATTTTGATCAATTAAAACTGCAATCGATCAGTCAAAATATTAGCAATATGAATACTCCAGGATTTAAGCGACAACTGGCAGAAACAGCCGCGTTTACTGACCATCTGCAAGCGAATATTAATCAGGCAACTCAACAGATTGAGCAAGGGCAGGTAAAAACCCAGGGCGTACTGAACCAAACGCAGAATCCCAAAGATATTGCTATTAGTGGTGATGGCTACTTCCACGTGCAAGGGGAACAAGGTGTTTTTTACACCCGCCGTGGTGATTTCCAAGTAAATAGTCACGGGGAACTCACTACCGCAACAGGTGAAACGGTTATGGGTAAAGGTGGTGTTATCAAAGTAGATAATCACGCATTCACGATTGACACCCAAGGCCGATTATTCATTGACCATCATCAAATAGATCAATTGAGCATCGTGCAGTTTAATCAACCTAATTTGCTGCGTTACACCGGTAATGGACTGTATCAAAGTGATGAATCACCTGTTCCTGCGGGAGCCAATACCCGGATTCACCAAGGATTTGTAGAGCAATCCAATGTGAAATCTATGGATGAAATGATGGATATGGTGAAAACCTCGCGTCATTTTGAAGCCAGTCAACGGGTCATGCGCACCGCAGATAATTTATTAGCAACTGCCATTAATCAGTTAGGAGAAGGAAATGTCTAACACACTCGCCATAGCCGCTAGCGGACTTAAAGCAGAGGAATATCATATTGATCGTATTGCCAATGACTTGGCAAATTTGAACACCCCCAATTATAAAGCCAGTACCGTAACCTTTGAGGATGTGCTCTACCAAAATATTAATGGTGAAGAACCGCTGTTTAATACCCAGGCCAGTGCCAAATTTGGCTTAGGAACTGCCGTCTATAAAACAGGTAAAGATTTTACCCAGGGGCCTTTAAAGATCTCCAGCAGCGATAAAGATGTTGCTATCAATGGCGAGGGCTTTTACCAAGTAATTAATTCCGACGGTAATATTGCCTATACGCGAAACTCCAGCCTACGCATCGATGAGGAGCACTATCTGGCAACGCAAGATGGATTAAGACTTGCAGATAATATTCAAATTCCCGATGACGTCGCTAAATTAACGATCAAAAACAATGGGGAAGTTGAAGTTCTCTTAACCGGTGAATCCGAAGTACAGATAATAGGTACTATCCAGTTGGCTAAATTTACCAATCCTGAAACCTTAAATCCTATAGGTTCAGGAATCTATACCGTAACGGATCAAACCAGCGAGCCACTAATCGATAACCCAGACAGTAGTGGGTTAGGAACTTTAGTTCAATATCAAAACGAAGGTTCGAATGTTGATATGGTCAGTTCGCTGATGCAACTCACCATGGCACAGCGGGTTTATCAGCTTAATGCAAAAGCAGTACAAATTGCGGATGAATTGGAAAAAATAACGAATGAAATTCGTGGTTAATTTATTACTGTTGCTGAGCATTTTTCCGATTCAGGCAGAAACGGTGCTGCGCTTTCGCACGCCCATTACTCCCGAAGCTAAAAAGCTAGGTGATCTGCTGCTTATTACTCCGGATAAACATCAGTGGGGAACAATCATGTTGGATAGCAAACCCATGCCAGGCACCAAAATCAATCAACAGCAAGTCCTCACTTGGTTGCACCATAAAGTGGGAACCTTTTCCTACCAATGGAAAGGTAAAACCAGCGCCACTATTCGTGAAAGCACACGTACTAAGGCCAAAGATTTGCTCTCTACAGCACAAAACGCCCTAGCTAAACAGCTAAAAAAGCAAGCTTATAGCCAAGTAGAACTAAATAGCAAGACGGTAGTTAAAGACAGCAGTATTGCTTTGGCTAATTTTAAAATCCAACTCCCTAAAGGCTATCCAATTGCGAAACGTGTTTGTGTTCGCCTGCGTTATCAAAATCGCTCCATTCCTATTTGGTTTGCAGTTAAAGCCTATCAGTCCGTCTTGGTCGCAAAACATCGAGTTAAGCGTGAAACCCTACTTCGTCCATCGGATGTGATCTTGAAAAAACGTAATATAGCAGGTCTCAACAGCGCCCCATTAATACAATTCCCAGCTACTGTTTGGCTTAATCAATCGATTAATAAACAACAAATTTTAACGCAGAACCTGCTTGGTAACCAACCCGAAGTAATGCAAGGACAAAAGGCAAACGTCCTTGTACAACAGCATGGAATTGCAATCACTATTGAGGCCATTGCACAAAGTAATGGCACCTTGGGACAATCCATACGCATGAAAAATCCACGTACAAATAAATACTTTTTTGCAGTCGTCACTGGAAAAAATTCAGCGGAGGTTGCAGCATGAACTCGCTATTTAAAAAACTGCTACTCTTGGGAACATTAGTATTTAGCCAAACATTATGGGCAATTAATCTTTTTGATGAGGAGGTTTACCGGCCCTTGATCGCTGACCGTAAAGCGACCTTGCCCGGCGACATACTCACCGTCATTGTGATGGAAACGTCTAATGCCCAAACCAGTGCCGATCTTTCTTCACATAAAAAGATTAAAGCCGCATTAGAGGCCGGTTATAACCGCAACAACCACAAAGTAGATTTTGGTTTAGAAGGCGAAGGAAAGGCCGCAGCCAAAACCGGACGTAATGGTAAAATAAAAGCCGCTCTTACTGTGCGTATTAAGGAAGTATTCCCCAACCAAACTTATCTGGTTGAAGGAGCACAGCGAATTACAATTAATGGCGAGAATCAAAAAATCCTGTTACGCGGTGTGGTACGGCCTGAAGACATCAGCCCACAAAATACTGTTTTATCAACACGTTTAGCCCAGGCTCAGATCGTTTATACCGGAGCAGGTTCTGTATCTAACTCTCAAGATCGTAATTACATTTATAAGATCCTGTCGTTTATAGGGGTCGTATGATGAGTGTAGGCAAAAACCTGTTACTTCTGGTAGCTTTATTTACACCACTATGCTGGCAACCAAGTTATGCGGCTGTGCGTCTGAAATCGATTGCTCGTTTATCTGGCCTACAGGAAAACCCGATTACAGGTTATGGCCTAGTTATTGGTTTGGCAGGCTCAGGGGATTCTCGACGAAATAAGGATACTACTCAGGCGATTTCAAACTTACTGCAAACTTTTGGTGTCACTCTAAGTCCCCATGAGATTAACAGCCGTAATACTGCAACCGTAATTATCACTGCCAATCTCCCCTCTTTTGCTCATCAGGGAGATAAAATTGACATCAATGTAGCCTCGCTAGGTGATGCCAAAAGCTTATTGGGTGGAACCTTACTGGTAACTCCGCTAAAAGGAGCTGACAATCAGGTTTATGCCCTAGCCCAAGGACCGATTTCAATTGGTGGATTTAAGTATGACCTTTATGGCAATGTTATCCAAAAAAATCATCCTACTACGGGTTTAATACCCGGTGGAGCCATTATTGAAAAAACCATCTATAACGATTTAATCGAAAAATCGGGGGAGATGCACCTGATTTTGAATCATCCAGACTTCACCACTGCAGACAGTATTGAATCAGCAATTAATGGTCAATTTGGCAACAACACCGCACATGCACGTTCCGCACAAGATATTGAAATCCGCCCGCCTCAGTCAGCTCGCAAGCATTTTATTCGTTTTGTAAGTCAGCTTGAGAACATAGTGATTACTCCAGATAACTTACCAACGGTCGTGGTAAATGAGCGTACGGGTGTTGTCGTGGCTGGAGCTGATGTCCGAATCGATGCGGTTACTATTTCTCATGGCAATTTACAAATTGCTATTTCTACCGATTATCAAGTATCCCAACCGACCTTAGTACAAAACATGGGAAGACAAATACGTACTGCTGTTGTACCGAACACCAATATTAATGTGAATGAACGTATGGCCAACACCGTGAAATTAAAACAAGGCGCCACGGTAGCTGATTTGATTAGCGCCTTAACTAAAGTCCAAACCTCCTCGCGTGACATCATCGCCATACTGGAAAGCTTAAAACGCGCCGGGGCATTGCACGCAGAATTGGTGATTCAATAAGGAAAAATGATGAGTACAGATTACACCATACAATTAGTTAGTCTGGCATTAGATGCTACATTAATGCGCCAGACAGCTATTGCCAATAATATTGCCAATATCAATACGGAAAATTACCAAAGCATGGAAGTTAATTTTGAACAGCAATTACAGGAAGACCATTTAAGTCCCAACACGAATGACTTATCGGAGATTGCGCCGTACTACCAGAATTGTGATCACCAATCCAGCATTGATGAACAAATGGCGTTAAATGTGCAGAACATGACCCATTACCGCGCTCTGGTTAAAGGCTTAAATCAAAAGTTAGCCATTATGAAACTCGCATTACAAGGAAATCAATAATGAATTACGCGCAAATTTATGCCATTTCCGGCCAGGGAATGAATGCGGAAAAATTACGTGTTGATGTGGTAGCCAATAACATTGCCAATCAACACTCATTACAAAATGCGGATGGCTCGGTATTCCAGGCAAGTCAGGTAATTACCTCCGCCAAAACCTTCGCCGAATTAGTAGAAAACCCTCAAGAAATGGGTATCAACTCCGTAGAGGTAGTGCCGCAAAATTTACCCCCGAATAAAGTTTATCAACCTGGGCATCCAGCTGCCGACAAACAAGGTTATGTCACCTATCCCGGAATTAGCACAATTGATGAAATGACCACACTGATACGCGCCTCTCGAGCCTATGAAGCCAATGTCAAAATGATCAATAGCGCACATAGCATGTACTTGCAGGCATTAAGCATAGGAGATGACCGATGAGAATCGATGCGCTAGATAACATTTTTTTAAAGCCTAATGTGCAAAGCCCTGAAATAGCGTCAGCTAAAGTCGCTCCCCCAGAGTCCTTTTCTTCCTGGATAAGCGACAAGATAGGCGATACCAATACTCAATTAAATAACGCAGATAAAGCTTTAAACGAGCTCGCCAGCGGCCATGCAGAAAACTTGCATCAGACCATGATTACCCTGGAACAAGCTAAGTTGTCGTTTCAGTATTTAGAGCAAATTCGTAACCGTTTGATGAGTGCGTATCAAGATTTATTAAGAGAGCAGATTTAAAGTGAATTATTTACAAACAGCAAGCCGCTGGTTCAGCAATTTGGAAGCAAAACGTAAACTCAGTTTAGTTGCATGCATCGCCGGTATTGTCATCATGACTCTTATGCTCAGCTGGTGGGTCTTATCCCCTTCCTACGCTATTTTATTTAATCATTTGGATGAGCAAGACGCGAATAAAGTTTTAAGCCAATTGGATCAGGAGAATATTTCCTATCAGCTTCGCAATGGTGGCCGAGACATTTTAATTGATAAGGATATGGTGGCGAAAACCCGCTTAAAAATCATGGGCTCGGGCATGCAGTTGGCTGGCAATGTAGGCTTTGAATTGTTTGATAAAAATGATTTTGGTATGACTGATTTTTCGCAAAAAATTAATTACCAACGTGCCTTACAAGGAGAGCTGGAGCGCACTATTTCTAGTATTGATGAAATACGTCAGGCACGAGTACATTTGCTGATTCCGGAAAGTCATTTATTTGACCGGGAAAACAATCAGACTAAAGCTTCGGTTACCTTGCATTTAAGGCAGGCTTTAACGCCGAAACAAGTGCACAGCATCCAACAGTTGGTTGCCGCAAGTGTTGCACATTTAAGTTTAGCAAATGTGGTCGTAGTGGACCAAAATGGAAATACCTTATCAGCAATCGAAGAAGATCCCTCCTCCAGCCATTTCACCGCACAAAAAGCTATAGAGCATTATCTGAATGACAAAGTCATGCAATTGCTGCAAAAAATCTTTGCCAAAGATCAAGTCATGGTGAAAATCAATGTGGCCATCAATTATGATGAGCTGCAACGAGAATTAGTGAAGCCTCAAAGCAAGGGACAAATTACCCACGAAAAACAAACCAAGCATTCTACGGTAAATAAAAAAGGGGAGCAGAAAGGTAAGCAGGATTTAACCTTGGAAAAAACCTATGAATTTGGCCGTGAAAAAGAATTATTTAAACGAGCCAATGGAACCATTGAGCGCCTTTCAGTTAGCGTGGTTTTACCACAACAGACGGATGCAAAAACCATTGCACAGGTTCAACGCCTCATAAAAAGTACAGTAGGTTTTGATGAAAAACGAGGCGATATTATCAGTGTAGAAGCCTTAATTAGCATGCCTCAAGTGTTAAAAACCACCGTCATACCAAACCCTCAAGAAATTACTACAAAACCTTTTAACGACTTAGTTTTGGAGCAGTGGAATGAAGAACGCAAATGGCAGGCTCTTGTTGGTTTCATCGTACTGACCGTATTTGGCAGTGCCACTGTATTGCTCTTAAAACGCAATCGACAAAAAAAGCGTCAACAATTGCTAATTGAGTTAACCCAATGGCTAAATCATCATGAATAATGAATTAAAAAGAATCGTGCTTAATTTAGCAAAATTAAAATCTGCCGATCAACGTTGGGTACTGAACCAATTAACTCCGACACAGCGCGAGCATTTTGTAGGCATGAAAGGACATGCACTACTTAAAGAAGCGAATAAATTTCGTCATCTTCCTTGCCCTCAGCCGATAGTTAAGGAGTTTAGTTTGCCGGAATTTTGCCAACAGCTAAGCCAACAAGACCCTCTTTATATCGCCATTATTTTGGAGCAAGGACAATTTGCTTGGGAGCCCCTGTTTTTAGAGACGTGCATGCAAAAGCAGAAAATCAACGAGCAATTAACTACCCAAGTGTTGCAGCTGAAACCAGCGGCAAAATTATACCTCTTCCAACAATGGCAAAAGCAATTAAGCTTTAGTGAACAATTGGAGGTGCCGCATGGCAACGCTCTATAAAAATGTTTTAGTCAGTGAAGAAGAAATCTATTTATACCAAGAGGCTCCTGAGCTAACTGAAGAGGTTATTGCGGAGCCCCCTACTGTAGTAGATGAGTCACGATGGGAGGAAATTCGTCAAGAAGCTTATGAGCAAGGCTATTTAGCAGGAACAACTGAAGAGCGTGCTCGGTTTGAGCAAGAAAACAACCAAAGCCAACAACAATTGAAACAAATGCTAGCTTCACTACCCCAGGCTGTCGCACAAAATCGCCTGGATTTGGCTCATGAAATTGCCGATATTGTATTGCTCATCAGCAAACAGTTTTTTATTGAAAACAGCAATAATCAACAAGCACTAAGTCAACAAATTAACCATATTCTTACGCAATTAAATGACAAACAATCAGTTGAGCTGTGTTTACATCCTCAAGAAATTGCCGCGTTGCAAAATGGCGTCATGCAATTAAGTGCACAGCATTTAAATGGTTTAAAAATAAAAACCGATGAGTCGCTTGCCTTGGGAGGTTATGTGCTTAAAACTAGTCATGGTGTTTTTGATGCCAGCATCGAAAAACAAATCGATAAACTCAAAGAAGTTTTACTGCAATTAAAGCAGCGAGGCACTCATGCATCCATGGATTAATGGACTCTTAGCCGTGGAACGCTTAGGAGAAATTGAGCAATTCATTGGCTTAAAGCTAGTTGCTAATGGACCGCCACAAACATTCATTGGCGAGGTTTGCGATATCCTGGATCAGCATCATCAACCGATTATGCAGGCTGAGGTTATCGGTTTTGAGCAAGGGAAGGTCTATCTTATGCCCTATGATTCGGCTCCTGTTTGCATGGGGTATAAAGTGCGAGCCACAGGAAGCCCATTAAGTATTACGGTGGGTGATTCCTTATTAGGCCATGCGCTTGATGCCTTTGCGAAACCAATCGATGAGCGTTTGCATATACACAACAAAGAACGGGTGTTTACCCAAAATAAAAAGATTAGTCCCTTTAATCGTTTGCCAATTAGCGAGCGTTTAAGCACGGGAATCCAAGCTATAGACGGTTTATTGCCCTTAGGGAAGGGACAACGAATTGGCATTTTTGCGGGTAGTGGTGTGGGAAAAAGTACCCTGCTTGGCAACATGGTACAAAACCTGCAAACGGATATTAATGTAATTGCATTGATTGGTGAGCGCGGCCGGGAGGTCAATGACTTTATCTGTAATCATTTGGATGCGAAGACATTAAAAAAATCAGTGCTGGTGGTTGCTTGCAGCGATGAATCCGCATTGAAACGTCGTCAGGCGGTGTATACGGCTACCTCCATTGCTGAATATTTTTGCCAGCAAGGCAAACACGTCATGTTGTTTATGGATTCGATTACCCGCTTTGCCATGGCACAACGAGAAATCGGTCTTAGTTTGGGAGAACCCCCTACCGCACGTGGCTATACCCCCAGTGTTTTTGCGTTGCTCCCTGGCATTGTTGAGCGTACAGGAAATTTTAAGAATCAAGGAAGTATTAGTGCGGTATATACGGTTTTGGTTGAAGGGGATGATTTTAATGAGCCATTAGCTGACCATATGCGCGCGCTTCTTGATGGGCATATTGTACTCACTCGTGAGTTAGCACAGCGAGGTCACTACCCGGCAATTTCAATTCTGCAAAGTGTCTCTCGGTTGGCCAAGCATTTGGTTAGTGCAGAAGAACAGCAAATCATGAGCCAGATTTTCTCCACCCTAAGTATTTATGAACAAAATAAAGATTTGATTGAATTGGGGGCTTACAAACCTGGAAATCATGCCCTCTTGGATGCCGCCGTTCAACACATGCCCACGATCAATGAGCTGCTCATTCAAGATACAAAGCTGCCTTTATCCTTTAATGAACTCATGCATCGCTTTAAAGAGATTTTATTATGAATAAATCGCTTGCAGCACTGATGACCAAATTAAACTGGCAACTTAATGAGCTTAATTTGCAATTACATGAGGTACAAAACCAATTAGAAAAAGTGCGCCAAGAAATGGAATCACTGGATAAGCAAATACAGCAAGCAGGAATTAATTCCTTGACCATTAATCCTGATTTTGAAATTAACCGGCTCAATTTTATAACGCAACGACATGAAAAAAAGGAAGAGTTGAATATGGCGCTTAAACAGCATCAAGATACCGAACGGAGTGTGCAGGAAAAAATGCAGCGTATTAAAACAGAATTAAAGATGTTAGAAAAATATTTGGAACGTGAACAGACTGAACGCCAGGAGCAACAAAAGAAAGCAGAGAATAATGCCTTGGATGAATGGGTTATTCAACGTGGTTGAGGTAGATAATAGGAATATAATGAAAATTAACGAGTCGCTACCACAATACCATGGACAGTCCAAAAAACAGACCAACCAGCAATCATCTGTTGGCTTTGAACATTGGTTAAATAACCCTGCCAAGCAAAGTAGCGGAGATGAATATTATTGGCAGCACCAAACTCAGCTACAACAGTCCGAGTTACACTTTGATGCGAAGCCATTGCAAACACTGAAAACAGAACAGCTGCTTTCTAAGCAAAATGAGCCTGTATTCTCCCCTTCTGCCCAGGTCCAGAAACCTCAACATGTTGCCTTACAAAATACATTAATCACTCCAACGGCGGATACCACTTCCCCCTATTCACCTGAAAATAAATTGATCCCACTTATGACTGAGCTAAAGCACGTATTGGAACAATCATCGTTACCAATGCAAACGAGCCAATCCACTCAGAATGCCTCAACAATCAAAGAAGCTAATAGCATCTCAAATAGCATGATGACAAGTGCCCTACAGTTTAAAAACAATCACCTGTTTATTCTGGGAGAACAAGCAGAACTAACCCTAAATCTGCACACATTAAATAAACAAGAACAGAATGAACTCGTGCAGCTCATTCAAAATTATTTAAAGAAAAAAGGCTTAGTCTTAAGCCGCTTAACTATTAATGGAGTAAACAATGACTGAACCAGTTGCGGCAGCAAGCATGGGCCAAGATGAGTACATGAAATTATTCATGCAAGAACTAACCTATCAAGACCCGTTAAAACCTATAGATAACCGTGAATTTATGGCGCAAATGGCACAATTTTCTTCCTTGCAGCAGGCAGCTGGAACTAATGATGGAGTACAGCAGTTATTAAAAATAGCCGAAGAAAATCGGGGCCTTAATCTTTTAGGTAGAAAAGTAAAAATAGAAGGGCAAGCTCTATCAGGAGAGGTTAAGTCAGTATTTTTACAGCAAAGTGGGGCAATAGAAATAATGGTTTTAGTAGGGGACGAGCATCTCAAGACAAAATTGGACCAAGTTCTTGAAGTTGAAGCTTAAGTGTCTTCTGTACAAGTTTGTCATCCAGCCCCGAATTACCGCGCTTGACTGCGGTAATTCGACATTCTTGTAGAGCAAGTACCTATAGATTAATTGAAAGACTTGAACGGGGAAGTTCCGTCAAGTGGAGAAATAAAACATAGCGTTTTAAAAGGAACAAAAATGACCAGTACTTATTATAGCAGTCTTTCAGGAATGCTCGCTGCAAGTTACGGATTGCAAAATACCTCGAATAATATAGCAAATATGCAAAGCCATGGTTTTAAACGTAGCGACGTATTCTATTCATCTCTCGGTAATGGGCATGGAGAGGAAGGAAATGGGCATGGCGTACGTGTGCAAGGTACCTCGATTAATTTTAAAGAAGGTAATCATCAGCCAAGCGGTTCTGGTTCTGATTTAGCAATGGTTGGTAATGGTTTTTTTGTAGTGAAACTAAAAAATAATGAATTAGTTTATACTCGTGATGGGCATTTCAAATTCGAAAATGGCGTTTTGATTGATTATAAAACAGGTGGACAAGTGCAGGGCTACGACTATTCTGGCAATTTGACACCAATCTATGAGCAAGGCCCTAAAATATCTGCAGGCCAAGCCACCAGAAATATTTTTATTCATGGTAAACTTATACCTCAAAAAAAACCAGAAAACCAACAATCCCCTCTGTCTAAATATGAGGATATCACCTTTGAGCTAAAAGACATTTACGATGCACAAGGAAATCCCCATACCATTACTTTGAAATTCACAGGCACTGAAAGACCCGATCAAACTGCACCACCAACAGAATGGATACTAACGGGTATCAAATACGATAACAAGGATGAGATAAACCCTCCATACACTCAAACAATAGAGTTTGATGGAACTAATGCTATTTATCAGGGATTATTAGAAGGCCATAACACCATTCAATTATCTCTAAACGGACAACCAATCTCTGTTTACCTCGGAAATCAATACAATGGAGATGATGAACATGTAGTATTAGGTACTGCCTCGACCGATCAAAAAACAGAAACCATTATTGAAATTCACAAAAATGATGGTTACCCCCAAGGCGAGCAAAATGAGCTTAGAATTAATGAAGAAGGCCTAATATCCTACTACTACACTAATGGACAAATCATTAAAGGTATCTACATAGGCATGGCCTCTTTTGATGATATGGAAAACAATTTAATCCAAACGCAAGACAATTTTTTTCGCGCAAAAACAACTCATGGAATTCATTATGGACATGCCAATACCCAAAAGTTAGAGGCTATTCAATCCGGATATTTAGAGGCCTCGAATGTTGATCCCACCATGGAGTTTGCCAATATTGTCGTTTTACAAAGAATGTTCCAAGCCTGCTCGCAGATTATGGATATAGACAAACAATTATTAGAAGAGTTGGAAACTAAATTATGAAGCCCTATCGATTAATTAATGCGGTAGAACTGCAGCAATTAAACCAACAATTTAAACACAAATTGGATGCATGGAATGGGGAGTACTGCCGTACTCCTCTTGGCTTGCATCTGGCGATGACACCCAAAAACTACCGGGTAGAACAGGCCTATATGCTCCAGGAGCATCAGGATGAACTTGCTTGCATCGAAGGTGATTATTTAAGTGTGCTCACCCAGGCAATATTTGCTAGTGAACAATCCGTTTTTCATGCCGCAAGCAAAGAGCTTTTCCTAAAACTACTCAATAAGTTTTTCCACCGAGAAGACAGCATGCTGCTGCCCTATCAGGGAGAAAATCCAGAGTGGTTTTATGCTGGCTCCACCAGTGTGCTGCTTACCTTCGCCTGCGGGCAAAATAATTTCACCCTGATTACGAACCCTGATTGGGTTTATCAACAGCTGCCTGCATCACCAAGAAAAGCTACCGCTTTGAGTTCTCTTGAGGAAGCATTAGCCGAACAAACCATTCATTTATCACTGGAACTTAGCTCCAGTAATTTATCGATCAAAAGTCTTGCTAGTTTGCAAGTCGGTGACGTACTAAGCACCAAGCATCCTATTACTGAGCCATTAAGAATACTCCGTGGAACAGCGCTATTCGCTGAGGCTGAATTAGGCCAATCAGCATCTCATAAATCAATTATTTTAAAGAGGAAATCATGAGTATTACCGTAAAAAAAGTAAGCCTAAAAGAACATGCCCCCCAAACTGAAGGTCAATTTCTTAATCAAAACTATTTAGGTTTGGTTGGCGATATTGAAGTGCAATGCACTGTGCGTATTGGTACCTTAAATTTAAGTATTGCTGAATTAAAAGATCTGAAATCAGGTCAGGAATTACTGCTTGCTCAAAAAACCGATGAGCCGGTTGAAATTATCTTAAATGACCGTGTAATTGCTCGTGGCGAGTTGATGAGCCATGATGACCATTTTGCAGTACAGATTACGGAAATTAATGCATGAGAAACAGAGTAATGCCTGAGTTTAAAACTGAAAAACAGTCGCTCCTTGCAGTCTATGTGCCGCGGCTTGTCCGAGGTATCCAGAAACGTAGCGCTCATACTAGAGAAGCCGCAGCACGTAAAGAGGGATATTTAGCACTGTTATGCTTACTCATTTCTCCAGCACTTCACGCCCAAAGCACCCTGACATTTAAACAAGATCCAATCAATAACATCCATTGGCTTCCTTATTTAGTTGTTTTGTTAATCCTACTCATGGTGCTCTTCCTCTTGGCAAAGCGCTCAAAAGGTTTAGTAAAAAACCCAATCCAAGGCAAAATCATTGAGAAAATCCCCGTGCATCATAAAATGCAAGTTTACATTCTTGACTACCAAGGACAACGATTTTTAATTGCCGACAATCAAAATGCCCTAGCTATTCATCCCGTTCAGGAGGTCAAACCTTCATCATGATGTTTCTGCGTATTATTTTTTGTTTTATCTTGTTTTGCCCGTTAACGGTACTGGCTGCTGGAACGAATATAGGTCCAATCCATTTAGATCAGGACAATATTTCTCCGGCACTGCAAGCATTCGCGCTGCTTACGGTTTTAAGTTTAGCGCCTAGTATTTTAATTATGCTGTCTTCGTTTACGCGCATTGTGGTTGTGCTTTCCATGTTGCGAAATGCGCTAGGATTGCAACAGACGCCCCCGAATACTGTGATCATCAGTTTGTCGCTATTTCTGACTTTATTTACCATGATGCCGGTAGCTAAAGCCATTTATACTGAAGCGTATCAACCCTATGAAGCACATCAAATTACCACCGAAACTGCGCTTGATAATGCCGTCAAACCCCTAAAAAAATTCATGCTGCGACAAACGCGAGAAAAGGACATGAACGTTATTTTGCAATTAGCAAAGGAACCTTTGCCCTCCTCTGCAGAAGAAATTAAATTCTATCAATTGATTCCTGCCTTTATCTTAAGCGAATTACAAACCGCCTTTCAAATTGGATTTATGATTTTTTTACCCTTCTTATTGGTTGACCTCATTGTTTCAGGAATTCTCATGACCGTTGGCATGATGATGATGCCTCCCATGAGTATTTCATTACCGATTAAAATATTGTTGTTCGTTTTAATTGATGGTTGGGATTTGGTTGTTCAGGCTTTGGTGGGGAGTTTTCAAATTTAGCGCCCTTACCCTATTAAGATAAATAGGAAAGGATGTTATTTTGCAAAATATGGTTTTAAGTATTGACTCAAAGTAACTAATTAAAATTTAATTTTTACAGGATACTATTATGAAATTATCAAATAAAATGTTAATAATGGCTGGATTTTTATTATTCTCCAGCCATATCATGGCTGAGTCATGGAACTCCTATTTCCCTCCTAACAAACAAATAAAAGCTAAAGTCATGGAGTTAACCGCATCTGCAGAAGCAAATAAAATTGTACAAAAATTACAAAAAGGAATAGCTGAGCATCAGGAATGGTTCCAATCTTATATAAAAGATCGCAAGCCCGGTGAAACGTTACCCTATCACAGCAATCTGGGAATTACTGAAAATGAGTATAAAATATTTCTAGATAATATAAACCATATGAGAATAAAACAAACTGGTACCGTTGATGTTTCATTTCAACAAGAAAAGGATGGTTCCTTCAAAATTAAAACAGAACAAAAATCACCCATTAATGGCCTAATTATCGGACAAAAAGCAGTCACCACTCCATTTGGTAAAGCAACAACATACTCCATAATTAATAACTCAAGCAAAGATGCACCTACAGGTCCATGGAAAGGAGTGCAATGGAGTTTTACTGACTTTGATGAGCAACAAATGGACACAAAAAGCTTTAGTGAAATGAAAGGGACGGATGTAAAACTTGCTGTAGGTAAATTATCCAATACTGGTGAAGGAATTCTTTACTATAATGTCAATGATATTGACATGCCTAAGAATAAAAAAATACAAATTACTTATGTTATTTTTTATCCTTTAAATAGCTAAATTTTAGCAAATCGCACGTAAATCACGGCTTCAAAGACCGGGATTTACGCGATTAAATTCAGTCATACATCTAGACTCAAACGAAAACTTAGGTATTCGCGTTTTTAGTAAGACAAACACGTACCGTCTTCATCTTCCTCCGGGTACTCATACTCATCGGTATACCCTGTAGTAAAATGGACGGCAGTCGCTACAGAACGAGTAATTAACGATGCAATGCTATGAGGAAAACTCAAGACACCTAAAGCAGCGGCAACAATAGCTGTCACTAATGCATTCCCAATAAATTGCAAGGTAGTACTTACCAAATCAAATGCTTCATTGGCAAGAGTCGGGTCGTCATAGAGCGATGCGCCAGCGGCAACTAATAAACAACCTATACCAAACGTCGCAGCCAAGGCTGCAGATAATACTGAAAACACGGCAACAGTGCCTCCAGCGAAAGGATAAACGACTGGTGCAATGAACTCGCCAACTGCATGACTCACCTTTTTATAGGGAGTAAAAAAACCAGGCCGCTCACTGTACGTATCGAGAGCTCTCCTCGCAATCTCTTCCATGCTTCCTGCATCGTTTGAAAATATATAATTCACTTCGCGTTGGCCATATAACCCAAACATACCGTTCCCCAGTATAATGTCTAAAAAATAATCATTATACGTTTTTGAAAAATATTGTGTCAAATAGAAAAACAGTATTCATCAACGCTTAACGTATCACCGCATGTACTTCTTGAACGCTACCTGACTCTGGCGTGCTCTCACCTTGGGAATTGGGAGCTGTTAACATTGAAAAAAGGGTGTAGCCTGAGCGCGTAAGAAAAGAAAAAGGCGTATGAAATAAGCTAAAGGCAAGTAAAAGGCTACTTATGGCAAATGCCGTTAATCCCAAGCCCGCAATGTGAAATGCAGTCGCTGCATTATCAATCGACTCATCGCAAAACTCATAACTACCGCATAGTGCAGCTCCCGTTGCCGCTAGTGAAGCACCTACCCCTAGAACGGCCCCAAAAATAACGCAGGCTACAGAAAATCCAGAAAAAACACTCAATGCCGCAGGATAAACAATATTGGCTAGCAAACTACCCGAAAACTCATAGCCATTTTTATATGATGTAAAAAAACCGGGTCGTGCATTATACGTTTCCATAAATCTTCGGGCAGGACCTTGCAAAAACCAATCATCATTTTTATCTTTGGCAAAATTAATTACATTCCATACATCTTCCCATGCAACCATCCCAAGCATAAAAACACCCTCCCTGAGTAGTATTTATACATCATCATAATGTGGGAAATAATTAGCTGTCAAATCCACTTAGCTGCAAATAACCTTACGAATTTATTAATTATTTCTTTAATTAAAGATATAGCATATTTTGAAGCAAGGAGCTGGTACCGTTTTAATGCAAACATAGTTTGTACTATCCCCGCCCCCAACATTATAGGTTTGCCTTTTTTATAAGTTAGGCTTATAGTTCCCCAGTTTTTAACAACCTCACATGACAAGGAACCTTACATATGAGTAATCAACAAGTCCAAGAACAATTAAATCGTCATCTTTCTTATTTAGAACAAGATAAAAATAACCTGACTTTACTAGTAAAAATCAGCGATCTTTACATAGAACTCGATGACTTAGATACGGCTCAAGACTATCTTAATCAAGCAAATGATATCGACCGTATTGCCTGCCTTGGTCATCAAGGATTACTCCATTTAAACCGCGGCCAATTTTCTCAGGCTCAAGAAAGTTTTATTGAGGCCTTAACGTATGATGACACCCCAGCCCTTCGTTATAACCTGGGCTTTACCCATTTTATTAATTCCGACTTAGAAAATGCAGCAACAGTGCTATCCCCAATTATTGAAGGGGAACATCACCCAGAAGCAAAACGATTAATGGCGCGGATACACCATGGCCAAGGTGAGTTAGACCAAGCTTTAGATTTAGCAAAGGACGTATTAATTCATGATGCCGAGGATGCTGACGCTTTGGGCCTTCTCGCACTATTACATTTTGATCGCGATGAAAATGAGCAAGCAATTCAAGCTGCGAACCAAACACTTGAGCTCAATCCAGATAATTATGATGCAAAACTGGTTCATTCTATGTTGGGTCTAACTACTCAAGAAACAACAGTAGAGGATATTGAAAAACTATTGCAAATAAACCCAGGTGATTGTCGTCTTTGGTTTGCCTTAGGCAGTGCCCATATGAACCAAGGTGATTTTAAACGTGCAGATTATAGCTTACAAAAAGCTATAGAAATTTATCCTGAATTTTATGATTGTCGTATTGCTTTAGGTTGGTGCTCATTACTGCAAGATCAACTGGATGATGCATTCAATACCTACCAAAGTGCAACCCATCAGGTTGCTGAATTAGCTGATGGCTGGGGTGGTCTGGCGCTGGTTGCCGCATTGAAAGAAAATATTCCGCACGCTGAAGAATTAATTCAAAAAGCAAAAACACTAAGCTCTGATTGTTTCCTTGCGGAGATTGCAGAGATTATTTGTTTTAATTTGACTGATCCGATGAGAGCTAAAGAACATTTGGTTAATACCTTGAAAAAGACAGGGGTTCCAGTGAGTAAGAAATTGGCGGCGGTTATTGAGGAGTTACAGGGGCCAGTCCAGTTGCATTAGGATTGTATGGATATCTTGTAAGTTGGGCTGATGGCCCAACCTACTTTCAAGCTGTCTTCTGCCCACAATTTTTATTCACAACACAAATACCCTGCACTTTTATTTTAACCGGCTTAACTACCCAACCACCGCCTAAAGATTTAATCAACCCCACAGCAGCACTCATTTGCAAACCATCAACATTATTAGCGGATTGCTCAGCAGAAAACGCGGTAATTTGCGCGGTTAATACGTTCGAATAAGGTACTGTTCCAGCTTTATACTGATTCACCACTAATTTAAGTGCCAAACGTGCATGAGCAGCAGCACGATCTTGGAATACACTTTGCTCCCGTAAAATACGCAAAGCAATCAGATTGTCTTCCACATCCTGGAATGCTGTTAATACTACTTGCCGATAAGATGCGACCTGAGCCAGATACGCCTGTTTTGCAGCACGTACGGTAGCCGCTCGTAAACCACCATCAAAAATGGTTTCTGCCACTTGTAAGCCCAGCGACCAACCAAGATTAGGTTTATGAATTAATCGGTGGAAACTATTTGCCGAAGCACTCCCAGTACCAGTTAAGGTCAAAGTCGGGAAGTAAGCAGCTACAGCGACCCCAATGAGCGCGCTTGTTTGCTGAATCAAGCGTTCTGCTTGCGCAATATCTGGCCGACGTTCTAACCATACAGAAGGAACCGTTAAAGGAATTGTCGGTGCTTTGGCGGTTAAAGGCATGTGTTTCAACGATAAAAATGCGGGAGGACGACCAATTAATACCGCAATAGCATGTTCATATTGGCCACGCAAAATGCCATTATTCAATGCAGCAGCCTGTGCGCTTTCCAATTGGCTTTCTGCCTGTACCACATCGGCTTGTGACACCACTCCCGAGCGATATTGATTCTTTGTAAATCGCAAAATGCCTTTATAAGACTTAACTGTATCGTCTAAGAAGCGTTGGTTTTTATCTAAGGTACGTAATTCAAAATAATATTGTGCTAAAGAACCTTGGGCGGATAATCGCGTTACGCCAATTAATGCGGCATTAGACTCCGCCACAGAGCGGTCTGCTTCGATAGTACGGCGTACCAAGCCCCAAATATCGGGTTCCCATGTTGCATTGAGAATTCCCGTGTAGTTGGTGATGGTAGTTGCGGTGTTCCCAGTTCCCGTTGCTGCGGTACCTACAGAAGTTGTTCCGCCTGATGAGCTAATGAATGCAGTTGAACCTCCTCCCTGGCGTTGTCTAAAAATATTAAACGCACCAGTTATCGATGGAAAAAGGCTCGCGCGGGCTTCATTAACAATTTCTAAAGATTGACGATAATTCGCCTCAGCATTCACAATATTCTGGTTATAGTGATTAAGCTGTTCTTCCAAATCATTAAGTACTGGATCATTAAATAGTTTCCACCACTCCCCCCGATCCATATCATCTTGCGGCTCGATAGGCTTCCAGTTTTTACGTACAGGACCTGCAACCATTTTTCCCTTGGCCTCTTTAAACTCATGCGGGCCAACAACTTTGGGACGCACATAATTAGGTCCCACCATACAGGATGCGAGTAGAGTTACGATTAGAGTCACTGCCGACCCTTTGACTAATCGATTAGGCTGATTGACCATAAGCACCTCGAGTAGATTTAAATTGCGCAATCCAGCGATGAAGGCGGATGCTTGCAGTATCCAATGCTAAATAAATTACTGGTGTTGTATAAAGGGTCAATAATTGACTCAGGATTAAACCACCAACAATCGCAATACCTAATGGACGTCGTAATTCAGAGCCCACTCCAAAACCTACAACCAGAGGTAAGGCACCAAGTAATGCAGCCATAGTGGTCATCATAATTGGACGGAAGCGTAATAAGGCTGCCTCATAAATCGCTTCGCGTGGGGTTTTATTCTCATTGCGCTCTGCTTCCAAAGCAAAATCGATCATCATAATGGCATTTTTCTTCACAATACCAATCAAAAGAATGATACCAATCAACGCAATAATACTGAGATCAATGCTACACAGCATTAGAGCCAACAAAGCCCCAACCCCTGCTGAAGGCAAGGTAGACAAAATGGTAATGGGATGAATTAAACTCTCATACAGCATACCTAAAACAATATATACTGCTAATAAAGCCGCTAGAATTAAATACTTTTCATTCGCAAAAGACTGCTGAAATGCCTGTGCAGTTCCTTGGAAAGAACCAATCATTGTGGGGGGTAACTCCATCTTATTAATCATTGCTGTAATCGTATTGACAGCATCGCCAAGTGAAGTACCTGGAGCTAAATTGAAGGAAAACGTAGCCGCAGGTGTCTGGCTTTGGTGATTCACTGACAATAAGGTTGAACCCGGTTTAAAACTGGCAAATGCCGATAAGGGAACTTCATTTCCGGCCGGAGATTTAACATAGAGCTGATCTAGGATCGCCGGATATTGCCAATATTTTTGTGCCACATTCATCACCACAAAATATTGGTTCATTGGCATATACATCACTGAAATTTGGCTTTGCCCAAAGGCATTATAAAGCTCCTGATCAATGATTGCTGGAGTGAGACCAAAGCGTGATGCGGTATCATGCTCTACATTAACAAAAGTTTGCAAACCATGATTCAACTGATCATTATTTAAGTCTGAAATACCGGGAATCTTAGACAATTGCTCCATAATACGCGGTGTCCAAACAGCAAGATCAGCCAAGCTATCAGAAGACATTGTATATTGAAATTGCGCGGCACTCGCACGACCACCAATGGTTAAATCCTGAGAGGATTGCATGTACAATCTTGCCCCAGTAATCACTGCTAATTTTTTTCGTAGACGAGCTAAGACTTCTTCTGTTGGAATATTTTGATGCTTAGGAACTTTTAACAAGATAAATACAGTACCTGTATTGCCTGTATTATTGCCTGGGCCCGTACCAATAAATGCGGCAACATTCGCTACAGCAGGATCTTCCTTAATAATAGAAACGCATTGAATCATTTTTTTCTTCATTGCTTGGAAGGAAATATTTTGATCCGCTTGCAAGGAACCGGCTATTCGATCCGTTCTTTGTTGTGGGAAGAATCCCTTTGGCACAATCACATATAAATAAATAGTTAATAAAATAGCCGCAAAAGTTAACAATAACATCATGGCAGGATGAATAAGCACCCAACGCAAACCACGGCCATAACGGAATTTGACCGCATCAATAAAACGCATAAAGCGATTGGGCTCCACCTCTTCTTCAGAGCGTAATAAACGTGAACACATCATCGGTGTTAAAGTAAGTGATACCACTAGGGAAATAAGAATTGCAACAGATAGAGTCACCACAAATTCTCTAAAGAGCCGCCCCACAATACCCGTCATAAATAAGATGGGAATAAAGACTGCAATAAGCGAAATACTCATGGAGATTACGGTAAAACCAATTTCCTTTGAACCATCAAAAGCAGCTTGTAGCGGTTTTTTGCCCATTGCAATATGACGTGTAATATTCTCTAAAACAACCACCGCATCATCAACCACAAAGCCAGTTGAAATAGTTAGAGCCATCAGTGATAAATTATCCAGACTGTAATTGCATAACTTCATGACCGCAAAAGTTCCCAGTAATGATAAGGGAACAGCAACACCGGGTATGAGCATGGCGCGAAAACTACCCAGGAATAAATAGGTCACAAAAATGACCAACAACATTGCGATAAATAAGGTTAATTCAACATCATGTAAGGAAGTACGAATAGTTGTTGTTCTATCCATCAAAATGTTTAAATCAATATTCTCCGGAATAGAGGCTTTCAGTTGCGGCAATATTTTTTTTACATAATCTACGGTTTTAATTACATTAGCCCCTGGTTGTTTAAATAAAACCAAAAGCACCGCGGGTTTACCATTCGCTATTCCCGCATTATGCACATCAGCAACAGAATCAGTCACATGTGCTACATCAGAAAGACGTACCGGATTATTATTTTGATAAGAGATAATCAACGGAGCATACTCAGCTGCTTTAAACATCTGGTCGTTACTTTTAATGATGGACACCGTACCATCCTCATGAACAACACTCCCTCTTGCCTGGCTTACATTCGCCTCTGCGATGGTGGTAGCTAATTGACTAAAGCCAATTCCATATTTATTTAGGCTCAAGGGATCAACTTCCACACGCACAGCCGGCAAAGACCCTCCCCCTACGTTGACTTGGCCAATCCCTTCTATACGTAGAATTCGCTGCTGTAAAATAGTTGAAGCCATATCATATAATTGCCCCGTTCGATACTTATCTGAAGTTAGAGCAAGAATCATAATCGGCGCATCCGCTGGATTAACTTTGCGGTACGTAGGGTTATTGGTTAAATTACTCGGCAATTGGCTTAACGAAGCATTAATCGCTGCTTGCACATCACGTGCCGCACCATCAATATCACGTGACAAATCAAATTGTACGATAATACTCGATAACCCTAGCGTGCTGGTGGAAGTAAGCTGAGTAATTCCTGCAATACGGCCAATCTGCCGCTCTAAGGGAGATGCCACCGAAGTAGCCATTACTTCTGGGCTACCACCAGGAAGCGAGGCCTGCACACTAATGGTGGGGAAATCAATTTGTGGCAAAGGAGCTACAGGCAATAAATTAAACGCTAAAATACCCGCAAAACTTAAGCCTAATGCCAACAGAATCGTTGCGATCGGTTTACTAATAAATAAGGAGGATATATTCATTTTACCTCCCCTCTTTTAATAAGAAACACGGGCATCATTCGGGCGGCCCTTCACTGTGTTTAGAACGGCCTAATACATGCAAACCATTCCAACGATACCCCATCACCTTTCGCGAAATGCGATCAAAAGTAAGGTAAATCACAGGAGTGGTATACAATGTCACCAGCTGGCTGACAATCAAACCGCCGATAATCGCGATACCCAAAGGACGTCGTAGCTCCCCTCCAATGCCATGGCTAAGTGCCAAAGGGATTGCTCCTAGCATGGAGGCCATGGTCGTCATCAAAATGGGACGAAAACGTAATAAAGCCGCTTCATAAATTGCATCGAGCGGAGCCTTCTTATAAAGGCGCTCTTGTTCCAAAGAAAAATCGATCATCATGATAGCATTTTTCAGTACAAGACCAATGAGCAGAATAATCGCAATCAACGCAATAATACTTAAATCATTGTCCGTTAAATAAAGTGCTAATAAAGCCCCCATTGATGCTGATGGTAAAGTAGACAATATAGTTAATGGATGGATGTAACTTTCATAAAGTACACCCAAGATAATGTAAACCACAACAATAGCAGCAACAACCAACCATCCCTCATTAGCCAAAGAGTTTTGAAAGCTTTTGGCCGTGCCTTGAAATCCTACGTCGACATTCAAAGGGACATTAAGCTTTTCTTGCATGTCATTAACAGCACGTACCGCATCTCCCAAAGAAGCACGCTCTGCGAGATTAAATGACAGTGTTGCCGAAGGAAATTGGTCTTTATGGGCAATAACCAAAGGACCTAAGGTTTGCGAGATACTGGCAATCGCTTTTAAGGGAACAGAACCACTGGTTGTCGTAATTGTTGCCGCCCCAAGACCAATAGGATTACTTACTGTGATGGTATTAGGTGTGGTAATTGGCGTAGATGCTGCACTTGTTGCTGCTCCTGTCGTTGATGCTTTGCTCACTGATGAATTAATGTATATGTTTTCAAAGGCAACTGCAGCTTGGCGCAAGAAAGGTAATACTTCCAAAATAACCCGGTACTGATTACGCTGGGTAAACATGATTGATATTTGCCGCTGCCCAAATGAATCATATAAGGTTTCATCAATCATTTGCATAGTAATCCCCAATCGAGATGCTGTATCGCGGTCTATATTGATGGAAGTAACCAATCCCTTATTTTGTTGATCACTATTTACATCCTTTATAACGGGAATTTCTCGCATTTTATTTTCGAGTATTTTTGCCCATTTCACCACCTCAGCACTATCCGGTGCACTCACACTGTATTGAAATTGAGTACGACTTGCTAAGGTATCAATCGTTAAATCCTGGACTGGTTGCATATATAAGGTTGCTCCGGTCACATTGTGTATTTTGCTTTGCAAACGATTAATAATCTGATTAACACTAGGGCGTTCGTTTAAAGGTTTTAAATTAATAAGAATACGTCCACTGTTTAACGTCACATTGGTGCCATCAATGCCAATGAATGAAGTGAGACTTTCAACCGCCGGATCCTCAAGAACCACATCTGCCAAAGCCTGCTGACGCTCAGCCATTGCGGGAAAAGAAATTGAATCCGCTGCCACTGAAATCCCTTGAATAATACCGGTGTCTTGAATGGGAAAGAATCCTTTGGGAATCACATACAATAAAATAGCGGTAATAATTACTGTGATAAAAAAGATCAATAAAATAAATGGCTGTGAAGAAAGAACCCAACTAAGAGATCGTTTATAAACATCAATCAAGCGATTTAACTGACGCTCTAAATACAACTCAAATGAATTTACCTTCGATTCACTTTGAGCCTTTAATATGCGCGAACAAAGCATGGGGGTCAGAGTTAAAGAAATAAAGGCTGAAATAGCAATGGTTATCGTTAAGGTTAAAGCAAATTCACGAAATAAGCGTCCGACTACATCGCCCATAAATAACAAAGGAATTAATACTGCAATTAAGGAGATAGATAAAGATACAATGGTAAAACCTATTTGCGCAGCTCCCTTATGTGCTGCCTCAACAGGATTTTCTCCCAACTCAATATAACGCATGATATTTTCAATCATCACAATCGCATCGTCAACGACAAAACCAGCAGCAATGGTAAGCCCCATCAAAGTCAGGTTATTTAAGCTAAACCCGAGCAAATACATCAAGCCTAAAGTACCGACCAGAGCTAAAGGAACTGAGATGCTGGGAATAATTGTGGCGGGCAATTTACGCAAGAAAAGAAAAATCACCATAACCACCAAGACTACAGACAGCAATAATTCCAATTGCACGTTTTCTACCGAAGCACGGATACTCAAGGTGCGATCCGTAATAATCTCTACATTAATTCCAGCAGGAATAGCAGCGTTCATTTGTACCAATAAATTTTTAACCCGTTCAGCAACTTCAATGACGTTGGCGCCTGGTTGTCGTTGAATATTAAGGATGATCGCAGGTTCCTTATCCACCCACGCTGCTTGCATCGTATTTTCTGCACCATCAATAACTGTAGCGATGTCCGATAAGCGTACTGGGGATTGATTTTGATAGGAAAGTATCAATGGCTTATAAACAGCTGCAGATAACAGCTGATCATTGGAGTTTATCGTATAGGCCAAACGTGGCCCATCAAAATTTCCTTTGGCCGCATTAACGTTTGAGGCAGTAACCAAGTTACGCACATCTTCCATAGTCAATCCGTAAGCCGATAAGGCATTGGGATTGGCCTGGATACGGACCGCCGGACGATTTCCGCCCCCAATACTGACTAAACCAACTCCCGATAATTGGGACATTTTCGGCACCAAACGGGTTTCAGCATAGTCTTCAACCTGAGTTAAAGGTAAGGTTTTTGAAGTAAGTGCCAAAGTAATAATGGGGGTATCAGCCGGATTCACTTTACTGTAGACCGGAGGATTAGGTAAATCTTTAGGGAGGTAACTGCTACCCGCATTAATGGACTGCTGCACTTCTTGCTCGGCAACATCCAATCCTATATCCAAATTGAATTGTAAGGTAATAATCGATGAGCCAGTAGAACTGTTTGAGGTCATTTGAGTCAAACCAGGCATTTGTCCAAACTGACGCTCAAGCGGGGCTGTCACTGTGGAACTCATGACATCAGGACTAGCACCTGGATAAAAAGTTGAAACCTGGATGGTCGGATAATCGACTTCCGGTAGCGCAGAAACTGGCAGTAATTGATAGGCAAGGACCCCGCTTAAGAAAATCGCAAACATCAATAATGAGGTAGCAATTGCTCTTGCTATAAATGGGCCAGAGATACTCATGAGACACTATGCGGTTTAGTTTTTTTGGATGGATAATGTTCCTGTACAATGATTTTGGAGCCATTCATTAACTTGTTGGCACCTTCAATAACGACATGCTGTCCAGGTGCTAAACCGTGAGAAATTACGGTGTCATCACCACTAGCCGGCCCCATCACGACAGGGGCTGTAGTTACGGTGTGATCTGCATTCACTAAATAGACAAAATCTTCAGTAGTTGTATGTTGGATGGCCGAGGTAGGAACCAAAGTCGCCTTAGTTAGGGTATTTACCAATATCTGAACATTCACAAATTGATTAGGAAATAACTTACTTTCTTTATTATCAAATACGGCCCTTAGTTTTACCGTTCCAGTAGCCGGATCAATCTGGTTGTTCAGTGCAATTAATTTTCCTGTTGCCAATAACTGATTCTGCTGACGATTGTATACTTTCACTTCCAGGCTCTCGCCCTTGAACGCTTGAGGGGCTACTTGTGGGACAAAATCCTCGGCGATAGGGAAAATAACCGTGATGGGATCATGAGTAGTAATAACAACAATGCCGCTCGTAGTCGAGGTTTGTACAAAATTACCTGGGTCAATAAGCCGTAGACCGACTCGTCCATCGATTGGTGCAGTGATATTGCAATAAATCAAATTGATCTTGGTACTCTGAATTAAACCTAAATCTGTCTCAACATTCCCTTCATATTGTTTTACTAAAGCTTGTTGGGTTGCTAAAGTTTGTTGCGAAATAGAATCCTCTCTCCACAAAGTTTGGTAGCGTTTCAGATCGATGCGCGCATTTTCTAATAAAGCAGTATCTCGTTTTAAGTCACCTTGATATTGAGTTAATAAAGCCTCATAAGGACGTTGGTCAATTTGTGCAATTAATTGTCCTTTTTTAACCAAGTCCCCTTCTTTAAATAAAACCTGCATTAAGAGGCCATTAATTTGTGATTGAACAGTAACGGTATAAACAGGAGTTACAGTGCCTAAAGCAGAAATATAAATTGGGACATCACGAGTTGTTGCAACCCCAGAAACAATAGGTACCGGCTTAACAGGATTTGTATGGGGCCTGTGCGCGAAAAAATACCATAATAGAGCAGCCAGCAACACAAGGGCTAAGATCAACAATCCTAATGAGCTTTCTGAGGGGAAGTGTTTCTTCCAACTAGGGGGAATCACCCGTTTTTTCTTATTTTTTTCAGGTGATTTAACTCCTTGCATGAGTACGACGGTCCTTCGTTAAAATTAATGCTAGTCCATCATAACGTGCAATTCATCCCCTCGTAAAGAGAATTTTGCCCTAAAAAACAGCCACTTCAGGCCTAATTTTTTGCCACTGTACTAATGGAGAACACTCAGGTTTTGCCATTTTATCTACAGGGAGATAAAAGGTTTGTTCTAGCAAATGTTGCCCGCTCAACGCGGCATGCGATACGTGATCAGTAAAGACAATCCAAGTACTTTGCGCGGGGAAGTCAACACGTGTTTTATTCACGTGTGATTGATATTCATCATCAAGCTTCATGCTGTCGTGTAAATGCAGCATATAATGATCATAGGGAGAACGTAATGTTTTTGTTGTTTTCGTCCATTTCAGCATATGTGCTTTTAACTTGCTGTAGGTGGCGATTTGTGGTGCAAAACGTGCGAGAACTTTAGTAAATGGCTCCCCCAGATTCCAAACGCGTGGCTCATTATGAGGGTTCACATTACAAAAAACGCGCAAAATTCGTAATCCATGCACCGGGCTTGCTGAAAATGAATCCACATGCAAACGAGTGTCGTCTTTACGCTTAGAACTAACACGCCCATTAATTTGAGCTGGTCTAAAACTCGTACGCCCCCAGCGTAAATGAGGGACGTATGAGGGTAAGACCGCTTGAATTAGCTGGTAGGAAAAATCAGCATATCCTTGCATCATCTTCGCCAGTTGTTCATCCAAGCCACTTATATCTTTTTTATAGGCATTTAAGCTCTTTTTCTGGGAATCGTAGCTGATATTTTTGCGAGAACCATCGAGTATACGCTCTGACATAAGATTTGGATGAATGTCCGCAAAGACATGTTTAGGAAAAAATAATACTTTTCCATCTTCTAACTGCTCAACACTTTCCTGTTGATTGATTTGCTTTATGTCTTGTGTCAGTAAATAAGAATTCATTTTTCGATGACCTCTGATTATATGATTGGATGCAGGTTGACCTCATAGCCTAAAGACACTTACTTAAGGAATTCGCCTCGCTCATGGTCTGCGGGAAGTGATGAGCATAGCGAGTTCGTCTGTTTTTCTTAAGTACGTGCGATTAGCCCCATAGTCTGACGTAGAATAAACTAACGAACTTCAAGCCCTCTTCCCCAACCTACATTTTTTGCGAAATTGTGCACCGATTATTTCTTTTCTGCCAGTTTTTTCTGATAAAAATAAGCTAATAAAAGAATAAGTCTAAAAATTTACGCCCATATCGCATATAATCGGTGAGTTAATTTATTTGCCTGGGGAGCGCCTTATGACAGATTGCCCTTGTGGAACCCAAAAAACATACGAGCAGTGTTGTGGCGTATATCTAGAAAAAAAGCAGCTGCCACAAACACCTGAGCAATTAATGCGCTCACGGTATACCGCTTATAGCCTAGCCAACATTGACTACATTAAAAGCACCATGAAAGGTCAAATGTTAGTAGGTTTCAACTCACTCGAAGCCAAGCACTGGGCAGAGAGTGTCACCTGGCTGGGCTTAGACGTTCTCAGTGCCGAACCCACTGATTCAGATACTGGTTTTGTTGAGTTTTGCGCACGCTTTAAGGAGCATGGGCAAGTAAAAATAATTCATGAACTAAGTGAATTTCACAAAGAGAATGGTTCTTGGTTTTATGTAAATGGGGTAAATAAAGAGAAACCCTCCAAAATCAAGAAGCAACAAATAAGCAGAAATGGCCCCTGCCCATGTGGTAGCGGTAAAAAATATAAAAATTGTCACGCTAAATAAATCCCAGGTTTAATACTATGAATGGAACTATTTTACTAAATGTCTTTATCTTTCTTGCTGCCGCCAGCATCATGGTGCCTATTGCCAGCCGATTTAAATTAGGCTCGGTATTAGGCTATCTTATTGTCGGCATACTCATTGGCCCTTTCGGCTTAAAACTCATTGGCAATTCGCAACAAATCATGCATTTTGCTGAGTTCGGCGTCATTATGATGCTCTTCTTAATCGGCCTTGAGCTCGAACCCTCAATGTTGTGGAAATTAAGAAAACTCATTGTCGGTCTAGGCAGTCTTCAAGTGATGATTACCACCGGTGCTTTATTCACGATTGGTATCATGCTGGGCTACGATTGGCGACCAAGCCTTGCCATCAGCATGGCCCTTTCGCTTTCTTCTACAGCCTTAGTTTTGCAAATGTTACAAGAAAAGAATCTGCTCAAAACAGCAGAGGGTGAAGCATCTTTTGCTATTCTGTTATTCCAGGACATTGCGGTAATCCCTATTTTAATTATTATCCCCTTGCTGCAATTAAGTGGACATATTCAACTTAATGAGCATGAAACCTCCTTTATGACCCAACTTCCTAAGTGGGGGCATGCTCTTGTTGTCGCAGGAGTGATTGGCTCTATTATTTTGGTAGGGCATTATTTATCTCGATATTTATTTTTTATTATTGCGAAAACAAACTTACGTGAAGTATTTACTGCTTTTTCCCTGGCCTTGGTTGTTGGAATCACCTTACTGATGGAGTCAATAGGCGTATCTCCTGCTTTAGGTGCGTTTATTTCTGGAGTGGTTTTAGCTAACTCTCAATACAAGCATGCCATTGAAGCTGATATCCAACCTTTTAAAGGATTGTTGCTCGGGCTGTTCTTTGTTTCCGTAGGCATGGGTATGGATTTTTCGCTCTTTTCAGAACATGCCTGGCTTGTCCTTGGCGCAGTATTAGTCCTGGTTCTGGTCAAAGCCACCACACTCAATATTTTAGGGCGTTACTTTGATTTAACTAATTTTCAAACCTTTGGTCTAGCCTTTGCTCTATCTCAAGGCAGTGAGTTTGCTTTTGTACTCTTCCAATATTCAGGCTCAACCCGTGTTATTAATAGCAATACTATCGATTTTTTCACCTTGGTCGTCGCCCTCTCCATGCTGACGACACCTTTTTTAATGCTGCTGTATAACCGCGTTATTTTGCCCCGTTACATGAGTATGGTCCCGGAAAAAGAATACGACTCGATTAATGAAAGCAATGATATTATTCTTGCTGGCTATGGGCGTTTTGGACAAATTATCGGCCGTCTCCTCAATGGCGAGAAAGTAAAAATCACCGTATTAGAAAATAATGCGGAACAGGTAGAACTGTTAAGAAAATTTGGCTACATAGGTTATTTTGGAGATGCCACCCGACTTGATTTACTGAAAAGTGCTGGAGCAGAGAATGCTAAACTCTTGATTGTCACCGTGGGAAATGTCGATGCAAATCTTAGAATTGTGCAATTAGCTAAAGAGCATTTCCCGCATCTTAAAATCTATGTCAGAGCACGCAATCGCCAACATGCCTATGAACTGCATAAACTAAATGTTGATTATTTCATTAGGGAGGTTTTTGAATCCTCGCTCACCATGACCAAAGAGGTTATGAAGTTTTTAGGTTATAAGCATGAGGATATTGAGCGAAAAACGAAAGCATTCAAAAAGCATGATAATGCAACCTTAATTCAATCATTTGAGTTTTTTGAACAGGAAAGGGACTTAATTAACTTTGCTCGTCAGGCGCGCGGAGAATTAGAACGGATTCTGCATTCCAATTAGAACAATCGAACCGTGCAGTTAATCAGGGTGTTGTACCAAAACCTTGATTACGCTGCGCTGCATCAAGGTTACGGGGAGTACACATGATCAATTTTCAGGATATTTCTTTAAAAACTTTTCTTAGCGAATATTGGCAAAAAAAACCTTTAGTGATTCGTAATGCTTTGCCTAATTTTATTAATCCCTTATCTCCAGATGAATTAGCAGGACTAGCCTTAGAGGACGATGTTGAAAGCCGTATTGTCTGGGAAACACCTGAACAGAATCCAGCCTGGCATCTAAAGCGTGGGCCATTTACAGAGCAAGATTTTAGCTCTATGCCTCAAACTCACTGGACCTTATTAGTCCAAGGGGTGGATCGGTTAATCCCGGAGGTATATGCCCTGCTAGATCATTTTGATTTTCTTCCTCAATGGCGAATCGATGACATTATGATTAGCTTTGCTGCACTAAATGGCAGTGTGGGGCCTCATTATGATAACTATGACGTCTTTTTATATCAGGCTCAAGGGCGTCGCGAATGGTCATTAACGACTAAAGAATGCAATCAGGACAATTATCTTAAAGATCTTGAACTACGCATCATGGAGCGTTTTGCTGTAGAGGAACAGATTCTTCTTGAAGAAGGCGATATGCTTTATCTACCTCCCCATGTCGGACATTATGGTATCTCTCGCTCTGAAGCCTGCATGACCTATTCTTTTGGATATCGCAGCTACCAAGGGCAGGAATTATGGGACAGCATTGGTGATTTTTTATCTGAAAAAGGCGCATTCACCGATTTATATCAAGATCCAGATTGGTCACATTTAAAAAACACTTCAGAAATTACTCAACCTGCCTGGCAAAGCGCGCAAAAACTCTTACAGCAATTAATCAACGATGAAAAAATAATGAAGTCTTGGTTTGGTTGTTTTGCTACCCGTTTAGATCAAAATGCCGAACAGCAATTACCAATGCCCTTGGAAGAGGATGAACTGGGTGATTTGCCAAGCTTTATTCGGGAATTACAATCAGGATTAACTCTTGTGCGCGATGCCTCTTGCCGTTTTGCTTATGTGGAAGAAAATTCGGAGCTGATAAACCAATTTTATATTAACGGTTGTGAGTGGAATATAGAGGGAGTAACTTCGGAATTACTTCGAGAACTTGCCAATCATCGTGTGATTAATGTCTGCCCTTATTTAGAGCATAAACCCAATCAATTATTTCTTTTTGATTTATGGAAATTGCAGTGGTTACAAATAGTAGATCATTGAATTTTAATTGGTTAAATGAACAATCCTGGAGTATAGTTAAGTTATATGTCATAACAAGGATAGGCCATGAAAAAAATAATATTGGTTTTAGCTATGGTGGTTGCTTCTGTAGCTTTGAGTAACTGCTGCGGTAATCCATGCAATGGAGTATGCGCCCCTAGTGATTGTTCTGGTACTAATAGTTATACGGGTAATTGGTATTAAGAGCAACAATATCATGTAGCCCGTATTACGCTGCGCTAATACGGGCTACGAAGCTAATTACTCCCAGCTACTCTCCAACAATCTCTCTTCGCCCCCAATTGAACCGTCCCAGCTCAAGGCTGATTTTATGACTAAATAGGGTAATCAAGGCCCCTGTCAAAATAAGAACAATCCCGACAGCACTCATAAGGTGTAATTCTTCGCCAAGAAGTATCACCCCAAAAATAACAACAAATACAGGTTCTAAAACGGATAAAATAGAGGCTTTTTCGGAACTAATATAACGTAAACTGTACAACATTAATAAAATTGGAATTACCGTTGCGATAATGGCAATACCTAATAAATGAAGCCATACAGTGATTGATGACGGCATAGCAATTGTATGATTAAAAAGAGAAACAATGAACGCAGTCACCATACATCCCAAGCACACCATCAAAGTCGACATGTTTGGCGATAGGGTATTTCGTTTACTGGAAATAATGTAGCACGCATAAAAAAATGCGGAAATTACCCCAAGAAAAATACCTGATAAATTAAATGATAAGGCACTGAGGTCAACTAAAAAGCTCATGCCAATCAAAATAATTAGAATTGCTAGATAATAAATCTTAGGAATTGCTTGTTTATATACTAAAAAGTTAATGAGCATAATTAAGACAGGATAGGTAAAAAAGATTACCATCGCGACCCCTGAGCTCACGTACTGGCAAGCTAAAAAGTAGAGTAAGGTTGAAAGACCATAATAAATAACACCCGTTAAAAACGCATTTAACATGTTTTTAGTGGTATCCGTACTCTTTTTAAGTTGAGGAAACAATACAATTAGAATAGCCACACTGGAAATAAAAAATCGCCAAAATAACATGGTACTTGATGACATTGTCCCATTCATGGCACTTAAACCAAAATAACCAATAAATCCATATAAAAAGCCGGATAAAACTGCGTAGGTTGCGCCAAGGTGCTCTTTTGTCATTATTATGTAATCCAGTGTAAAACAGAGTAGTCTATGTCCATACCCACGAACATTAAGTTAAGAAATTTTGCACTAACTTGTAGGTTGGGGTCAGGTCCCAACATTGAGTTCTGGTGTGGCTCAATGCCTTTGTTGGGCTAGGGCCCAACCTACAATGTTTCAATATAATCCCGAACTTTAATGACAGTGATCCAACCAAGCTCTATTATTTAATGTTTTTTTAGTAATTTAGCATTTTTTGTGAGGATATCATATTGAAAACAAAAAATACATAGTGTATTATTTGCGCACTGAATCTTATAGGTTGAGACTATGCTGCGATTTTTTATCTTTATCTCTTGCTTCTTCGTCATATCAACAAATGTCTATGCCGAAAAAAATCCCTGTAAAGACCACCAATGTATCGCAGTAATTGATGCAGGAAGCACAGGCTCCAGACTCCATGTTTTCACCTACGATAAAGATAAAACCAATACACCAACAAACATTACCGAAGTTTGGGCAAAAAAAATATCCCCCGGGCTTGCAACGATTGAAACCAATCAAAACACGATTGATTCGTATATGACCATTCTCTTTGCTGGAGCACCTACGCAGCAAATGCCCGTTTATTTTTATGCCACCGCCGGAATGCGTCTAGTCCCCCAAGCAAAACAGAAAGTTTATTATCAAAACATAAGAAACTGGTTTAATCAGAATGCCAATTGGCAATTAATAGATGCTAAAACAATTACCGGCGATGATGAAGCACTCTATGACTGGTTGTCAGTGAATTATCATCTCAAAACCTTGCAGTCAGCCTCTACTGAATCTGTTGGGGTCTTGGATATTGGCGGCGCATCTACTCAAATTGCCTTTCCTGTCCCAAGTGATGCAACCCAACAAAAAGGGAAATTTATTGAGTTAAACATTTATGGGCAACATATTACCTTATTCGTACATAGTTTTCTTGGTTTAGGTCAAAATGAAATGGCTCATCAGTTACTGGATTCCTCGTCCTGCTTTTCTGATAGCTACCCTCTTCCTAGTGGTGGGTTAGGTGCTGGAAATGCTCATGAGTGTGCGCAAGAAATTGAATCACTGATCAATGGAGTACATAAGGCAAACCAAATCATTCAACCACTTTTGAATAGTCAGCCTACACGTTCTTGGTATGCTATTGGCGGTATTGCTAATCTTGCTGAAAGTAAACCATTCCAATTTTCTGGTGGACAATTAACTACCCAGGATTTCTTGCAACAAGCCAATGATTTAGCTTGTCATCAGGCATGGGACACATTGAGTGCTACCTACCCTGATAATGAGTATCTTGACTCCTATTGCCTATTACCTGCTTTTTATTATGCCTTAATGGTGCAGGGTTATGGGTTTTCACCAACACAACCAGTGAATTATGTGCCTTCGGCACAGAATATAGATTGGACCATTGGCGTAGTGTTGCATCATTAAAACATTAAAAATCGTAAGCGTCCTTCATGAAAAGCTTATGGCATATTTTATCAAAATCACAAAGATAAGCTCTTTGCGGTGGTGTTTGATGCAATAGCCAATGGCCAAGCTTCTGTATAATGAATTCAGTGAACATTTGAGCTCCAACCCTGGATTGCGGCGTGTCACTCCAGGCTACATGTTGATTATAGCTCTTCTAATGAAAAATCATGCGCACATAAGACTACGTTTTGACCATAAAAAGCGCTAATTCCATCGCGGAAGCGCTTGGCCCGTTCAGAAAGACCATGCGTACAATAATATTTTACTTGTTCATACACTGCGTGTTTAAATGCTTCCGTATCCGCTTGCTCGCCATCTAAGTTGTCAATACTTACTCGAAACTTATGCCCTGCAGCCTTAGAGAGGATCCATTCGATTGCTTGGGGCTTTACTTCAACTTGTTGGAATAAAGCTTGTTGTTCCGCCGTGCGTCCATCAGGAGCATACCAATAACCGAAATCAACCAGTTTCCGTCGCTCTTCCCCGGCAATTAACCAATGAGAACATTCATGTAATGCACTGCTAAAAAAACCATGGGCAAAGAAAATAGCATGATAATCACGTTGTTCATCAGCTGGTAAATAAATGGGCTCATTACCACCTTTCACCAATCTGGTGTTATAATCCGCGCCGAAACAAGCGTGAAAAATGGTTATCAAATCCTCGTAGTGATGCACAAATACCTTTTCAATGGCTAAAACAAAACAATAATGCTTAATTTATACTAATATGATTAAAGAGTCATCGTTTTTTTGTGAGGTTTTATTTTGTAACTTCGCAATAAATTAAGCACATTGCACTGTAGTTTTACTGCAAAGTTACTTTAATTTCTGCTAAATAATGAGAAGAATATATGGTTTTTTACCAAGTAGGAAAGTTTATTAATCGATTTCGTTGGCCCGTTATTATCCTCTGGATAGTGCTTATTTTAGGTTGTATTCCCTTTCTACCTAAAATCATGGATCCCTTTAAAACAACTGGTTTTGTCGACTTGTTCTCTGATAGTACCCGTACGCAAAACTTCCTGAACAAAGAATTTGGTTACGACAATAACAATAAATTTATTATCATGTACCACAGTTCTAGATTGAAGACGACTGATGATGAATTCATGTCTAAGATTAAAAAATCATTGTCTGGCCTAGATGATTACTCTATTAAGCATGAAATTCTACTGCCTTATAAAAAACAACAAGTTTCTAAGGACAAGCATACAGCTTATGCAGTAGTAATCCTTAAAAGCAAAAAAACAATTAGTGATGAGCAATTAAAAGAATTTAAGGCTGCCATCAAAAAGCCAGCCAATATGACCATGCAAATTGGTGGGGAACCTGAATTTGTCGAACAAGTGACCCATCAAACGCAAATCGATCTTTATAAAGCAGATTTTATTGCAACCCCCGTTGCGATTATTACCTTACTTTTTGTATTTGGTTCGGTTGTTGCCGCATTTCTGCCTATTATTTTAGGTGGAGGATGTGCCCTAATTATTTTAACCAGTCTTTATTTTCTTGGACATTACTTTACGCTCTCCGTATTTACCATCAACATCGCCCTATTATTGGGTCTTTGCTTATGCTTGGATTATTCCTTATTTTTTATCAGTCGTTTTCGTGATGAATTAAAGAGTGGCTTAAGCAGTGGAGAAGCATTGGCCGTTACGCAAGCCAGTGCAGGAAAAGCAATTGTCTTCAGTGGGTTAGCGGTATTTGTGAGTTTAAGCGCCCTATTCCTATTTCCGATTAATATTTTAATTTCTGTTGCTGTTGGCGGACTTATGGCGGTATTTTATGCCGTTCTTATATCAACCCTGCTGTTACCCGCAATTCTAGCCGTCCTGAAGACGAAAATTAATCTGCTACCGATTCGTTTTTTCCGAAGAAAAAACTCAGACTTCAGTTATTGGAGATGGATAGCGGAGCGTGTTGTAAAGCGCCCTTATATCTTTTTCTTTTCCATATTAACGTTATTACTCGTGTTAGGATACCCATTCTTATCCGTAAAATTCGGTATTTCAGACTATCGAATTTTCCCTGAAAACTCTGCCAAACGTAGTTTTTATGATACCTATGCGGAAAAATTCACTATTGAAGAATTAAATCCTATCCAATTAGTGATAACGTCCAATACTTCGATCTTATCAAAAAATAACTTGTCTAAGATTTATAATCTGGTGGATAAATTGAAAGACAACCCCCGCATTAAAAAGGTTTCGGGTATCATCAGCAGTGATTCTGACCTGACTAAAAGCCAATACTATACCCTATATCATGACAAACGTAGTCTGTCAGATTCTCATGTAAAACAGTTGTTAGCAAATACCACCTTAAAGCATTTAACCGTGCTCAATATCGTAAGCAAATATCAGCTCAACTCCCCTGAAACCAAAAAGCTAATTGCCGAGCTACGTGATTTGGATCCAATTTCAGGTTTAACGATGAAGTTAACCGGAACGGCTGTAAGTAATGTTGATGTGTTACATACCATTTACCACGTTTTACCCCATGCAATTTTATGGATAATGATCTTTTCCTATCTAATACTCTTGGTTCTACTCAGATCGGTATTCTTACCATTAAAAGCCATTTTAATGAACTTATTAAGTCTATCTGCTTCTTATGGTGCTTTGGTGTTTGTATTCCAAGAAGGATACCTCGCTAATCTTCTAAATTTTGAACCTCAGGGCATGCTGGACGTTAGCTTGTTAGTCATTATTTTTTGCGCGCTATTCGGATTTTCAATGGACTACGAGGTCTTCCTGTTATCGCGAATTAAAGAGGCCCATCAAATAACTGGAGATAATAACAAAAGTATTATTTTTGGAATTGAAAAAAGCAGCCGCATTATCACCAGTGCAGCCCTTATTGTTATTGTGATTTGCGGTTCATTTTTGGTCGCTGACGTATTGATGGTTAAAGCCTTCGGCTTAGGTATTGCTGTTGCTATTTTTATGGACGCCTTCTTAATAAGAAGCTTCTTAGTCCCAGCAACAATGGCTCTATTTAAATCATGGAATTGGTATTTGCCACAGTGGCTTAATCGTTTATTACCGAGACTATAACAATAACAATGTAGGTACAAAACATGGGTATCCAAAATACAATACCAAGTTTATTTGAGGAGCAAGCTCGTAAATTTCCAGAGTATGTTGCTGCCCTACATGGAAAGAAAGCGCTCACATACATCGAATTAAATAACCAGGCAAATCAACTCGCGCGTTATTTACAAGAAAAGGGAGTAACGGCCGATACACCCATTGCACTGTGTCTGCCTCGCTCCTTTGATTTTCTTATCGCCATTATTGCAATTTTAAAAGCGGGCGGAGCTTATCTGCCCTTAGATGCAAATCAACCCGAAGAGCGTTTATTGTTTTTGCTGCAAGACAGTAAGGCACCTGTTTTAATTAGCAAATCAACGTTTAGTGATAAATTTACTCAATATCAAGGCGATTTGGTTCTTCTTGATAAAGAAGACAAACACATCAGCCAGCAAGCTACTGACAATGTGAGTGCCCCGCTCTCCTCTGAGCAATTAGCGTATATTATTTATACCTCCGGCTCTACTGGCCTTCCCAAAGGGGTTTTAATTGAACATCATTCTGTAATTAATTATTGTCAATGGCTTGCAGAATATACCGGATGCCAACCCCAACAACGAATTGATTTTTCTTCCAGTGCGATTTTTGATATGGCAGTATCCGCCTCATTGGCGCCATTACTGCTGGGATTAACTGTTGTTATTTGCCAGGATGATGTCAAAAAAAATATAAGCCATTATCTTAAATACCTGGTGCACGCGCAAATCGATATCATCAAAACCACACCTAGTTATTTTAAAACGCTGCAACATGAGACTCAAAATAATTATCTTGAGCTGCCCTACTTAAAGTCAATTATCTTAGGCGGCGAAAATTTAACCGCAACAGAATGTAAAGCTTGGCTTTCACTCTATCCAAATCATGTCCTCTTCAATGAATATGGCCCTACAGAAACTACTGTTGCAATTTCCGTATATCGAGTTGATGCACACAGTTTTTCTGATTTTGAATTCAATGTTCCTATTGGTACAACAGGCCCAAAGATTCACTGCATTATTGTCAACGAGCATGGAACGCCCGCTTCTGATGGAGAAACGGGAGAGTTATTGATAGTGGTATCTGCTTAGCTCGAGGCTATTTAAATCAACCCAAATTAACCCAGCAAAAATTTATTACACTCCCCGTCGAAAACAAACGCTTCTACAAAACCGGAGACCTATGTCGCAAACGTTCTGATGGGGTTCTTGAATATTTTGGCCGTCAGGATGATCAAGTTAAAATTCGTGGATTTCGTGTTGAACCAGGAGAAATTGAAACGTGCTTAAAAACTCACTGTATGATCAAAAATGTGGCCGTAGTTGCGCAAAAAGATGAACAACATGAGTTACGACTGATTGCTTACTATATTCTAAAAGACAACGAGCCTCATCTGTCACCTAGCACCAACCAAATACGACAATTTCCCCAAAATCATGTTCCTGAATACATGATTCCTGCAGCCTTTGTCCGCGTTGATATCCTACCACTCACAGCAAATGGTAAGCTAGATAAGGCGGCTTTACCGAGCCCTCATATAGAGGCTAGCCAACATTATGTAGAACCGACAACACCTATGGAAAAGCAATTGGTACAAATGTGGGCTGAGGAACTAGGGGTTAAATTAATTGGACTAAATGACAATTTCTTTGAGCTAGGTGGACACTCCTTATCAGCAGCACGCTTGGTATCAAAAATTAATCATCAACTCCATAAAAGTATTACCTTAAAAGATTTTTATAAAGCCTCCTCGATTGCGAAGTTAATCCCTACGATTAAGAATGCGAAACAATCGGAAATCCATACTCATCATGAGGAGCACTATCCTGGGGATAGGCAAATTCCGTTAACTGAATTCCAATTTGTGTTATGGATGGCGGACACTTTTGAGCCCCGAGCAAAAAAATTAAACATTGTTGCCAGAAAACAATTCCAAGGACAACTCGATCGAGAAGCCTTGGAATATGCCCTCCAAGCGGTTTTAAAGAAGCATGAAGTATTAACCTATCGTGTATTAAAACTTAGCCCCAAACAACAAATACAAAAAAATGTGGCTCTACCGCTTCTTGTTGAAGATCTAAGCACCTTATCAAAACAGGATGCGGAGGCAAAACTCCTCATGTCCATGGAACAATTAAGTAGTTCTCACCATTGGCCACAGGATTACCCTTCCATTCTCATTAAATTATTTCATCTAAAAGATGGTTTTAGCGAACTGCAAATTAGTATGCCGCATATCACTTCAGATGATGCATCAATTACCATTATCTTTGCTGATTTATCTAAATACTATTTGCTCTATCACACCAATCCACCATCAATAGATAGCATTGAAACCGACTTTACGTTTAAGAAATATGTCTATATTGACCAACAGGTAATTACTACTTCACTAGATGAAAATATTAGCTTCTGGGAACAATATTTACATGATGCTTCATTCTTTTCATTTCCCAAACAATACGTAGTGGAAAATATGAGTGCAGTAAACCATGGCTATTCAACTTATGAACAGATACCTATTCATACCTTAAGTAAGTTAAAGCGCTTCTGTAAAAAAAATCACATCAGTCTAAATAACGGACTTTGTGCCATACTGGCTCTTGCCTTACGTAATTACTGCAACAGTGCGCCAACCGATGCACCGTATACCGTCATGAATATTGTTAAGTCAACGCGCGACAACCCCATCTATGATCATTCACTCGGCGCTTTTTTACGCATTGAACCTATTAAAATCGATTTGAATGAGCATGCTTCGGTAAGCACATTGGCCAAACAAATATGCGCAGCAACAATTGAAACCAGTAACCATCAACATTGCTCTAATCTTATTAAGCTCGGTGCTACCCATACCTTGCGATTTAAAGGTAAAAAAATCAGAGCAGCATTAATCAAATTATTAATGCCCGTTGCAACAAAACTATTAAAGATTTCACCGAGTTATCATAAAATTTTACAACATTCTATTGCGCGATTAATGTTCTTTAAACGCAACACGCATTTCATTATGAACGTTAATGTTAGAAATGATTTTATTGCTAATATTGATCATCTGGATGAGAAATCCGAGCTTTTTGGGTTAAAAGCTCACCCCATAAAAAACTATCAAGAAGATCTATTAGTTATTGATTATGTTTTTGAAGCATGCTTTTTTTATGATCATGAGCAATATATTCATTATCTAGTGGTTTCAGCAAATCTAACCCCAGAATTCCGCAAGCAAGTCACTAAAGAAGTAGTTAAGATTATGGATTCCTTGGTGGTAGAACAAAATGCAGGGCAGCCCAATCGAACGAGTTATCACACCGTATAAGAGCTGCCGGTTGAAAATCTATAACCAACAGCCTTAGTCCAGCACAGTGTAATCAAAGGAATTAGAGAGGGAAAACCTTGATTACTCTGCGCTGCATCAAGGCTACGCGTGCTTTATATACTCTAAACCTTACTTTTAAGCCTATCTCTTTTGCAGCTTTTCCATTTTTCTGATACATTATTGCAATTCTTTTTTCCTCTAAACTAAGGTCTCAAAAATGATACGAAAAATTTTTGCTGTGCTGATGTGTTTTTTTAGTCTTTCTGCATTTGCCTGCAACAATGCAGTTCCTACAGACAATCCCGGTTTTTGCCCTTCATTTAAAACTGCTGCAATTTGTTATTGCCAAGCATCTGGTTTACCCGCAGGAATGTGCCAAGATATGAAAATGCTGTATGCGCGATTAATCAGCGTGTTTGGTTCATTGCAAAAAGCATGTGAATATCAAAAATACACCTCTGTACAAGATTGTATGGATAACTGGAATTGCTACCGTTTGGGTGGTGCAGATTCTCGTGGCAGAATTTGTAGTTCTACTGGTAAAGCCTGTCAATAACTGCCCTGAAACGAGTTGGGCCGATGGCCCAACTTTTCCCTTGTTTTAGATCTGATTTAGTAAAAAGAGTATTGCATTGTGATTAATAAAAAATCAATATTACCTCTATCTTCGCTTTTATTTATTTCCACTACGGGGTGCCACGCAAGTCTAAATAACCAGGTAAAACATCCTTTTTACGCGGGTGCTATTGCCGGTTATGGATCGACCACCTGGCATGCGCTGATCCCTACCAACAAAAAACAGAAAACTGCCTTGCTAATGTCCACACCCGTAGATGTTCAAGAAGGTGGAGCAACTTGGGGAGCATTGCTTGGGTATGAATTTACCCCTTATTTTGCCGTTGAAGCAAATTACATGCGTTATCCTAACTCAACAGTATATTTCACCTCCTATAGCTTATTCAGTTATGATCATGATGGAAAACTGAGTTTAACTACTAAAACAGACAGCATCAGCGTCCTAGGCAAGATTATGTTGCAAATCCCTCGCACTGAGTTTCGAGTCTTTTCTAGTGCTGGAATCGCAGCCCTCTATCGCGAAGATTTAATAATTGATGACTGGCGCGCATCGCCTACTTTTGGCGTTGGGGTCAATTATAATTTTACAGATCGTATAATGGGGGAAGTTGTAGCAAACTACACCGCTGGTTTTGGAGAGTCTCAACTGAGCCCAGCTGATGCCTATTACCCATTCCTTTATTCTATTACTGCACGATTAGCTTATCGTTTTTAGTGCCAAACCCGTATTATGCTAAGCTAATACGGGGTACGCAGTTTATGACGTTTCGCTTTCGATTTGCATTAAAAAAACCATTTTGTTCGCATATCCTACAATTATTGCCTATTATTAAACCAATGCTTGTTTAAATCCATGAGTAACCGAGTATCTACAATAGGTAAAAAATGATAAAGATGTTATTAGCTTCCTTGGCATATATAGTAAAAGTAGTAAGATTAGTTCTTCTATTTTTTGTCCTTTTGTTAGCCATAAGTTTTGGCTCCCACTATATCGATAACCCTGGTCAGTACACTACCTTAATGAAAATAACAAGCTGGACACAACAAATAAGCCAACCTCTTATATCACAAATAAAGCTAATCATTCCTTATAAATTTCATGGCATTGATTTTAGTCTTTTAATATTAGGTATACTCTTACTGCTGTTAGCTAATTTCTGTGCTTCATTCAGAGAAAAATGCTTCAGTATCATCAATAGACAGAAAGAGAAGAAAGACTATTACGAATGGCGAAACCAAATAAGCCGTGTTGTTTCCAAAGAAAAAATGTCTGAAATCGATAGTAAATTTGAAGCATTAAGTACAACTAAGCCTAGCGATAGAAAACAGCTTCTTAAGGAATTCGCAGACCTTAAAAGTAAACTCGACAATATGGGCCAACAATTAGCTTTTCTTGCTATTGATGTGGTTGACTCAACGGGTATGAAACGAGATGAAGACAAACATCTTGCCGCCTATGACTTTGATCGTTATAACGTATTTGTAGACTCCTGTCTTAAAGAACATGGGGTAGTTAAATATGCCAAAACTCCAGATGGTATTATGAGTTGTTTTCGTACCGTTGATGGAGCTGTCGGTGCTGCCGTATGCCTGCTTGAACGCTTAAAAAGCTTTAATCAAAATGAAAAGAAAATAAAACACGACTTTTTGATTCGTTGCGGTATAAATGCAGGTTTTGTCTATGTCGATGAAGATACGCCTCTTGAGCAGGTAAGCGACCGAGTTATTGATATTGCCGGCCATATGCAAAAATATGCTAAACCTAATTGCATTAATATCGCCGCAACAGCGATAGAGCCCTTGAAAAATCGCACTGGCTTCATGGAAACTACGGATGTGATTGATGAGCAAAAGGTTTATGAATGGAAGCCGAATAAAGCATCGTGATAAGCTTAGTGCCTCAACTAAATCCAATGCTGGGCCCTACAGCAGCCCAGCTTACTTTTTTAATGTGCAATCTGAAAGAGCTCTTTAATCTCTTGCTCAGCTAAATTTATTGATTTAACTCTTATTGATTCATTAATATGCAAACCTTCCGCCCTAACAATAGTAACATCCTGAATACCAACAAAATCAAAAATAAGCTTTAAGTAGTCTTCCTGAAAATCCTTAGACTTCATTACGGCATCACTTGAATAGTGGTTTCCACGAGTAGAAATGATAGTAACCTTTTTCTCACCTGCAAGCCCAACAACCCCTTGTTCTGTATACTTAAACGTGCGTCCAGCAACTAAAACACGGTCAATCCATGCTTTTAATTGCGAAGGTAAAGTAAAATTATACATAGGTGCAGCAATAATAAGTTCATCGGCATTAATAAACTCATTAACCAACTGCTCGGAAAGCTCAAGCTCCTCTTTTAGGGATGGGGACAAGTCCACAGATGCTTTTTGTTTAGCACCCAACAACTCACTGGATAAATGATTAATAGGTTGTTTATTTAAATCACGATAGACTATTTCTGCTTGTGGGTATTTTTGTTGCCAATAATCAAGAAATTGTCTCATGAGCTGACGAGAAATAGAATTATGTTCCAAAATACTGCTATCAAGAGCGAGTAGGTTCATTTGTATCTCCGAATTAATTATTTGCCTCTGTATTAAGCATATAATTAAAACAATAAATGATAAGATAGCTATTTTATGAAACATTGTCCTATAATTAATAACAATAAATGTTTTTAAAGCCTCTGCTATGCGTTCATTAACTCTTTTACCTGATTTAAATGATTTATATTTCTTCTGTTGTGTTGTAGATGAAGGTAGTTTTACTCAGGCAAGCCTTAGCTTAGAAATGACGAAATCCAAATTAAGTCGACGTATTTCAGAATTAGAAAATTACTTAGGTGTGCGCCTACTTAATCGCTCGACGCGTAAGCTCAGTTTAACAGACATAGGTCAATTGGTTTATGAATACAGTAAAGCCATGGTGAACCAAGCCAGTTTTGCTCAAGAAGTAGCTATTCAAGCACAATCAAAACCTAAAGGACGTATTCATGTAACCTGCCCTACCTTGGTTGCTCAGTCGCATTTCAATACCATTATTATCGAGTTTATGCGCCGTTATCCAGAAGTACGTGTCAATCTCTATGCCAGTGATCGTAAAGTAGATTTAATTGAAGAAGGCTTTGATATGGCCTTGAGGTTCCAGGTAAATCAACTGGAAGACTCTAATTTAATCGTTCGTAAATTAGGAGAGAGCACTCATTGCCTAATTGCGACCCCAACTTATTTGCAAGGACACGCACCTTTAAAATTCCCTACTGAATTAACGCAGTTTTCCTGGTTAGGAAAAACGAAAATGGATGGTGTCAATCAATTGCAACTGATGCATACAAACGGACAAAAGGTCAGCATTCCACTGACTCCTCGCCTTGAAAGTAATGAATGGACAATTTTAAAACATGCGGTTTTAGCAAGTTTGGGTATTGCATTATTGCCGTTAGAATATTGTAGTCAGGAAATTCAGGAGGGAAGCTTAATTCGTATTCTTCCAGAGTGGTCTTTATCTACTGCGAGTTTCTACCTCATTTATCCGTCTAAACGGGGCTTAGTTCCCGCTGTACGCCATTTTATTGATTTTGTGGGTGAAGCAGTACAACAAAGCTGTACTGCATTGAAAAGTACTTAACTCGAATTACCGCAGTAATTCAGTCAGTACACTCCCCCAAATTATGGCTTTTTGCCACTTGCATACTCTTTCTGGCTGGCATTCAATGCCTCTGCCAGCCTAGCTTGATCCTCCCCTATTTTACCAAATAGAGTAAAAGCATGGTTCATGTGTATTATTTTGGCTTTAGGTAAGCGCAGAGTCACATCAGCATCGGCATTAAGAGGATCCTCACTCGCCTCAAGTAATTCTCGTTTCGTCATTGTGCTAATGTATTTTGAAGTGCGTTCATGCTGAGGTAAAAACTCTTTGCCCTTAGCCATCCGCATCATTTTATAATAAGTATTTACATCGCGGTAAGTAAGCCTTACATCAAGGGCATTGTCTTGATTATAAATATCCAGCTCTTCATTTCTAGGGAGAGAAGGATCATGTATTTTTGCATAATGCGGTTGCGCCGTGCTTTTAAAAATGCGCTCAAAAATAGCAGCTCCCAGCAAAGCAAGCCCTGTTGCAGCGACACCAAGCCCTACAGCCAATACCCCACCAAGAACCGTAGCATAGGCAGCCAAGGCAACGATTGGCGCCAGCAGCAAGAAAGGCCAATTCCTAGCCAAAAAATAAGCTGTCGGGCGAATCACGTAAGTATAAGGAACCATGACACTATAATAAAATGCACTGCGAGCAACAGAAAAAATCCAAAAATTTCGTGAGCTGCGTTTAGCATTATCGTCTTTAGCATTAATGTAGGTAAATTGAGTGCCCTTAATACCTGCATAGTTTAATGCATGATCGGTAACGGAGGTGGGACCTTGTTTATGTTTGGGAGGCATTACCTCTACTATTTCCCAATCATCTTTCCAAAAACCAAAATAAGAAACAGGATCATTTCCCTGTTTCTGTATTACAACACGAGGCTTCTGAGACAAGTTATTCCCGTTCTCTAGATCATTAGTTGAGGGTGCCTCATGCAATCCCGCAGGATTTAAAGCATCAACGCGTGCTAGCTTATAATCCCCACTATCAATCGCGAGCAATAAGCTTAGTGAGCCCCCAAGGCTTGTTCCACACACGTGAGTGGGGTTGTGCTGTAACGCTAACCACTCGTGAAGACGCTGTCGACCTATTTTATATAAAGAAGTCCTGACGGACTCAAAACCTCGAGCATCGGAATTTATCTGGGTTAAAAATCCTTGGCCTGCAGGATAGGTGGTTCCCATAAAAATTAAATGAGGTTGAGCATCCCGATTGATTAGAGGCTCAAGACCATAGGCAAAAACCCGATCCGAATCACGCTCTTTTCCAGTCGTTAATTCAATTGGTTTTACAGCATATTCCACAAGCACCCATTCATCGCCAATGTATTGAGGAATACTAATCGATTCATAGGGAGTTAAATCACTATAAGGTAACAATGCCAAACAATTACTTAAATAAAGCTGTATTTGCTCTGATTGGTTTTTATTAAATTGTTGGCCTTCTAATTGATTAAATAACTCTAAAAAACCCTCTTGGAAGGCACGGCGCATTTCCTTTAAAAAACCTGGATTACGTTCAATAAAAACTGCATGAAAAACCGTTGGAGTTAATAACTCTCTCCAGGATTCGGTCCATCCCATCATCAATACACGCAATACATTACGTGCGATAATAGGTGCCTGTTCTAATACAGAAAGCCCTGCTGCTGATTCAAAGCCTGCATGTCCAAAAAACTTCAAATCCAGCTCAGCTGTAAATGTATTGTCATTCAGCATGTATTGAATCTCCAAGGTGTTTAAAAATAAACATTATTGCACAAAACTATTACTCTGGTAAAGACTTAAGCTGCAGTTATCTCTTACATTGAGGTGGCTATTGGCAAGGGAAAACCTGATTGCGAGCAACTTATGGTGCTTACTTAGGAAAAAACAGAAGAATTCGCTGCGCTGCATCCAGGCGATTTTAAATGTAGCCTGGATGCAGCGCAACGAAAGCCGGGAGACAATATTCCTTAAGTAAGTGCCGTAAGTTGCTTGCAACCTGGCTGATATACTATTGTTCTTGTTGCAGAGCTTTGGCTATTGATGGGCGAGTTTTTAAATGCTGCATGAATTTTTCTATGTGTGGTACAGCAGATAAATCCATTTTAAAATAATATGCCCATCTTAAAATAACAAATAAATAAGCATCCGGAAGGGTAAAATGCTTCCCCATTAAATAAGTATTTTTTCCTAAATGCTCATTTACATATTTTAATTTGGCCTGAATCATTGGCATATAAACATTCTTTTTCATTTCGTCAGTCAGGGCTGGATTAAAAAACATACCAATAGATTTATGCAGTTCGGTTGACACGTAATTTAGCCACTCTAAAGTATGGTAGCGCTTCAAATCCCCTACAGGCGCTAAAACTTTTTGCTCTTTGGCTGTATCAGCCAGGTATTGTAAAATAACTTGGTTTTCAGTGATTACCTGACCATTATCAAGCATAATCGCCGGAACAGCTCCTTTGGGATTAATTGCCCAATAATCTTCATCGTTTTTTGTTTTTTTTGCTTTTAAATCAACTTCTACATCCTGATAACTAAACTCTAATTCGTTTAAGATAATTCGAACAGCCAAAGAACAAGCTGATTTACAATAATAGAATTTCATCCTCACTCCTTTGATTTAAAATTAAGTGCAAACATCCATGGAAATCATGGAACTTAGTTCAGATTCGATTTCATTAATCAATGACATAGTAGCTGATGTTCTCTTAAAAAAGAAATCCCAAATATACTTTTCTCTTAATGAGTCTAATAAATCCAAATGACTATTTTTCCAACTTTGAATATGTGTTAGCAACTGCTGAAGGCTTAAGTCTTGCTCCGCACCAGCGATATCAGTATATAGCTCTTTAAGCTGGCTAAATTTATTCATTGTCGCCTGAGATTTAGGGGCAATTCGCGGTATACGCTCCATACGCGCATAGAGCTTCTTAAGAATGTTCTCTTTCTTGTCTCCCAATCCAACATATACTGAAGGTGGCATTGGAAGCACATAAAAAGGCACAGAGTCACTTGGATGGCCATATTCAAATTCTGTTTTATAAGGTAAATCAAAAAAGAAATTTTTGGAGACTGAAGCAGTAACGGGCTCTTTCCGTACAGTTTCCAGCAGTTCAATTGCGCTATGACGACAGGTATTTCCGGTGTCTAAATTAGCTACACTGACTTGTATTTTACCCGCATTCACATGCGAACGGGTTTCAGGCGAAACAATACCGAACTTAAGTGTAATCTGTTCATCAGACTCCTCATGAGGTAGATAACATCGAAAAACATTATCCTCCGTGCTTAAGTTACTTAAAATCGCTAGATATTCTAAATATTGCTCATAGTGGATATCATAAGCTTGATAATTGATTGCTCCTTGTGAGCGCCCTCTTCTAAAAATTCCTTCATCCATTAATTGAGCACGAAGACCACTAAAGAGAAGCTGAAACACTCGCACCAACTCGTCCCAACAATACTCATCTTTTTCCTTTGAGTAAAATACCTTCCCCACTCGGCTTAATAAGTTATTTACCTTAAACTGATTATAAACGCCAAAGAAAACAAATGAATGCACATCAGTTTTAGCAATGGCAATAAAAAATCGATCCGTCTTTTTATTTATATCAATTGTAATAGAACCATGGGGCATAATGTTCACAGGCAAAAAATATGGTTATAAACTTTACCATAATTAAATTAAAAAACTATTAACTATAGAGAGTCTGAGCACGCAGATTTGTAGCCCACAAGGGCTACGTTTTGCCACATTATGGCGTGCATTTTAATTCGGGATGAGACTTGATAATCAATTTATATAACTTAAGGTTGGCACTGAGAATTTTATCACCTAATTTAGAATCAGGGTTGCCTTCCCCCCCTTTGCTGTTTAATGCAACGACAGTAGTCACATTATTGCAAGGTTGCCAGAAATACATGGTTCTAAATCCTAAAGTACTGCCTTTATAAACCCAAAATTTTTGCTGAAGCTCTTTATCGTAGTAATAACCAACTCCTAATCCAAATCCAGTTGGTTCCTCAGCAGACACGGTGGGAATCGGCAGCCCTGTTTTCATCGAAACCACGGATTCTAACTCAGCAAGTGCATGCGCTCTATGAGCAGCATCAATTAACGTTCCGTGATACAACAATTGTACCCACTGCACCACATCTTGCGTATTGGCCACAATCGCTCCAGCAGCCCCAGCCCAGGAAAGGTTATTGTCAAAGGTATCCTGAAGCTTTTGCGTTTTTTCATCAAAATAATAACCATGTACCTTCTGTGAAGAAATTGCCTTTTGAGTTGCTTGTCCCTCTGGACCCGCAGGATAATAGCTATGATTTAATCCATTTTTTGCATTAATAATACGCAACTTCAATTGGTTTGCAAAAGCATCTCCAGTCACTTTTTCAATAACCATTCCGGCAAGAATATAATTAGAGTTACAGTACTCATAAAGGCTTTTTCTATGTTTAGGTAAAGGTTTTTCTGGGTGAGCGTAGCTTAATAGCTCCTCATCAGTCCAAGCCCTTGATAGGTTAGCCTCCATTTTTTTACTAAACTCATCGTCTTCTGAATAATTAGGAATACCGCTGGTCATATTCAATAATTGTCGCAAGGTCACCTCACGCCAATTAGGATATTGGGGTAGCCATTTACCTAAATGATCATCTAATGATAATTGGCCTTCAGCTTGCAATTGCAAGAGTATGAGCGCCGTGAATGACTTAGTAATGCTGCCAATATCAAATAAACTGTCTGCGCTAACGGTTTTTGAAATTGGCGGCAAACCAAAAGTCCCTGTAAATGCAGTTTTAACCTCGTATTGATTAGTACCTTGAGATTGAGGAATTAATACCGAAGCCTGAACTGCAGTAAATTTTTCCTTTTTACTGTATTTTTTATAGTAATCCTCAACCACCTTTTGTAACGAATCTGTAACAGGTGCTAACTTAAGCTCTGCATGCGTTAAAGACGAAAGGCTTAACGCCGTTAAACATATTCCTAATGCACATGATTTAATCTTCAACATTCATTCGTTCCTTGAGTTAGGAGATACATGGGAGAGGATTATTTTTTCAATTATATAAAACAGCCATTAGCAAAGACATGGTATTTGAGCACTCTTCGTCAACTCAACGTTCACTGTCATTGCGAATGAAGTGAAGCAATCCAGAATTCTGTGCTCCACACTCATGGATTGCTTCATAACTACGTTCCTCGTGATGACGAAATTTACATCCATATAAACACTTGCGAATTAATTGGATGATGACGCACGAATCTTTAATTGTTCTAAAGCTCCTTCCAGACGACTTAGCGCTCTGTCCTTACCTAATAAAACCAGAGTCACATCAATAGAAGGTGACATACTTGAACCTGTAACCGCGACTCGTAAAGGCTGAGCTATTTTACCCATATTAATATCAAACTGGGCACAGGTATCATTAATGCATTCTTGTAATGTGTCTTTTTGCCACTCAGTAACCGCTTTAAACCGCTCATAAAGCGCCATTAAGGGTTCTAATACAACGGTGCGTAAATGCTTTTTCACCGCATCTTCATCGTATTCAATGGAGTCAGTAAAGAAATACATGCTGATTTCAGCCATTTCAACTAAACTCTTGCAGCGCTCAGCTTGAATCGCGACCAATTCTTTTAAATCAGGTCCCTTAGATAAATCTACACCGGCTTGCTCAAAATGCCAGCTTAGAGCCTTGGCAACTTCTTGAGGATCGTCACTTTTTTGATAATGTTGGTTTAACCAATACAACTTATCATAGTTGAAACTAGAAACGCCCCTACTCACGCTTTTAAGATCAAAACAGGAAATCATCTCATCCAAACTAAAAATTTCCTGATCGCCATGCGACCAACCAAGACGAACTAAATAGTTTAATAAAGCATGGGATAAAACGCCCAACTCTTTAAATTGCAACACACTTACGGCACCATGACGTTTAGATAAACGCTTACCATCGTCGCCTAAGATCATGGGTAAATGGGCGAACACTGGTACAGGAGCATTTAATGCGCGGAATAAATTAATTTGTCTCGGAGTATTATTCACATGATCATCACCACGAATCACGTGAGTAATGTTCATATCCAAATCATCAATAACTACCGCAAAGTTGTATGTTGGATGTCCATCAGAACGTACTAAAATTAAATCGTCTAGTTCTTTATTATCTACATGAATCTCGCCATAAACTTCATCGGTAAACGACACCGTACCCTCTTCTGGATTTTTAAAACGAATCACAAAAGGTTTATCGGTTAGTGGAAGATTCTTATTACGACAATGACCATCATATCGTGGCTTGTCTTTGGCTGCCAATTGCGCTTCACGTAATGCCTCTAAGCGTTCTTTACTGCATTCACAACGATAGGCTTTGCCTTCATCTAAAAACTGCTGTGCGACTTGATTATATCGCTCATAGCGATCGGTTTGATAAAAAGGTCCTTCGTCCCAATCTAATCCCAACCAAGCCATGCCATCTAAAATAGCTTGGACAGACTCTTGAGTAGAACGCTCTCTATCTGTGTCTTCAATTCTTAAAATAAATTGGCCTTTATGGCGTTTTGCATAAAGCCATGAAAATAAAGCGGTGCGTACACCACCCACATGTAAAAATCCGGTTGGACTTGGTGCAAATCGAGTTCTAACAGTCATAATCTCTTCTGTTGTTATGGGGTAAAATAATTGGGCTATAGCAAATACTTTTAAAATAGCATTTTGAGTATATAATAACTGACTTTGTAGCCTGGGTGAAGCGCCTTACATAGAGACTTGAATGCTGCAAATAAGTTGTGATACATAGAAAACAAAAGTCAGATTATCTACCCCCAGGAGTCATCCTTGAAAAGTATTGGTATCAAATATCAGCTAAGAATTACCACCCTTATCCCAGCCTTTCTCGTCGCCTTGCTCTTCGCAGTCTTTTATAATGGCCTCTTTGGTAATGACCTAAAACAGCACATGTCACGCCTTGGAGAAGCCTATATTCGCCAATTAGTACCCGCAGCTCAGTATGCCATGCTTCGTCGAGATGATCGCACCTTACAAGGCTTAATTAATGCCTCAACAATTAACCCTGAGGTTAAAGCACTCGCGTTTTATAATAGCGAAGGACAACTCCTGGCCTATCGCGGCGGGAAGCATTCAATACATAAACCCTTTACGCCACCTGATTTCACAGGGGATTATATTGAAAGCAAGCAAATAAATCCCTTCACTATTAATTTCATTGCCCCTGTCACTATTCCTAAATTTAATCTGTACTCTAATAACACTTTTAGTAAAAACCTAACGAATGCTTCAGCCTTTCAAGCCGATGATATCCTTGGTTGGCTCTCTATTGATATTGATACACGTTCTATGTTGATCAAACGTTATCAAATGCTGATTGTTACTATTTTCATTACCTTATTTGGTTTGCTAATGGGGCTAACCAGCCATTATTTTCTCTCAAAACGTATTTATTTACCCATTTCGCGCTTGCGTCGTAGCATGAAACAAATTCTACGTAACGAATTTGAAACCGAAATAAAAACCACCAGTAAAGGTGAGTTAGGTATTATTGAAAAAGGATGCGCCCATTTACAAAAAAAATACATCGATACAATTAAAGACCTTAATCAACATATTGAAGTCGCGACCGAAGATTTACAGCAAAGTCTGGAGCTTTTAGAAGAAAAAAATATTGAACTGTCTTTAGAAAAGAAAAAAACTGAAGAAAAAAGCCGGCAAAAATCTGAGTTTATTGCCAATATGAGCCACGAGATTCGTACGCCAATGAATGGAGTCATTGGTTTTACTAATGTGTTATTGGAAAGTAAACTTGACCCACTACAAATGGATTATGTCAAAACCATTAAATCCTCTGCTCAAGATTTATTAGGTATTATTAATGACATCCTCGACTTCTCAAAAATTGATGCAGGAAAATTGCATCTGGATTGCATTCCCTTAAATATCCGGCATTGTATTGATGAGGTACTTACTTTAGCGGCTCCTACAGCTCATAAGAAAGGAATTGATTTAATTCCGATTACCGACATTAACGTACCCAAAACGGTATTAGGCGACCCCTTCCGTATTAAACAATTCATCAGTAATCTAATAACCAATGCCGTAAAGTTTACGGATCATGGCTATGTGCTTATCCGAACGCACATCGAACAAGAAACAGAAAAAGATTACACCCTGTGCATTACGATCAGTGATACGGGATTAGGAATATCCCCGGAGGATCAAAGCAAACTATTTACTGCATTTAATCAGGCCGATACGAGCATTACTCGCCGTTACGGGGGCTCTGGTTTAGGGCTAGTCATTTGTAAAAAGCTTTGTGAAGAAATGGGTGGTCGTTTGAGCATGACCAGTGAGCTCAACAAGGGCTCGGCTTTTACTGCTCATATCAAAGTGGAAAAACTAGCTGCTTATGAAATAGAAAAAAATCAAACACATCGCTTTGCTCATTTTAAAGTCTTGTGCTTCGATGATAATCCTCTGCATTTGGAAGCCTTATGTAATGGCTTAGGTTATTGGGGAATTGAATGTATCTCCGTGAGTTCATTTAGTCAGCTGTCTCAAGCCCTAGATGATAATATAGACTGTAAAATGGCCTTCGTGAACGTAAACCAAGGCTGTGAACGGCAAATGGAAAAAATTATTGCTGCCCATAATCATTTCCCCTACGTACTTATTTCCAAATGGCATATTCATGATTATGCGGCATTAGGGGCACATGGCTTTTTATTTAAACCCATTAGTATCCAAAAACTGCAAGATATTATTGAATTACTCATTAACGAAAGCCCTCAAAAAAAACAAGGGAATCATGAATTAGATGGCTTACGAGAACAATTACGTTTTCTGCATCCAGACTTGTTAATTGCTGAAGATAATCCTGTAAATAAAATGCTATTGGATTCATTGTTAGGAACCCATGCTAACATCGATGCGGTAGACGATGGGGAAATGGCTGTTTCCTCATGTAATGAAAAAAAATACGATATTATCCTGCTTGATTTGCAAATGCCGAAGCTAAATGGTTTAGATGCAGCACGAATCATTCGTCAAAAATCCCAACTCAACCGACATACACCGGTAGTTTTGATTAGCGCCAATAGCAGTGATGTCAATAATACGGAGTTAAAGAAATCAGGCATAAATCTTTGCCTGCAAAAGCCCATTGATGAAAAGCAATTATTGATGCATATTCTACGTATTGTTGATAGAGCCAAACATGCTGCTATTGATTGGCAACTCTGCGTACAAAAAGTTTCAGGAAACCAAGAGCTTGCAGAAGAATTTTTACGCCAATTTGTTGAAGAGCTGCATAAAAATCGTGAAGAATTTATCGATCTCATGCACAACAAAGACATCAAACAACTTGGCGCTGCAGCACATAAGCTTCATGGAGCCTGTTGCTTTTCCGGAGTGCCTACCTTACAAGCGAAGGTAATCCAGGTAGAAAAGATGGCCGCGCGCCCCGCCTCTATTGACGAACTCGCCATTCCCTTTGCCGAATTAATTCAAAGTATTGATGCGGTAATTAGCGAGTATGAAAATCTACCCGAAAAAAATACTTAGTTTTGTTGACATTTTTATTAGCAGAGCCAAAATGGGCTGATTTTTTAATTGATAAGCAGGAGTATCACGATAATTCAGTCCTCTAAAAAGCCAGATAATACGTAGGCTGGGAGGTAAAGCCCAGCAAACATTAACATTAGGACTACACACTTTTAAACACAAGCTAGCATCAGACGAATCGACTCATAAAGCAGGAGAAAAAATGACAATAAAAAATGCTATCTATGCACAATCAGGCGGTGTAACCGCAGTAATTAATGCCTCAGCTTGTGCTGTAATTCAAACCGCTAAGTTATATCCCGAGCAGATCGGCAAAGTATACGCTGCTAAAAATGGGATTATTGGCGCATTAAACGAAGAATTAATCGATACCTCATTAGAAACTGATGCCGATATTGCTAAATTAATGCAAACACCCTCCGGTGCTTTTGGTTCTTGTCGTTATAAATTAAAAAATGATGGTGACGAATACGCGCGTCTAATTGAAGTTTTTAAGGCTCATAACATCGGCTATTTCTTCTATAATGGTGGTGGAGACTCTCAAGATACAGCACACAAAGTATCTCAATTAGGAGAGAAAATGGGTTATCCAATCACCTGTATTGGAATTCCCAAAACAGTAGATAATGACTTACCATTTACTGATGCATGTCCTGGTTTTGGTTCTGTTGCTAAATACGTTGCGATTTCCACTAAAGAAGCAGGATTTGATGTGGCATCCATGGCCGCCTCCTCTACCAAAGTGTTTATTCTTGAGGTAATGGGCCGTCATGCAGGCTGGATTGCAGCAGCCAGCGGCTTGGCTAGTCAAAACGTCAGTGAGCCACCACATATTATTTTATTGCCCGAAATCACTTTTGAACCAGCTAAGTTTCTTAAAAAGGTTGAGGACTGTGTTAAAGAGCATGGTTATTGCGTTGTGGTTGTTTCCGAGGGAATTCGTAATAGTGAAGGTAAATTCTTGAGTGATGCCGGCCTACGCGATGCATTTGGTCATGCACAACTTGGTGGTGTTGCCCCAGTTATTGCTCAATTAGTTAAAACTGAACTGGGCTATAAATACCACTGGGCCGTAGCGGACTACCTCCAGCGTGCAGCACGCCATATTGCGTCCAAAGTTGATGTAGAGCAAGCTTATGCTTTAGGAAAAGCAGCAGTTGAATATGCGGTTAAAGGTCATAATGCAATCATGCCTATTATCGTGCGTGAACAAGATGAACCCTATCGATGGTCCATCAATCATGTACCTTTAGCTGACGTAGCGAATCAGGAAAAAGCCATGCCAGCAGAATATATTTCTGAAGATGGAATGGGAATTACCGAAGCATGCCGACGTTATCTAGCCCCGTTGATTCAAGGCGAAGCCTATCCTGAATATGTTAATGGTATACCTGATTATGTTCGCTTAAAAAATCAGTTAATTGCCAAGAAACTTTAGGATCGATTTACACTGTGCTACAGGGATATCCCTGTAGCCTTATCTCAAAACGATTATATTTAGGAGCAACACATGAAACAAAAAGGCTTAACATTAATTGAATTAATGATTGTTATAGCAATTATTGGTATTCTTGCTTCCGTTGCTATCCCTTCCTATCAAGATTACCTGATTAGAGCCAGAGTAACAGAAGGTTTGAGTTTAGCGACTACAGCCCAAACCACAGTCTCTGAAAATGCCCTGACCGGAAATACTGATTTAAGTATGGGATGGAGCAGCCCCACGGCTACTGCTATTGTAAAAAATGTCAGTATTGCCAAAAACACTGGCGTGATTACTATTAATTACACGCCACTCGCTCAAAATGTTGCAATCACTATGAGCCCCAAATCCAAAGGGGAACTCCTCAGTGCGGGTACGCCACCTACAACAACGATTACTTGGGAGTGTGCAGTAACTGAAAAAAGTAATAACCGATATGTCCCAGCAAATTGTAGGATTTAGCATGTCACGAAAAATACGTATAGAAGAATTGTTAAATCAGGAACTTAGCCCTATTTATTTAAGTGTTGATGATGAATCATCAAATCATCATGTTCCTCAAGGTGCAGAAACGCATTTTAAAGTGACCGCAGTCTCTTCTAAATTCATTGATTTAAGTCGTATTGCCCGACATCGTTTAGTAAACCGTTTACTCGCTAATGAATTTGAGTTAGGGATGCATGCGTTAAGTATGCATCTCTACACTCCGGATGAATGGGAAAAAAACCAAGCGGTTCCTAAATCACCGTCTTGTCGAGATGGGTATAAGAATAAATAGATAAATTGGAAGTTGCGTCCTAACCCAACGATGCTGCCTCGAACACACCAGAACTCAATGTTGGGCGAGAGGGCCCAACCTACAAGTCAGTGCCTTATTAGCTAAAATAATAAATTAAATTAAGCTTTGGTCCGAATAAATAAGTAGTTTTTGCGATAACCTCAGTTTTTGTTTCATCATCACTATCTCGTGACAACTCACCAAAACGTACTTTTCCAAGCAAAATATAACTTAGCCCGACATCCAGCATCAGATGCTTTGTCATCGCATATTTGAGGCCAACTGTAACCTGAGGGCTAAAATTAGTTTGAGTCTTGTGTGCCTTCATTACCAACTTCTCTTCATAATCGTAAGCTTGATAATTTAATTGAGAATGTGCTCTCAGATTGGTAACACCCAATCCAGGAGCAGCGTAGATTGAATAATTAGCTTTAACGAGATAATCAATATTAAAAATAGCAGCCACCACATTACCATTCATTGAGGAATGAAAGCTATTAATCAAATCATCAACTTCATAAGGACCTGCCATAAAAGGATTAAATTTTTTAGAATATCCAGATAGTTGCAAATAAGAAGCTTCCAAGCTGAGCCTCCAATTAGAATTAAGCAAATGACTCACCCCTAGCGCTACATTACCCGCGCCGTTACTGCTATGGAGAGAGCCCGCGCTGATTTCTGGTGACATAGAACCCGCTATTGGATCAGTCCGTTGGAGGGAATAGTTTCCACTACGGCTCCATAAATAATCGGCACCAAACTTAGCATAAAAAGAGGCAGCGATACTGGCTTTAGATAGGATGAGCATCGCTACAACCAATAAATTCTTTTTCATTTTATTTCCTTTACGTCGCTAAACAAAAAATCTAGGTGGGGCCCATAACCCAACAAGAGCATCCAGTTACATTAAAACTCCATGTTGGGTCATGGGCTCAACCTACAGGTAATTAGCATATGAACCCATTTGCATCGTTAATACGGCAAATTACTCCAGGTGTTGCTAAAGTAAATACGGTACGCCCATAAGACGCAGTAAGGAGTGCGCCATTAACTTGTAATACAGGAGTTTCATAAGCTGATAGTGGCTGGCATGCACGAGTTGCCTGATTAATTTCCCACTTGGTTGCTAGTGGTGACGGAATTGAGCGCGCTGTAGGTACGTAGAAGTTAGGGGGACAACGATTAAAGGGATCAAACGAGTTTTTCAACCTCAAGTCTGTAGATGAGGGAGCAGCAATAACAGTGTGTCCTGAGGTTGCAAGTTTCACCGCTTTGTATGCATTTATAATTCCTACTCCACAAGACTTCTCACCAAGGCACGAGCGTTGAGGATCTGGGGTAGGAGCAAAAGAATCAACGCTTTCCAATAGAATACTTTTTACTTCCTGAGAACTAAGATAAGGATTTATGGCATAAATTAATCCCGCGATCCCTGCAACATGAGGTGTTGCCATACTCGTGCCCTCATAAAATGAAAAGCCACTATTTTGACATCCCCCTCCTGCAGAAACTGTAGATAAAATACCATTGGCATCACAAGGATCTCCATTAACCTGTTCCCCTCCTGGAGCAGCAATGGTAACTCGTGGCCCATAGTTTGAATAATTAGCCCGATAGCCATTAATTTGTGTTGCCGCCACCACCATTACATTATTGCATGACCGTGGTGGATTGTTTGATGCAGGTACATTGTCATTTCCTGCACTGACCGTAATAACCCCATTATTTTGAATAAAGGCATCGAGTGCCTCTTGTAAGGATGGTTGGCACCCAATATATGAGGGGTAATTAAAGCTCATGCTAACAACTTTTGCTGGATAATTGTTATGCGGAACCCCAGGAATGTCCCTGCCCATAGCCCAATAGAGTCCTTGCTCTAAGTCTGAAAGTGAGCCAGGAACAATAGGCAGGATTTTCAGGAAAGGCCCCATGCCTGTAATCCCTGCAATGGCACCTGTTGCCGCAATGGTACCGGCAGTGTGTGTGCCATGCTCATCACCTACCTGACTGACATCCGTACTGTGAGTACCAAAATTCCAACCAGTCAACAGATTAGGAGCTAAATCAGGGTTGTAATTAATTGCTTCAAAATTAGAAATAACAATCGGAGGTGTTGCATAACCCAATGTTATCGACCAGGCTCCATTTAACAAACCAGGAGCCGACTCCAACATAACTCCAGGGTAGCGAAACTCATCCCATTGAGAGGCATGAGAAATAGATACCTGCATAGTTGAAGCCGAAGGGTCTGTGTTAGAGGTATGTACCGGAGGTTTAATCAAACAGTAACGCATATCACGATCTGCGTATTGGACATCAGGTTGTTTTAATATTTTGGTCAAACCCACACTAAAGTATTTGTCTGTCGAAATATTTTTAGCTGAGGATAAGTGTTTTAATTTTTCAGAGTCCACAACCACCAGGTAAGCACCACTGACCATAGGCTTGATGGTTTGTACCGGCAAGCCACTTTTTTGCGAAAAGCGTTCCCACCATAACTTATCAAGCTCAGGTTGCTCCTGACTATTAACCTCTTTATATTTTAAAATAATTTGATCAAGTAACTCCCCACACTGTTCCTTGGCAGCAAAGGAGGCAGATTCTAAAGAAAAAAATGCCAATACAGAGTTCAGTAAAAATAAACACTTCCTTATCTTCATTATTGTACTACCCAACGAGTCCGTAATTTTGGATATCAACAATAACCCGCGTCTTATTTATAAGTCCATAATTTTTCAAACTTTTTAATTAAATTCTAATACTTGGGTATTCAATCTATTGTGTTTATCCTAGTGTACGAAGCATCGTAGTTTCTAAATCAGAGGAAATTAAAAGCATACATAGCATTTTAAAGTATGTTAAGTATATAATGCTCCCCTTTTAACAACTCGAACGAATTAATGAACAACTGGTCTTCGGAAAAAATTTCTGTACTTGCTCTAGTCCTATTGATAACTGGTGCTATTGATAGCATTAGAAATTTACCCGGCACGGCATTGTTCGGCTCGTCGTTGATTTTCTTTTTTATCTTTTCAGCTATTGTTTTTTTGATCCCCGTCGCCATGGTTGCAGCCGAATTAGCCTCAACTTGGTCTGAAGAGGAAGGTGGTATTTACAGTTGGGTAAATCATGCCTATGGTGAGAATGTGGCCTTTTTTACGATCTGGCTGCAATGGATAAATACCTTGGTATGGTATCCCACTATTCTTTCGTTTATTGCCGGCGCATTAGCTTATTTAGTCAATCCAGAGCTCGCACAAAATAAATACTATTTGATTGCGGTAATTCTCACTATCTTCTGGTCTTTAACCTTTGTAGGCTTATCAGGGCTACGTGCTTCAGCTCATTTTGCCGGAATCTGTGCCATTTTAGGTATGATTATCCCTATGGGTTTTATTATTTTGCTGGCAATTATCTGGGTTATTAAAGGGAATCCTATTGCTATTGACTTTAGTCTTCCTCATTTATTACCTCAATGGAAAGACAGCCAATCCTGGGTATCACTTACGGCAATTATGACTTCGTTTTTAGGTATGGAGTTGGCTGCGGTGCATGTGCGTAACGTGAAAGATCCGCAAAAGAACTTCCCCCGAGCGCTCTTCTTTTCAGGCTTACTTATCTTATCTACGATGATTTTAGGTTCTCTCGCGATTGCGTTCGTGTTACCGAAAGAGAAAATTAGTCTTGTGGATGGGGTCATGCAAGCCTTCAGTAATTTTTTTCATGCCTATCATTTGACTTGGCTGATGCCTATTTTGATTTTTCTTTTACTCCTAGGAAGTTTGGGGAGCATGATTAATTGGATTATCTCCCCTGCCAAAGGCTTGCTCATGGCAGCAAACCATAATTTCCTACCGAAGCCCTTATGCAAATTAAATAAGCATGGTGTTGCTTCCCGCATTTTAATCGCACAAGCAGTATTGGTAACGGTATTATGCAGCGGCTTTCTTTTATTCCCTAGTGTGAATGCGATTTATTGGTTGTTTACCGACTTAAGTACTGAGCTGTACATTATGATGTATGTACTGATGTTTATTGCTGCATGGAGGCTAAAAGCAAAATTTGCTCATGTACAAAGACCCTTTGCAATACCTGGGGGCAAACCAGGTTACTATCTTACCTGCATTTTAGGTCTATGTGGTTGTATTATGACCTTAATTGTGGGCTTCATACCCCCCGTTGAATTCATGAACTTTGGTAGCGCCTCTCATTTCCGTTTAGTTTTCTCCATAGGTATTTTTGTAATGATTTTACCTGCAGTGCTACTTTACTGGCGCAAACGTCGTCAAGAAGCAAGTTTATAGCATTACGTAACCCGTATTCGCACAGTCCAATACGGGTATTCGTGCCACACCATTCGGAGAGAATATCATGCCATCAAAAAAGCTGGATTTATTGTGCAAACAAATTGAAAATCAAGACACCGATGATTTTGGTAAATTTTACATGTACGCAAGTTTATTAAAATCAGTTGCAGTACGAAATACTACCTTTACAAGTGGACTGCCAAAATGTAATAACGGCGTAGTATTTTGGAAAAAAAACAGTTTAGTGCTTGGAGAATTACCTAAAGATTTCCCAGAAGAAGTCGCAGCTTATGCTCGTGAATTCATTAACACTGAGCCCAACGTATCAAATCTTTTTTATAACATTGCCATGACGTACATTCGCAAAGGCAACATTGCTGATTTAATCTATGTCATTGATAAAATGCTGACGCATCTTCTAGCAATAAATAGCACACAAACTCACAACCAAGAAATTTCTAACCATATTGATTTTATGAAAAAAAAGCCAGAGATTGTCAAATTTATTGAGCAAATTTCTGCGTGCAATCAGCAACTGCTTTCTACCGTAGATAGTACCTGTAATACGGCTTTATTTACTGGGTCCTTTTTTTTATTGAGCTTTATATTTTCCTTAGCACCATCATTAATTGTTCTAGGACTCATGGCTTGGAGCGGCTACAATGCGTACTCTTATGCTATTCAAGCTTATGAACAAGGAATAGAAACAGGGAAAAAAATTAGCCTGCTAGGCGAAGAATTAGCAAGCCTTCCTCAAAAGACTAGCCTGTTGAATAACAAAAACCATAATAGCTTTTTCACTGCGATCATTACTCCCTTACCCCACGCAGCCATTACAGCAGGAGAACAGCTAGTTCCTAATAAGTCATGGTTAGATACTGCATCAAAATGGCATGAGCAACTAGATACCACCTGTAGATTGATCGTAAAATAAGCAGAGATAGCCTGGTTACTTGCCTCTGTATCTTATTCATATTTCTGCGGGCACTCCGCAGTCTGCCATTAAGTTAAAGATTATATTTATAAATTGTAGGTTGGTGCCCATGGCCAACCTACAAGCCGTCTCTAGGGACGAAATATCAAAATATAGAGCCTGGCTATGTCGTAAGAAATGTGTATAAGATACAGTTGCTTGCCACCAGGTAACACCGAACTAATATTCGCCATTGTTGAGGTGAATGGATTTATAACTTATCTTTTTCTTCCAAAGGAATCACTCGAGCTTCATGCTCTAGCATAACCGGAATATCACCATGAATCGGGAATGCTAAACGATCAAATTTACAAATTAATTCATTTTTTTTATGAATAAGTTTACCTTTGCATAAAGGACAAACCAAAATTTCCAATAATTTTTTATCCACCAAGATCTCCTTCACTCAATTAAGAGTTTTTATCGTATGTTACTTGATTGCGAACGTATACTGGCTGTGCATCAGCAACAGCAATGGCGGGGAGATTTTTAGCCCTTGCCAATTCAATCATCGTTGCCGCATTTGGATATACGGTTAATCTGTTACTAACTTGTGCCTTTAAAGCCTCAGGAAAATCAGCCCAATACTCATCAATACCTACACCAGCAAGCACAATGGGTTGCTGAATAGGAACGGCAATTTCAGTAACTGCACTCACTCGCTCTTCTGCAACATATTGTGCTTGCGGGAAATAAGCCCAATACATTTCGTGCATGCGCGCATCTAAGGCTGCCAATACAGCAGAATCTGCTTGTTCAGCCTGTTGGCGTGCACCCCAAGCAATAGTAGCCAGGCTGCTTACCGGAATTAACCCTAAATCATGAGCATAAGCCAAGCCTTTTGCAATGCTGCAGGCGATACGTAAACCAGTAAAACTCCCAGGCCCACAACCAAAAATAATACCATCTAGCTGCGTCATGGAGATACTTGCCTTTGCCAATAACTCATCAATCATGGGCAGCAAAAATTGCGCATGAGTTCGTTGGGCCCCCTGCTCTTGATGTAAGAGCTCATCGCCAAACGATACCGCGACACTTGCTTGCTCTGTTGATGTATCAATCGCTAACAGTTTCATAATCCAATGCCAACTCTCTAATAAATTTTAAAACCTTTTGTTCATCACGTGTTTTGGGAAGTTTCGGCAAACTGGATAAAATACGTCGTCCATATTCTCTACCAGTAAGGCGCGGGTCAGCAATAACCAAAATACCTTTATCCGTATTATCCCGAATTAAACGCCCGACTCCTTGCTTCAATGCGATTACTGCATTGGGTAAAGATAATTCATCAAATCCAGAAACGCCTTTTTCTTTTAAATAAGCCATTCTCCCACGCGTAACAGGATCAACTGGGCTGGAAAAAGGTAATTTATCAATGATAACACAAGAAAGTGCTTCCCCCTTAACATCAACTCCTTCCCAAAAGGTTGCCGTACCTAATAAAACAGCATTTCCTAATTGTCGAAAACGTTCTAGCAAAATAGGCTTTGCTTCTGTTCCTTGAATTAAGATCGGGTAGTTTATGATACCGTCCATCATTTGAGCAACCTGTTTTAGCGCCTTGTGACTGGTAAATAAAAAGAAGCAACGTCCTCCTAGCTCCTCAATAATGGGTACTACTCGTTTAAACAATAAATCATAATAATTTGGATTTTTAGGATCAGGCAATCCGCGAGGCAAATAAAGTAAAGCCTGCTCCTGATAATCAAAAGGACTAGGCAAAAGTAAGGTTTTTGCCTCATCTAATCCCAAGGGATTACAAAAACAGTCAAAAGAATCTGCCATGGTTAAGGTAGCAGACGTAAAAACATAGGTGCAGGATTGTCTTTTGAGTAATTGGCTAAAAGGTTCCGCAACGGTATAAGGCGTTGCATGAAATACTAAAGTATGTTTAAAACGCTCTAACCAACGAATTTTGTCATTTTGTGTTTGAGTAAACAGTTGCAATATGGCACCAAACTCTTCCAAACGCTCTTTGCAACGAATTAAGCCAGGCTTTTCCGCAATTGCTTCTGCATCAAAGCACTCCAACAATTCGCTTTGTAAACTCAGCCAATTATCCCAAATCCCCATAAAAGCTTTATTGCGTTTGAGTTCTTCCCAACTACTACGCTCATCAAAAGCAGAGACATACGTCACTAATTCATCCATCAGCTTGTCTGCTTTAAAACTTAGTGCTTTTAAGGGTTGGTTGGCCAAATCAATAGCCGGCCACTCGCGAATCACATCATCAACTAAGTCGCGAAATTGGCGCGTGCCAATGCGATCGCCATTAAAATGGGTGGCAATTTCTGCTAATTGATGAGCCTCATCAAAAATGACTACATCAACACCAGGTAATAACTCCCCAAAACCTTCATCTTTCAAACGCGAATCAGCAAAAAACAGATGATGATTAATTACCACCACATCAGCAGTTAAGGCTCGTTTACGCGCTTTTACCAAAAAACAGTCTTCGTAATTAGGGCATTCCGCACCTAAGCAATTATCCACAGTTGAAGTGACATAAGGCCATACTGGAGAATCTTCGCTTAATTCAGGTAATTCTGAGCGATCTCCTAATGTCATTTGCGATAATTTGCTCCGCACATGAGCCACCTCATGTGCACATTGTGGGCTTTGAAATTGCCCCTCTTCAGCATGTAACTCAACACGATGCTGACAAATATAATTTGCTCTGCCCTTTAAATTTTGGATGCGCGTGGAAAGGCCTAAAGCCCGAACTAAGGTAGGCAAATCTTTTTGATAAAGCTGATCTTGTAAGGTTTTAGTTGCGGTTGAAATGAGTGCTTTTTTACCGCTAAGCAGACAAGGCAATAAATAGGCAAAGGTTTTCCCAGTCCCAGTTCCGGCCTCAGCAACTAAAATCGATTTGTCCTCAATCGCCAGGGCAATAGCCTCTGCCAAATCGGACTGAGGGGCTCTGGCCATAAATCCTGGGATGGCTGTTGAAAGCCGGCCTTTTTCACTGAGACTGTGCCGGCATGATTCGCTAAGAGAAGTGATTTCAGCTACTCTTCTTGTAAATATTGCAGTTTATCAGTTACCCCTTCCCAATCTTTAGCATCTTCTGGGGCATCTTTTTTGGCCGTAATATTTGGCCACTTTTGTGCAAGTCTGGCATTCAATTCTTTAAACGGCTGTTGCTCATCGGTTAAATCGTCTTCAGAAACAATAGCATTCACAGGGCACTCTGGCTCGCACAATGCGCAATCAATGCATTCATCGGGATGGATCACTAAAAAGTTAGGCCCTTCATAAAAACAATCCACAGGACAGACTTCAACACAGTCTGTGTACTTACAACGAATGCAACTTTCAGTTACGACAAAAGTCATGCTCAACCTTTTCAAATGGGAATAAAGAATAAATGTTATTAAAGCACAAAACCAGGTACTGGTGGTAGTAATTCTCTATTGCTAAGACCAGATTTAATCAGGTGCGCTCTGTAATTTTAAATTGAAAAATAATCACTGTGCTCTTGAATAAGACATCTACCTGTGTTAAATTTAATCAATTTTATTTTTAAGGTTCAATTAGGACCCTTTTATACCTTATCGCTTTTTGTTGGAGCACCAATGAGTCAGTTAAACAATCTATTTGATCAAACAAGTCATCCGGAAATTCAAAAACTTATAGAAAAGTTTAATGAGACTCCAAATGAAAATTATCTCGAGCGCTATTTTTACCTGCAAAAACTTAATTTTTTGCTGAAGCATACTCGAGCCGATGAAAACTTAACTCGTTGGATAAATGCCAGTTCAGATGAAGAAGGAAGTTGGCAAGCGCTGTTAGTGTCTTTGGACATTAATCCTCTCGCTGTGCCCCTGTTACAAGCGACTCAATTTGCTGATGTAGTGGCAAACAGTGTAGGGCACCGTCCCGCTCCCCGTACCGAAGAGAATGCCCAGAGATTAACAGACTCACTCAATCAATTATTAAAACAAAACTTACCTTTTGAACGTTGCCAAGCACAGTTCGTTGAATTAAATTATCGTATAAGCCAGATATTTGCAAAGCTCCCCCCTTATCCTCAAATTGGACGAGGGCTGTTAAAAGCATGTATTGAGCAATTTAATGCACTTCCGCAAGATGATCATATCCAACGTATATTTCAGTTACAACGAATTCAATATCACTTGAACAAAGTCCCTTTAAATCAAAGTTTATTTAATTGGCGTAATGGCCATCCTGACCATACTGGGTCTTGGGAATCACTTTTAAATACTTATGGCATTGATCCCGATGGATCCTTTTTCTTAAAAAGCGCTCAGTTTGCCAAAGCGATAAAAAGCAGAATGAGATCTTACCCTCCCCTACCCAAAGATGCGGCATATAACGACATCTACAAGCTAATGCAACAACGTGATGAGCTCCTTGAAAAAAGCGTTCTTGACGCAAAAGATAGAACTTTATACATCGCTCTTTGTTGCCGCATTGATTACTTAATGGAAAATCAATCCAAAAATAAAGCAACCAAAGAGAGACACCTTGAAGATTTAGCTAAAGCCAAAGATAAACTTTCGGCAATTAAAGGCCATAACAAAGAAGTGAGTGAACGATATCAAACAGCTGTTTTAGGTGATCACCAAGCAAACAATTTTAATTTCACGTTAGATATCAAGGTGTTTGAAGAGGAATTCGCAAAAGAAGAATCTAAAAAAGAAGCGTCTAAGCGATTTATTCTCCGTATCGAAGATCGCCCACAATTAGGTATTGAACAGAAATTACATTCTTACCAAGTAACTGATTATTTTGCAGATGATGTTGCATTTTCGATGATCCAATTCAAAGATGGAGAAGGTGATGTCTGCTATAAACCTTTAGTTTTAAGCCAATTTGCCAATGAAGGCGATTTACGTAGTGTGGCAAAACGGTTAAGAAATAAAAATACGGCGTTCATTCTCAGCACTGCAGCTCACTTTTTCCAAAGAATAAATGACTTTTGCCTCAAACTAAAAGAGGCAGATGTGTACCATCCGGATATTAAATTAAGTAACTTTCTGGCTCATAACAAACGATTAATTGTTGCGGATAGAAAAACCTTTGTTAGTGGAAAGTCTCAACTTGCATCAAATTTACGCTCTACACCTCAATATGCACCCCAAGAATATTCTGACTGCCTCAATGAAGATCAAGATGGGTATGTACCTAAAGCCTACAAAACTCGATTTGATATGGAACAATTTATGGCATACCAGGTAGGTATGGCTTTAAAAGAGTTCTTACTATTAACAAAAATGGATGAGGTACCTGACGATTATTGGAGTCCTGATTGTGATATAGAGTCTTATTTTAAAGATGGGAACAGTCAAATTAAGAACTATATTTTGTTAATTCGTGAAATGACTCGTCAAGAAGAAGGAAGAAGACTGTCTATTAGCCAAATGCAGAAATTATTATTTACCATCAATAAGCAACCGGTTAATTTTTACGAAGATGTCGAACAGGTCTTGCCTTCAGCATCAGTAGGACTTGAAAAAGAATATAATGAAATCAATGAATTATTAAATAATAAACTAAGTAGTGAAGAATTATTGAAGCAAGCAAATGCTCTCTTTATTCGATTAACCAATCGCGAACCTCAAGAATGTCGCCTAAATCGATTTGCGGAAAAACTTGCGATTAAATGTTATGAACAATGTTCGAAGACTTATTTTTCTAATATTTCACGCTCTATTGAAAAAACATTATTAGACCAGGACTGGCCACATGCAAGCTTCACTCAAAAACTGATTCATTACTTATCTTTCGGATATTTCCGCGTACCCGAGGTAACTAAGGTAACAGAAATAAACCTTGCTTTGAATTTTGCAGGACCCGAATTCCAATCTCATTTTGTTCCATTCATATACTTATCTGAAACACATCTGAGACATTTGGGAATTAAACAATCTCAACACATGATTGATTTCTTACAAGCAAACATGACGGAAATAAAAACAGCGTTTGCGGAAACTATTTCGGAAAGTATCGGCGAAGCAGAATTAAACCTGAATGAGCCACCTCAACAACCGTTAGCAATGGCAAGTGCCTCCTTAGAGGAAGACTCCCAGGTAGATATGGATGAGGAATCATTTGAAGACGAATCGCTTTCAAGTAGTGTTGTTATTAAGAAAACTGTTGGAGATAGCAATTCACAACCATCCTTCGTCATTAATAGCATTGTAGAAACCGATGGAGACAAACAATCACCGTCAACTCATCAATCCGAAGAGGACGGTGAGGAGGAAGAAAACTCCGGCAGCGTAGTTTATATTCCAAATCCAAGTTCAGATACAAATCCAGAAGCAGAAGCTGATGCAGAAGAGAAACAAATTGAGAGGGCAGCAAAAACAAAGGCAACTTTGCGATTTTTTGCCGCAGTTAAAAAACAACAACCAAGCTCTTATCAAGCTCGAAAACAACATAGATTCTTCAATAAAGCGACTCTACGTGGCACGAGTATTGTTTTTAAAGGAGAAGCACTCAATTCATTGATGGCGGCTGTTGCTGCACAGGAAATTGAATCCACTACCTCCTCCACTCAAAGCTCACTAGCAGTCGTTTGCTAAAGTACTACAAGATAAGCGCTCAAGGACGTGCGCTTATTTTAATAAACTCAATAAGTTAGACAAAGAAAAAACAAGTAAGTCTTACAGTTCAGGCCAACAAGTTATATTATACGCGTTTTCCAATTATATTTAGCAATGCTTTAAAAATTGTCTATATTATAAGTAAGTTGGTCTTTTCAAAGCTAACCATATCTAAAACAGACAGTTTAAAGTATATTGAATAAATGGAGTTATTATGCCAATACATGAACGACGACAACACTTCCGGATCGAGGATTATATATACTTTAACTACCGAATTATGGAATCGGGTGAAATGTGCTCGGATAGAGCCGTTGTCGATGAGTTATTGGGTAAAAATGGACAACGCTATTTGGAAGCATCGCATTATTTCCAAAATATTGACTACGAACTAGCTGAATTAACCCAGGCTATTGCATTAAAAGACCCAGCTTTAGCGCATTATCTTAATCTGTTAAATACTAAAATAGACTATTTGTCTCGACAAATGCTTATGACCAATACCATTCAAATGCGTAAAGTAAACATTAGTCTTGGCGGCATGGCATTTAAAACATCAGAGCTTATTAAAGAAAAAACCAATTTAAAGATGGTTATCTATACTAAGCCCAAAATGATTCCAATTATTTTGGAAGCAACCGTGGTGTATAGCCAATATCAAAGTGAACACCATTATCGTACGGCGGTAACCTTTAATGGTCTAACGGATGAACAAGAACAAATATTATCCCAGCATATTTTACTGGGACAAGTAAAAACTCGCTCCGACTAAAAAGGTTACAAATTAGTTAATCCACAGTAAACTACACCCTTTCTAATAGGTCCGTACCCCTGCGACCTATTAATTACATTGAATCACACTCTCCGACATTCTACAGAGAAATAGAAACCTGTTTGACAGCAAACAGGCTACACTAACTGCGATAAGAGGTAAATTATGACTAGAATCGTACATTGTTGTAAATTAAAGCGCGATGCTGAGGGTATGTTAAAAGCCCCCTTCCCTGGCGCTCTAGGTGAACGAATTTTTAATGAAGTATCTAAAGAAGCCTGGAACATGTGGCTGTCTCATCAAACTATGTTAATCAACGAGTATCGCTTAAATTTGCTCGAATCCAAATCAAGAGAATTTTTAAAAGAAGAAATGCAAAAGTATTTTTTCGGTGAAGGTTCAGAAAAACCTGCTGGATATACTCCAAATTAATCCATTTTGAAACATAATAACCCAAACTGTTGAATGGCCTCAGATTTTTTCATAAAAAATGAAATCAGTGCTTGACTCTAAGGCCATAAAAGGGTTTAATGCATCCCATTGGGGCCAGATAGCTCAGTCGGTAGAGCAGAGGATTGAAAATCCTCGTGTCGGCGGTTCGATTCCGTCTCTGGCCACCATGTAAATCAAATATTTAAATCCCCGTGTAAACTCAATGTAAAAAAACTCGCACTATTTTCCATTTAAGACGGCAGCTATAATCACCTACAAAGAACCTTAACGCGCACTCTGTAATTTTCAAAATTACAAAAATCATAAGCTCTTCGTTGAATCATTAACAACACAGCGCCCTAACATGAGTTCTATAAATGTAGGGTTCGGATTTTTCACAAACTTTAACAACGAACCCAGGATGATCCTGGCTCCATCGGATTTGCTCTTGTACTTCTGGCCGGAGGTCTCATGGTTTATTTTAAACTCACTTCGCAGCACATCCCTCTGGCGCTGTTTTGCCTGCTCAAGATCAAGAGAGCCTTGCGCTCAAAGAGCTTGTTAATGAGCTGATAAAACTTATGAAAGATGCAGAGCGAGGGCCCGAAGATTGGCAAATAACCTTTTAAATCTGCGCAGTCGTAGCTCGCAGCAGATTCAACTACCGAGTTCAGGATAATATAAAGGGGGCTGATAGAGCCCCCCAAAGCCTACATGTGCATGCTAGAGTTATCGTTATGGTCCGCTTCAAACATGAGGGAAGCCACTTGATCGGCCTTCGTTTTATCAATTTTCTTGCTAGTATAATTAACTATATGGAGGAATAGCTCACAAAAAATTTCTTCAGATTCACGCTCACCAATAAAAGTCTCAACCTCAGTTATGTGATTATCAATAGCTTGATTAAAACATTCCAAATCACTCATTGAGAAACGTCGCTCGGGCGAATGCAGATGTAATGATTCTGTAATAGCTCCATATTCCCGGTACGCATGAGCGCAGTGTGGATCAATCATTAGCGCATCAGAATACATTGAATAAGCGATTAAATGAGCCTTGGTAATGTTCATTTCGTATGGGCATTTTTTATAATAATAAAAATGGGCTACAAAAGATAATAACGTTGCCAAAAACTCAGGCTCGCTATAATTTTGTGCTACGCGCTTCATAGCAGATGCAAATATTTGGCTGGATGGGGTTGTCCCCGGTTTGGGCGCCCTGTCTTTTTGTGCAAAAAATGAATTACTTATTGGAGCTTGCAAAATATGCATAGGTTGCCCCAGTTGTTCATTATTTGCCTCTTGCAGTTTAGGTCGTTTTGCTCGTTCTTGCTCTAGCAGGATTAGTTCCTCTTCATCTTCTTCTATCACTCTTCTAGAAGATTTCTTATTTAAATTTTGTGGTTGTGCTTTTAATTGTATAGATTTTTGGATTAATTCACCAATGTCATTAATAACTTGTCTATTCTGTATTAGACGGGGGAGTGCCTTTATGAGTATTCTGTATTGGCGAATGAAATGAGCAGTCTCATTGGAGCTCTTTTGTTCTATAGCAATTAACAATTGATAATTTAAAAGTTCTAAATGATTGGAACTACCTGGTCTTATGTTATTTTCTAATGCATTAAGTCGGATGTAATCTTTCATCTGTACTAAGAAATCTTGGTCTTTTTCTATTCGAAAGGCACGCTCTAATAAATTTAAATAGCCAAGATGCAGTTGCATTTTTATAGGCAGCTCTATTGCTTTACGATACTCTAGAGCCTTTTCTAGCCACGACAATGCCATTAATAAGTTGTCTTCGGCAGGATCTTGCTCGAAAATATCAACTAACCGATCGCTCAAAGCCTCCGCTACACTCGCCAAAACACCATAAATTTTTGCTCTTCGGCGTCTAGCATGCAAATCATTGAGTACAATTTTTGTCAGCGCTTCATCCACAGAGTGCATCCGCTCAAGATGAGCCATTATTTCTTGTCTGAAATCGGCGATTTTTTGATAGCTCCATTGTTCCAGAGAGTTAAGAGATAAATGTGCCGAACAGAAAATAATATCACTTAACGCGCCAGCTAAACCATTATAAGAATAAAGTGACTCAACAAAATTAGGACGTGCGATTATTTGATTTAAGTGGGTAAATGCTTGCTGATAATAAAATAGGGCCTGTTCATAGTTTTCTTCATCTTTTGCAGCGTCACCAAGTTTTTTCTGTGGGCTATCAAAATAAAATTTAGGCATAAAAATCTCTAACTAAAAAAATCAAATTGTATCAAAAAAAACACAACTGATCAAAATCACCTCTTTCTGGATATGAGATTATTGACCCGCATAATATGCAAAGAAAATCCGGATGAATGTTCAGGGCTCCTACGTTTATTCGAATTCGGGTTCTACTTCCATTATTTTTTGATTTGGAGTTTCTTCGCTCAATTGAACGATGGCTTTAGCCCTACTATTAAAACTATAAGTTACATATTCATAACTGGTATTAATCGATACGTATAACTAAGCTCATGCGTCTAGACACAGTATTAACTTCATTTTTCGAGAGGCCTTCTTTAATGTCATTAAGCTTTCTAAAACACCACATCCGTACTATCTCGGCTTTCGATCGACAAAAGGACGGATGTTGGGAAAAACTGGAAGCTCTTCTTATCCTGGTTTTTTCCCTATTCCAGGTAACTTTACACTACCCGGCGGTGTTGCGCTTCCATCACTGTTCTTTCTCGGCGACTTAGTATTTTCTCCTCTCTTAAAGATCTTCAACTGTTGCGAGCCTCCTAGTGCTTGTTTGGGGAGATGGCTAACCGCTTCTCGCCCTTGATCAAAACTACTTGAGCTAGAAGCTGCCTGATCTACAGAAGATGAAAACATTGAATGGCCAGCAGAAACCTTGGGAACACCGGAAGACCCAGCTTGGGGTTCGATGTGGTTTGCATTTTGTCGCCGATGCCCCGTATTAACAACGCTAATCTCATCTGGCAAATCCGTCTCAAACAACATGCCTATCTCTTCAATTGATAGATGGTTCTGCAGTACAATTGATACTCTGGATTTCCTCTCCCCATCATCATTAAACAGACGTATCATCGCTTCATTTGACTGCATGGTCTCTGCCAACAGCTCCTGCTCCGCTTGAGGTACTTCTACCTTTAAAGCAGTAATCGCATTTGATATCAATACCTTAAAATCAACACACTTCTCTTCCCATTCACTTAAGTTTAACAAATTAAACTGGATAATAAGCAAAGATAATTGTAGGTGAAAAACTTTGATAGCTTCAGATAATTCAGTCGCAATAGTATTAGTATTTTCTGCTGAGGATGACTGAGCCTTTTGAGTTGACTTTTTACTTATCCCACCGCCATCAACATTATCTGCTAGTTGATATTGTCGGTGCTCTTCAATACGTTTTAAATTTTCTTTATGTTTCTGTTGCAATTGCTCCCATTCATCACTTGTCATATTTTGTTTAGTTTTGTTACTGTCTTTAAACGATTTATTTTCTTCTTCGACGAGCTGTTCCCTGCGCTTAACAATTGCTTTATATAGCCGTGGAATACACTTATCGATAGTCTCTTCGTTAATAAAATCTTTATTTTTTAATTCAAGCTGTACTCCACCACGAAAGCGCATAGGCTGTTCATAGAGTCGATTAGCATCCTCAAATAGTTCGCTGAATTTTTTATAATCGTTCAGGCAATTTTTTAAATCATGCAACAAGCGCAATAAGGTATCAACATTCTGCCCAGCCCTTTCTAATTTTTCAATTCTCCTAGCAGCGCGCTCAATCAGGCTCTCATATCCCACTATTTCTTTTTGATAACATATCAATCTGATTATGAAATCTTTGCCTGTGACTGTTAACTTGGCCTGTTTCGGTGGAGCCATCTTTTACCCCTCACTATTCTTACCATTATGCTCATTATAGCAAGGACCAGCTTGCTTAGCGAAGCGATGAGAAACATTAAGAATCAAGTTGATGATGATTAACACAGTGATGGGCGATTGAAGAGCAAGTTTTGTCTCTAATTGTGTCTTATTGCTCATTGAAATAAAAATAATTAAAACAATGAAGCACAAAGATCAAATATTGACCACAAAGTTGTTTTTTAATATAATTGAGCCTTCTATAGCTAGTTTCCAGGAGTGCAGCATGGCATTAACAGAAGTTCATGTACAAAATCTACTCTCATCTGATGCAAAAAAAATGACCGAAGACCAGCAAGTATATTTGCTCCACGCCATTCTTGAGGATGCAAAACAACCATTAAACTCACAGCTAGAGCAAGATAAAAATATAATTACACTTATTTCTAGCTGCCAAGAAACCCTTAAGCCAGGAGGATCATTAGGTCCTGCTAGAGATAACGTAAACAAATTAATTGCTCTTCTTGAGCAGACAGAGGGTGGGCAATCCACACTGAATCATTTTAAACAAAATGGGGTCTATCGTATTCTTTATCGCAATCCCAGGATGCATGGTCAGCAATTACCCCAAAATGATGCTTTGAATCAACTTCTACGTGCAGGTTTTACAGGTGTTGGTATCTCTGCAGTAATTGTCGCCTTTTTTGTGGCAACCACTCTTATTGGTGGTGCTCCTTTTTGGCTTACCGCAGTTTCTGCTGGCCTTTTTACCGGTGCCTCAGCCTATTTAAGTGGCATTTTATACGGCGTAGTAAATGATCTTTTTGCAACAAGAGCTAATCTGCCTTACTTTCTTTTAGGCCATCAACCTCAACAACAAAGCATGCTGCGCACCAATGATAAAATAGCTCAAGGTATCGCCTGGGGAGTAGCAGCCACCTTTCCGCTTGTAGCGCTCGCATCCGTCTTATTTGCGGTGGTGGCAACAACTACTGCTTTTTTTGTTCCACTAGCTACATTCCTATTACCTGCCATGATGGTTGCCATGCCTTTAATCGCCATTGGAGCTGAAATGTATGCTCGCAAAATGACCAAGGCTAATGAAGAAAATTATGGTGATAATCTGTACAATATAAGTTTCTACCTAAATGAATACCAACGCGAAGGGCTTAACTTGATGTGTCAAACACGCCAAGAGCTTGCGGCCTGGAAGGCCAATAGTGACCGTAATGTTTTTGGTTTTCATCGCGTGCCCTTGATTGGTGCAGGTGCGTTAGTAGGTTTTGTGGGTTTAAGCGTCTTAAGTGCATTCATCCCAGCCGTGCTTTTTGCTTCACCAATTATTGCTATGGCTGTTCCTGCTGCATTTGCTGGACTTGCCACACTTTCGCTTGCTGTAGGCGGAATTTACACCTACGTTAACCGCAACACATTATTAGATGATCGCTACCGTATGGAGTTTGATGGAGAACTTAAGCCAGATTTATATCTTGATGAAGATGCAGAGTATGTACAAACTGTACTTCACAAATATCCAAGCCCAGCGGAAAAAGCGATGAAAGCAGAGATGACAACCGAAAAAGCTCCTCAAGAGGTCGCTCATTTTGGCCCCGTGATTTCTCTCCCTACTTCGAAACCAACTCTGACCAGCACAACTGAGGAAGAAAAGACGGATGACCTAACTACATCCCCATCTTACTAAGGAAACACATTGCAATGACTTATGACATTCCCTGTTTTTTTTAAAATTATCTACTATAGTTTTAAGACTCTAATAAGAATAATAACAAACGGGGGATGTCATGTTACGTCGATGGACCGCTGTCGCTTTATTATTTTGTACCCTCCCATGCTTTGCTGCTGATGAGCATGAAATAGCCATTACTATTGATGATTTACCCTTTGTTGGTTCAGGCACAAGTACTCCAGCCAGTTTAAAACGCACTCAAGATCGATTTATGGCTATAGTGAAAGCCCTTGTTGATAACCAAGTACCCGCTACAGGTTTTGTGATTGGTGGTGCTGTGGCTAAAAATGAATGGGATCTGTTAGAGACATTCCGCAATCAAGGCTTTGCTTTAGGTAATCATACTTATACCCATGACAGTCTAAACAGCATGAGTGCAAACAAGTACATTGCGGATATTGAGCGAGCAGATGTTAAATTAGCCCCAGTAATGACTGAACCAAAATATTTCCGCTATCCTTACCTTGCTGAAGGAACTGGTGAGAAAAAACAACAGGTGATGAATTACTTAGCAGCGCATCAATACACCATTGCTCCAGTTACTATTGACAGTAAAGATTATGAGTTCAATGCCCAATTTTATAGAATCCCCTATCGCAAGAGAGCACAAAGTATTAATCAATTTAAAAAGCGTTACTTGGCCTACATTTGGAAACAAACTCTGGCAGCAGAACGTAGAACCAACAAGTATAATGGACAGCCTATAAAACAAATATTACTTATCCACGCAAATCTACTAAACAGCTATTGTTTGGAAGACATTATTGAGATGTATAAAAAGAATGGATATAAATTTATTAGTCTTGCTGATGCGTTGAGAGGAGATACGGTGCCTTCATTAAATGCGGGTGCAGAATCTCCGAATCTTGCTGAGCAGACTCCAAAAGAGGCTGTAGTAAATAAGGCGGCGCCTTAATTGTGAAGGGACTCTATCTCGAGGGTATTTTCATTGTAAGTTGGACCATGGCCCAACTTACATATCTCTAAACTAGATATTACTTTGAAGAAACCTGGGCTACACGAGAAATAGCATGCTTAGGTAATAATAACCAATAATGTCCCGTGTTTTTCATATGACCTGCAATCGAGGTTGCGCGATCTCCGTCTCCCCAAAATACATCCCCACGGATCTTGCCACGAATTGCACCACCCGTATCTTGGGCGATCATCAAACGCTGCATAGGCTTATTTTCATCAGGTTTAAGACTATTTGGACGTGTCGTATTCAACCATAATGGAGTTCCCAAAGGAATCCATTGCTTATCTACTGCGAGAGAGTACCCCGGGGTCAACCATACACCTTGCGCCCCCAAAGCCACTCCTTGATTCATTTTACGGAAAAATACAAAAGACTTATTTTCGTTAATGACTGGATTTAATTGTTTAGGATGTTCCGTCAAATAACGCTTAATTGCTTGCATAGACGCATTATGTCGAGTCATAACCCCTTTTCTGATTAAAACTCCAGCAATAGCCGTATATGGCTGTCCATTTTGTGCATCGTAACCTACAGAGATACGCTCACCATCTTCAAGTTCAATAAGCCCTGAGCCCTGAATTTCTAAAAACAGGCGGTCAATAGGACTATTAATCCAAACCAAGACTTTAGCTTTATCCTTTAAAGCTCCTCTAGTGATTTGAGCACGCGTATAATAAGGAACGAGTTGTTTTTTTACCAAACGGCCTACAATACGGCGATTTTTCAGATCTCCGGAAAACATTCCTAAATCAGAAGTAATTAAATCGTCGGGGGTTTCATATAAAGGCACGCTAAATTCCTTCGATTTAGTATAACTGCCCTTAATTGTTGGAACATAATAACCAGTAAACAAACCAGGTCCAGACTCCGGATCAAAAAACTCTACCGGTTGAAACCATTCTTCAAAAAACAATTTAGCTGATTTATCAGTAATCGAATCTATGCTTAAAGCAGCAGCACAGGCAGGTTGCCAATCTTTTACTTGCAGCTCAATATGATCAGTTCCAACCACTTGCTCGGGATTTTGCTTCACAAAAGCACGACAAGAAACTTGAAATGTTGCTAATGAGCGCTTCAAATCGGCAGACGTCCATCCAGGAAGTTGGTTAAAAGTAACCGGCCTGAACATAGATGCCGTTTTTTGCGGTTCTACAGGTTGCTTAAGTTGCTTGGAATGCCAAAACCACCAGGATGTTGTACCTAGTGCAGCAATGGCGACGAATAATGATGTATATAGTATTTTCTTTTTCATAGAGGACAATTTTTACACGTTATGGAGGATAATGCAACCAAAAGCTGGTTATTTTTAAACCAAATTATGAGCTACAGCTTTTAAAAGGTCAATAGTATACCCCATCAACCAATTGATTTCATTTATTTTATTGAGGGAAGTACCTAGACAGCTCCTAAATAACGCCAACTACTAATCCCTAAGCGAATTAGACGCTCCTTGCCCACACAATTCGCTATTGTTCCTGCACTAAGATAACGAATTTGCAAAAAAGAAACCGCTATCCCCTCCTCCTGTGACACCACCGAAATGCGTTGATGATGGCTTGCTCGTTTTTGCCCTTGCTCATAAACCACCAAACAGGGAAAGGAACCTAAATCCTCGATAAAATACTGATAACTTAGCTCCCCATTCTTAAAAGAACAGCCTTGGTGCTGCAACAAAGTATCCAATGCATGATTGGCGTCGTCTTGATGGCGAATGCAACTCGAGGCAAAAAATTTTTGCTGCGCTAATTGGAGAGCTACTGCCTCTAACTGATAAAAACGTTGGTGCAAGGCCTCTTGATGATTACTTGTTTTGAAATAGAGCAACAGATGCTGCATGGAGCTTACTACCAACAAACTAATAACTGCCGTAATTAGTAAGACAATTAGAAAAATAAATCCCTGGTCCTTTCGTTTCATGAGCCCCGCACCGTAACCATAATATCCTGCATGTCTCCCTCTACAAGCCCCAAGGTTACTTGCACCACAACAGTTCCATGTCTGCGTTGCCGACGGCTATGTAAAGACCGAATGAATGAAGTAAGCTCCTCTGACTGGCCAAGTTGGTAAAATAAAGCAGGTTTTCCTTCAGCATTTTTCTTAATAAACCAACGCTCCTCCCAATATTCACCTACATAAACAGTACCTCTATACTTAAACTGCAAAGGCTTAGCTAAAGTAATTAATACTCCTTTTGCATGGGGCTTCATCGTGAAACTTTGGTGTATTTCTGCCTGTTCACAGTCCGCAATAATTAAGGGGTGTTTTTTATTAAATGAAGTAGCATGAGGCACAAGAATCTGCTGTGTATTGAATATGCTTCGTACCTCCGCAAACTGCTCATGCATGCGATTGATTTGCAGTAAATATCGTGGTCCATTTTCGATGTATAAACCAGGAACCGACTTCCCCTGTTTTTTTAGATTTAACTGCTCGATGCCCAGACATGGGGTAAAGCCCGCCCTACGAATGCTGTCACTCAATAAATCACTAACCCAGCGCAGATCAAAATGCGTGGCAAGTAGGCGTTCCATTTCCATATAACCCTGTTTACTTTGGCCATAAAATTGCATCAGCGTCGTCATGAGCAAACTTGCTAGAAACAAACCGATTAATACTTCTGATAAGCTAATTCCTGACTGATTCTTCATGAAGAACCTGTTAACTTCTGATGGTGTCGAGTAAGAACATTCAGTTTGGCAGCATGATGTATACGCAATACCATGTCTTGAGCGTTATCTTCAATCTGTAACTGATAGCCTGGAGGAGGAACAGGAAGCTGTTGCAGCTGAGCGAATAAGGCTTCGTCAATTGCATCCAAAAACCACGTGCTTTGTTCCCGCCAGATTATTTGTCTGAGTAATTGCTTACTTTGCCATTGCTGCTGCAATAAAAATAAAGCGACCAGTGTCACGAGCAAAAGCGATGCCAGCACTTCGACAAGGGAAAATCCCTGTTGCTGATTCATAGTCCATAATTCCTGAGGTTGGTTAACCTGCGCAGAATAGCGCCCTAATTAGCAAAACTCAAGTAGATACTGTTTCTACATAATATTGACTTAATCTTTATCCCGTACAATACAATTTTTTTTAATAAGAGTGTTATTGATGAACAAAGTTGTCATTATTGGTGCGGGGCCCATAGGACTCTACCTTGCTTACAAACTGATGCAAAAAGGAATTAAAGCCTCCATTTTTGATCCGCGCGCAGGTGTTTATTTACGCCCAGGGCATGTGAACAAAGAAGATCTGCAAAAGGTGTTGAAAGAAATAAATGAAACAAAACCAATAACGAAACGCGTTCATATCAAAGATGTTGAGCGTGTACTTTATAAAAAAATCCAATATCTTAACATTCCGGTAGAAAAGAAATTGTTTGTTCGTTTAAGCACAACCGGAAAAGGCGTTATTGTGGCCAATGATGAGAACGTAGAAGAGTTCATCGAATGTGATTTCGTTTTTGATTGCACCGGCTCGAAACGAAGCGTGGTCCATGCAGTAAATAACATCATCTCACCGAAACCATTTACTATCAAACCCATTGTCACCGAAGTTAATGTAAAAAATAACTTTCTTGCCTATGTCAAAATGGATGAGGCCCACAAAAGCCTGATTGACCTATTTGAAAATAAAGCAAACCGATTTAACCCTGACATTGAAGAACCACTTCTTTATGCCCGAAGGATAGAACAAGTTCGCGCTTTAGGCTGGAAGGAACTGGGTTACCCTAAATACTATAGCGTCAACTTTGGTGAAGAAAAAGTGTGTATCTATATGGAAGCTCCCGATAATTTACCAAAAGAGCTGGAAAGTGCCTGGGTTGAAACGTTATTGCGTAGTATGTCTGGATTTGATTCCATCTCCTTTAAAAAATTAGAACCCTCGAAAAAACCGCGTTTTGTCCAGTTTCAAGTTTATCCGCAGGAAGTTAAAGAAGTTGTCTTTGAACATAAAAACTATCCGACTGTAATCCCGCTGGGTGATGCACAAATGGAACCCCATTATCGCCTAGCTTTAGGATTAAAATCAGGCATGGGACGAGTGGATTTGCTCATCGATCATATCGAAGCACATCAAAATAATATTGCTTATTTTGATGCTCAAGAATATTTTGAAGTGATTAAAAAAAATCTCAAAAATCATAGAACTCGAGTAACATCTCATTTTGAAGACCGTGCGCAATATCATGCAAACTGGTTAGTACAAGCAGAGAAACATTATGAGGACGCGATTCAAAAAGCAAAAGAACAGCAAGAACCTACAGCCCATTTTGAAAAAACACTCATAGAAATCAAGGCACGAAATAATTATCAACAAGTACAACAACGGCTAGCAGAGCTTGGTAACGAAGAGAAGATCCGCCAACAAATCGATGCTAACCCTGAGAAGATGAAGCTGCAATTAGAATCTATATACAAGCTACTAAAGGAAGCACAGGCTAATTTACCAGAGTCATTTGCTACAGAGCATGCGAAATTAGCACAAAATTTAGTGCATATTGCTAAAGTATGGAAAGAACTCGGTAATCATTATTTTAAAAAACAATTGTTCACCACTACTAAGCTCATGTTTGAAAAAGGTTTAGCCATTTACGACGAGATTAAACTACAAGAAACACATGCCCTGGCAGAATTGACCCTTTATTCCAATTTAATTGTGTGCAAACGTAAATTGAATGAGAATGAAGAAATTATTGGACTTGGAAAAAAAGCCTTATTAATATATCCGAAAAGTCCAGAGCTCATGGTGATTAGTAGAAAAATTCTAGCCAATTTGCTTATTTCCATGGAGGAGCAGGTAAATACGGGTATGCTTCACTCACAAGAGTTCAAGGTGCAAACTCAAGAGCTTTGCGAATTACATCCTGAATTAGTTGACCAACAATTAAAGAAAAATCTAACTGGCATGGGTAATATTACCCATTATATGCAAGAGTTTGGCTTGTTTAAACAGGATATTAAGGTAGATAAACCTAACCCACAACCAACATCCATTACCTCTAATTTTATCATGTAATTATTTTCTCTTGATTACCCTTACAATTAGCTTTCTCTTCGAAGTTAATTGTAAGGGTATCATTCGCAACAAAAGTCCCATCTCCCGAATTAAAGTGTTTGCATCGTGACAGAAAGCATTGCCTTAGGTAATATGAAGTCAATTACTAAGCAAGGAATGTTTATGGCAGTTAATTATCAAGAAGTACCTCATCCAGGAATACGTTCATTGGTTCCTTATAAACCAGGAAAATCCATCGAAGAACTGGCTCGTGAGAAAGGGATTAGTGACATTATTAAATTAGCCAGCAACGAAAACCCTTTAGGATGCAGCCCTAAGGCTTTAGCAGCCTTCCGAGATATGTCGCCTCATATACTGGCAATGTATCCCTCCCCTGCGAATCATCCATTAATACCTAAATTAGCCCAAAAACATCAAGTAGATACAAATCAAATTTTCGTTAGTAATGGCTCCGATTACATCTATACCATTTTGTTAAATTCATTCGTATTACATCATGATAAACATATTCTTGTTCATGATTATGCGTTCAGTACTTATGCGATTCAGGCCCAAACATTGAACATCCCCGTCCATTCTGTTGCAATACATGATGATTGGCATGTTGATATCACCGCAATTATTGAAGCATGTACCCCCAAAACAGGCATTATTTTTTTAGCCAATCCTAATAATCCAACTGGGGTACTCATTAATCAACAAGAAATACAGCATCTGCTTAATAGCATTCCTGAAAGTACTTTATTAGTCATTGATGAAGCCTATTATGAATTTGCAGCATCGCACAATAATAACAACAGCATCGATTGGTTAGCCAAACACCCTAATCTCATCATTACGCGTACTTTCTCTAAAATCTATGGCTTAGCCGGATTACGTTTAGGTTATGCGCTGGCTCATCCATCGATTATCGACATCATGCAACGGGTACAACTCCCATTCACCGTCAATCAAGCAGCACTGACTGCGGCCCATGCAGCATTGGATGATCACGAGTTCCTCCAGCTAAGTTTGAAAACCAATGCTGAGGGAATGGAGCAAATACGTGCAGGCTTTGAAGACTTAGATCTAGAATACCTACCCTCTGCATGCAATTTCTTTACCTTTAACTGTAAGGAAGATGGGATGTCACTCTATAATTATCTTTTAGACAAAGGTATCATTGTGCGACCGCTTCATCCCTATAAAATGAATAATTACATTCGAGTAACTGTCGGTACCCAAGAACAAAATGCTCGTTTTCTTGAGGCATTGAAGAGTTACTATCGTTAAGGAGTCAAAATGACAAGTGATTTAAGCAGCAAACATTGTGAATCATGTGAAGGAATTGGGGCTGCATTGACTGCAGAGCAAGTTAAAAATTTGCTACCTCAATTGAATAAGCAATGGCAGGTTAGTGCAGATAATCGCATTATTCGACGTGAATTATCCTTTAAAGATTTTTACGAAACAATGGCTTTTGTGAATGCGCTTGCCTGGATAGCAAACGTTGAAAACCATCATCCTGATTTAGAAGTTGGTTATAACTATTGCCATGTAAGCTTTACGACTCATGCCTTAGATGGTTTAAGTCATAATGATTTTATTTGTGCCGCAAAATTAGACAAACTGTTGCTGGGTTAACAAAAAATCAAATTGCCACGGAAAATCGTTTGCGTGGCAAAATAAACACACCAACATATATCAACAAAACATATTGATCAAAAATTGAATTTATCGTATCATGTGATAACGATATTCTACTGTTTTATTCGATATGCCTAAGTCATACACACACAGCACTATTGACAACAGCTCTCATGATCTAATCGATGATTTACTTTTTGCAGCACGATATGTTCCCAAAGCCGTATTAACTATTTCACTCCATTCACTTACTGGTGCAGTCTTAGGTTGGAGTTCCAGTTATATTTGTAAAGAGTCATGGAATGAATATGCTCGCGCCAATCATGAAGTTATTGATCCTAATGGCGAATATGCCACTGAAGATGAAAAATATCTGCATTTTTCACGCAGTCAACAATTTAATCAGATAACACCGACCATTACGGAAGCAATCCCAACCTATGCCGCATTACTTGGAGCATGTACCGGAGGTTTTTTTGCAGCGACTAAGGTCTTGGGTAACTTTAAACAGGAATTAGAAAACGATCGAATTACCAGACATTTAGATATAGTTTAGTTTTTCAGCGATCGGAATTAGTTATCCGTGAAGGATAAACCTGGTTGCAAGCAACCAGGCTACAATAATTACAATTACTTTTAACGGAATCTATAATTTCCACTATCAGCACAAAGATCCACTACCGCATGAACAAGACTGGATACTGGACGGGTAAACAATCCTACAATACTTAGCAAAGGATTAATAATTGCCGCAGCAAGCGCAGACACACAATAGCAAAAATGCTCCTTCGTATGCTCCCAGCGATTACTAGCTGCTGATAATGTCTCATCGCTGTGAAACCCTTTGGGGGAAACACTACTAGCCCAAAGCTGGCCCGCTGCAATCAATGAAGTAACACAATTGAATGCCGAAATTACCGCATCAAGTAAAAAAGAAGGAGCAGCAATCACATCCATCACCGGACGACCAGCATAAATTAAAAAATCGGAGCGCTTGTAAGACCGTGATTGAATAGGACTTAATAACGCGTTAAAACGAACCTTGGTAGAACTAAAGATACCATACTCAGTGACTAAACTAGGGTGAATTACATCATTAGACATTTTAAACTCCAAAATAAATCTTAATATTTCATTACTGCACACTCATCACCAAGCAAGTTGCTTAAAAGTCCTAATAATTCATCACTCGGTTCAACATACCACTGTTTCGCTAAACTTAATTGTGCCTTTGCATGCTCATTGGTATAAGCAAACTGTACGGCACAGCCACCTGAATGACCTTTTAATATAGTTTGAATTGAGGACAACATACCCTGGTGCTCTGATTTTAAACGTAATTCCAAACAACGGGCAAATCTTGAGCGCGCTGAGGAGACATTATACAGACAACTGGCCGTCATTTTAACTCCCCCACTAAAATCATCGTGGGCAACCTCACCTTCCACTACGAGCATGTCGCCAGCTGCTAGAGGGGATGTAAATGATTCAAATACTTCCCCAAAGACCACCACGTCCATCCTGGAAGTCGAATCATCCATACCAATTATTACTAATTTTTTACCACGTTTGGTAATAATCTTACGAATACCTGAGACTTGAGCACAAATTACTGCTTTTTTATGCATGGAGGGATTTAATTGGCTTATAGGAACTATAAAATCCACAAACTCGCGACGATATTGATCTGCAGGATGGCCTGTTAAATAAAAACCTAAAACTTCTCGCTCACCATCCAACCGCTGTGCTTCAGACCAGGGTTTACATTCTACATATTCTTGGTTGCTGGCATCATCTTCTAATAGGGTAAATAAATCGAATTGACCGCTGGATTGATTTTGATGCTCTTTTTCAGCAACCTTTAATGCTTTTTCTAATGACGCTGTCAGCACCGCACGCTCAACCTTCCACGCATCAAACGCACCACTTTTAATCATGGCTTCAAGCACCCGACGGTTCACCTTTCGTAAATCCAATCGTTGGCAAAAACTAAATAAATCGGTATAGATTCCTTGCGCTTCACGTTCCTGGGTAATGCAATCAATCGCATTTTCCCCTACCCCTTTAATCGCACCAAGGCCATAGACAATAGTGGTGTCATCAGTCACAGTGAAGTGATACATCGATTGATTAACTAATGGAGGAAGCACAGTTAGCTTCATATGCGCGCATTCATCGATAAAAGTTACTACTTTATCCGTGTTATCCATATCCGAAGACATTACCGCAGCCATAAAGGCTGCTGGATAATGGGCTTTAAGCCACGCCGTTTGGTACGCAACTAAAGCATATGCAGCAGAGTGCGATTTGTTAAAACCATAGCCTGCAAATTTTTCCATCAAGTCGAAGATATAGGTTGCGACTTTTTCATCGACCCCACGTGCCGTAGCCCCCTCGGTAAAAATTTCCCGCTGTTTAGCCATCTCTTCGGGTTTCTTTTTACCCATCGCTCGACGTAACATATCCGCAGCACCTAAGGTGTAATTCGCAAGAACCTGAGCGATCTGCATCACCTGTTCCTGGTATAAAATAACCCCATAGGTTGGTTTCAAAATAGGTTCCAAATCAGGATGAGGATAATCAACCGCCGCACGCCCATGCTTACGGTCAATAAAGTCATCCACCATTCCTGATTGCAAGGGTCCAGGCCGGAATAACGCCACCAACGCGATGATGTCTTCAAAACAATCCGGTTGTAATCGACCAATCAATTCTTTCATCCCGCGGGATTCCAGCTGGAATACGGCGGTTGTTTTACACGCTTTGAGCAAATCAAAAGTGGCTTCATCATCCGTAGGAATTTGGCTGATATCGATTATAGGCAGGCCATTTTTTTGATTTTGTTTATTTACGGTCGCCAAAGCCCAATCAATAATGGTCAGTGTTCTTAAACCCAAAAAGTCAAACTTCACCAAACCCGCGGCTTCAACATCATCCTTATCGAACTGGCTCACAATTTGAGTGGAGCCTTCTTCACAATAGATTGCGGTAAAATCAGTAAGCAAGGAAGGCGCAATAACTACGCCCCCCGCATGCTTTCCAGCATTACGGGTAATCCCTTCCAGTTTCAGCGCTAAATCAATAAGCTCCTTAACCTCTTCTTCCTCTTGATAACGGCGCTCTAGCTCAGGCTCCTGCTCCATCGCCTTGCTTAAAGTGATTCCTATTTCAAAGGGAATGAGTTTGGCCAGTTTATCCACAAAGCCATAGGGGTGACCTAAAACTCGTCCCACATCACGTACTACCGCCTTGGCGGCCATAGTACCAAACGTAATGATCTGAGACACACTTTGGCGACCGTATTTTTCGGCCACGTAGTCAATAACGCGGTCGCGACCTTCCATACAAAAGTCAATATCAAAGTCAGGCATAGAAACCCGCTCGGGGTTCAAAAAGCGCTCAAACAGTAATTCATACTCTAAAGGATCAAGGTCAGTAATTTTTAGCGCATAAGCAACTAAGGATCCCGCACCCGATCCCCTTCCCGGACCTACAGGAACACCATTGAGTTTGGCCCATTGAATAAAATCCGCAACGATGAGGAAGTAACCAGGGAACCCCATGTTATTAATTACATCAAGCTCAACTTGCAAACGCTTGTCGTATTCGCCGCGTGCAGCAGCTAACTCTTCTGCCGATTTATTTTTAAATATTTGCGCTAAACGCTCTTCCAAACCGACTTGGGATAGATGCGATAAATAATTTTCAACCGTAGAGCCTTCTGGAATGGGGAAGTTCGGTAGGTAATTATTCCCTAAATCCAGTTTTACTGTACAACGTTTACTAATTTCTACGGTATTTTGAATCGCAGAAGGCAAATCGGCAAATAAAGCCTCCATTTCTTCTGCAGAACGTAAGTACTGCTGCGCGCTGTATTGTTTACTACGGCGTGGATCCGCTAAGGTATAACCATCGTGAATGCAAACACGCGCTTCATGGGCGTCAAAATCATCGGCATCAATAAAACGTACATCATTGGTTGCTACCAACGGCAATTGCAATTCATCAGCTAAAGCAATCAATTGTTCATTGTATTGAGTTTCATCCGGTCTACCAGTACGTTGGATTTCCAAATAAAAACGATTGGGGAAAAGATTTTGCCAATATCGCGCACGGTTTCTAGCTAACTCTAAATCATTAGCCAATAAGGCTTGCCCTATGTCACCAAACTTGCCACCGGATAAAGCAATTAAGCCTGCCGAGTATTCTTCAATCCATTGATTCTGAACGCGAGGTTGCCCTTGGTGTTGCCCCTCTTGGTATGCTTTAGAAACTAAGCAGGTCAAATTTTTATAGCCTTCCGCATTAAGGCACAAAAGTACTAAAGATGAAATTCGCTCAGGCTGCAAAGGATCATGGCAAGGAAGGTCACTACCAATAATCGGTTTAATTCCGGAGTCTAATGCGGATTTGTATAATTTTACCGCAGCAAATAAATTGCAATGATCGGTGACCGCAACGGCGCACATCCCCCGAGAGGGCAATGCCTTCATTAATGGCTTTATTCGCACCAGACCATCAACTAGTGAAAATTCCGTGTGAACGCGCAGGTGAACGAAACGTTGTTGCATAGAAGAATAAACTCAATCGCCGGTTTTAATCTGATGTCGATTTTAACGTAATTATTGTCGGGGATCAAAAGCGTCTCTTACTGCATCAGCAAATAAGTTAATTGCTAGAACCAACAAAAACATAAATACAAAGGCTGCCAACATAGGCCACCATACCACAGGATCCCGCGCTAATTCCAATCGAGCACTGTTAATCATATTCCCCCAACTAATGGTCATAGGAGACACACCTACTCCAACGTAGGACAGCAAAGCTTCAGCCATAACTAAGAAACTAAAATCCAGGACCAGGGTAATTACCACGATATGCATCACATTCGGTAATAAATGTTTGCGTAAAATAGTAAACCAATTAGAACCTAAAGCACGCGCCGCCCAAACATAGTCAACCTCACGTAATTTCAAAGCTTCTGCCCGTAAAAGACGACATAAACTAGTCCAACTGGTTACCCCTAAGATCAAGCATAAGGCGAGCAACCGAGCATCTGCACTGCGAGCTAAGGTTGGAAATTGTTCGGGATGGTTGGCAATGTAGGTTTGTAGTGATAATACGGATGCGGTAATTAATAACACTCCGGGAATAGAGCTTAAAGTGGTGTATACATATTGAATAATGTCGTCCGCAAGACCACCGAAATACCCGGCAACTACCCCTAAAAATAAGGCCAAAGGCAGCATGAAGAGTGTGGTTAATAAACCAATGATTAAGCCCGTGCGAATACTTTTAACCGTAAAATAAAAAATATCCTGACCAATTTGTCCAGTGCCTAAAACGTGGAAAATACGAGATAGCTGATAACCATAGACGATAAAAAAACTAAGTAGGATTAACGTGATTAATACACTTAAATTTGTGGAGCTAAATCGCCATCCAGGAACTCCCCGCAAGTAACGATAAAGAAGAAGCACGCAGAAGAACGTCAGACCAATACCTAAGCTCCATTGCAATGAATACCAAGCCTTACTTTTAATCACCTGTTTCTTTTCTGCCTCTGTGCTTACCCATTTTGCCGGATAATTTAAACGAGGAAAAAACTGGGTAACCACGCCATTAACTAAGGTAGTATCGGTAACAAATTGATACAAGGCTAAGGGGGCTGAGTAAGTTTTTTCGTTAATTTCATCAATTGGCGATAAGATTTTATCCAGGACAGATATTGAGGATTCGGATTGACTATGAGATTGGAAATGAATGGAATCTAATACGCCTATAGTGAGAAAGGCTAAAAGAATAATCCCAGCACTGACAGCAATAGGACGATGCAGAATCATCGAAAATGAACGTCGTATGTGTTGTTTGCGTAAACTCAATAAAACAGTAAGCGTTCCCAATGCCAGAAGTATGAGAAAACATTTATCGGTCCACAAAAATTCAAATGTCATTTTTTATTCTCTATTATCATCACAGATTTCTTAAGCGTTCCACAACGTATCCTGTCAACTCGCCCTAATGAACACAGTTCTAGAATATCAATAATTACGATAACTTAACCCGCGGATCAACCAACATATAAGAAAAATCGGTCAATACCAAACCGACGATATACATAATTGACCCCAGAAATACCATAGCCCGCACAATCGCAAAATCCTGTTGTTGGATCGCATCAATAATGTAACTACCTAAACCGGGAATACCAAAAAAAGACTCCAAGATTAAGCTTCCCATAAAGAGCGAGGGAATAATCACCACAATCCCAGTAAGAATCGGCAACATGGCATTTTTTAGCACGTGCTTAAACATAATTTTGCGTTCGTTTAAACCCTTAGCGCGTGCCGTCTTCACATAATCCTTATTCATTTCTTCCAGAAACAAAGTTCGATACCAACGGCCACCTGCTCCTAAACTTCCCAATACCGCTACGACCACAGGAAGAATAATAAATTTAAATGCTTCTACTCCCCCATCATAGCCAGAAATAGGAACCAGGCGCAGTAATTTTCCAAACAGATATTGGCCACCGATAATGTAAAATAAACTGGAAATAGACATTAAAATGATGCAAATAATCACCCCTGTTAAATCAAGATAAGTACCTCGGAAAAACGCCATCGCCATTGCCAATACAATATTGCTTAACACATCTAAAAATAAAACGGGTATAGCGATAGCTAAGCTAGGCCACATTCTAAAAGTAATGTCCTGACTAATGTCACGGCCAGCATCCGACATCCCAAAATCGAAGGTAAATAAACGCATCGATTTTTGGAAAAATAAGGTCGCCTCAAGCTTTTCTAATCCGATTTTCTGCGCGTTAAAAAACAAGGGTAAATCATAGCCATGGGCCGTTTTCCAATCATCAATAACTTGTTGTTGCACATGCTTTTGCCCCAAATGCATTCGCGCAATATCATCAGGAGTATTGACCATAAAAAATAAAATAAAGGTAAGCACATTAATGCCAAAAAGGATGGGAATTGCATAAAAAAATCGACGTACTAAATACTTCATCATGGCTAATTAATCCTCTTAGCTGGCTGTTTTTCTTTCTTGGCATAGGCGATGAATAGAGGAACAACCAAGACTAAAACTAAAATCAGTAATAAACCTAAAGGCCAAAAAATGGGTTGATTCCACTCAAGTCGTAATCGATTACGTTCTGCCACATCAACCGCTACATATTTCAAACTACTTAATCCAATAGTGTTGTACTTCGTGGGAGAAACCCAATTATGAGCCAGAATCAAATTCTCTGTATTATATCCCCAAGACCAAGGAGCATCATGACGCACAATTTCCACCATTCGATCAATAATCTCTTGTCTTGTTGCATCGTTTTGACGATTTTTCATCAAATCAAATAAACGGTCAAACTCAGGATTTTGGTAATTCGCAGCATTTTCCCCGCCATGCTTTGCCTTCCCATTAGCGCCATAGAGCAAAAATAGGAAATTTTCCGGATCAGGATAATCCGCAGACCAGCCCCAGCTAAATATTTGAGCATTACCCGTCCGCATTTTTTCCTGGAATCGATTATATAAAGTGGCTCGTACATTCAAATCAATACCAATCCTGGCAAATTGTTTACGCACCCAATCCAGTATCGCCTTATCACCAGGCCCTCCAGTCGTCATCGTATCATAATGTAGGATAAGTGCCTTGCCAGTTTTCGGATCAATCCCTCCAGGATAGCCCGCATCAGCCATTAATTTTTGCGCATCACTTAGTGAACGTCGAACAGCCTCGCCATCTTTCCACTCAAAAACATAAGGATTAATACCCACCTGCCCCTCCCGGTACCCAAAAATACCTGGTGGAATAGGACCCTGAGCAGCATTTCCCCGCCCATTATAAAAAATAGCAATGCGCTCATCCTCATTGACTACAATAGAAATTGCTTGCCTTAATTTACGCGCGCGCTCGCTTTGCCCACCCACTACATTATCGAGCATATTAAATCCTAGATAATGAACGCTAGGTTCTTGGCTTTGCGTTAAATACACCCCTTTCCTATGCATTTCTGGAGTTAAAGTGGCATTGCCGTGCTTATTAATGTGAATAGCCTGATCGAAACTGTCCGAGCTGATAGCGGAATCATCATAATACCCTTGTAAAAACTTATTCCAGCGAGGAATACTTTCTTTTTCTAAAGTAAATATGATTTTATCGATTAAGGGTAATCGCTCTCCTGCATGACGCAAGAATCCCGCTTTTTTATCCTCCTCTGAACCCACGAGGGGGAAAAATTGCGAATGAAAATTAGGATTTTTTTCTAGAATCATACTGCGATTAGGATTATTAATGGTCAGCATAAAAGGCCCTGTACCTATAGGATACCAGCCTAGGGAAATGTTTTTATCGCTCATTCCTGGTTGGGAATAAAATACATTGGCCTCCCAGGGCATAGGCGCAAAAAAGGGCATGGCCAGCCAAAATAGGAATTGCATGTATTGGCCTTTTAAGGTGATTTCAAAAGTATAATCATCCAGTTTTTTGAGTCCCGCTAAAGGATAATTTCGTAAATCAGTGGACGCGCTTAGTCCAGGAAGTGTTTTTGCATACTCCTTAAAACCAAGAATATACCCACTCATTAATCCATAAATTGGCGAACTAACCGCAGGATTAGCCAAACGTTTAATCTGATAAATGTAATCATCTGCAATCAGCTCACGAGTGCCAGTATGGGCAAAATCGGATAACTGGTTAATATCATATTCATCTAAATAGTCAGGAGTTAAATGGTGGTACAAATAATGCCCATCTTGGGTCCGTGCTAACGCGGGATGAGGTTGATAATAAATCCCTTTCTTTATCCGTAAGGTATATACGGTATAAGCCGGTACTATTTCGCTTTTTTCGGGCAAAGGTTTACCCTGAGCATCCAAATATCTAATTTGTGGAAACAGAGCCGCTGTAGAAGGTACTAATTGATAGGGTCTGATCAGGTAATCATATTCGAGTAAAGGCTCATAAATTTGGGAAATAAATAGGTATTCGTTTGACGAGTAAGCTAATGCAGGATCTAAGGTTTTTGGTTGCTCACCAAAAGAGGTATAAAAAATACGTTCGTTGGCTTGGCTTTGCGGATAAGGATTGTTAAGAACCCAAGAGCGAGCATAAGTTAAATTGAGGCTACTTAGCATCAATATCAGGAACAATCCTGTTCTTAGTATCATGGTACATCCTTATTCTTTAACTAATTAAGGGTTAGCCCCAAAGCATATAGCCCCAGAACCAACCAACAGCCGCTTTATAACCCAGCAATCAAGCCCAAAAACTGTTCTTCATCCAAAACCGTCACGCCCAGACTAGTCGCCTTATCCAACTTGGACCCAGCTTCAGTCCCGGCAACCACATAACTCGTCTTCGCAGACACGCTGCCACTAACCTTCGCCCCTAAAGCCAATAATTTAGCCTTCGCCTCTTCTCGCCCCATACTACTTAAAGTTCCGGTCAAAACCACCGTTTTACCAAAAAATGGATTCTCCTGGTTGATTTGTTTTTTCTCGATTATTGGCCAATGTATTCCTAACTCCAATAAGCGTTTAATGATTTGTAAATTGTGTTCTTGAGCAAAGAAATGCACTACATAAGACGCACCTACCGGACCAATATCATTTAAACTCATTAACTCTTCTTCGGTAGCGGCTGCAATTGCAGGAATATCACCAAAATGCTCCGCTAAAACTCGAGCACTGGACTCACCAATCTCGCGAATACCTAAAGCATATAAAAAGCGACTAAAGGTCGTTTTTTTACTCTCCTCTAAAGCCTGTAATAAATTGTGTGCGGATTTAGCCCCCATGCGGGGCAGTTTTTCTAACATAGCCACATCAAGCTCATAAAGATCCGATAAATGCCGAATGAAGCCTTCATCCACCAATTGCTCAATTAATACAGAACCTAAACCTTCAATGTACATTGCCTTACGCGAAGCAAAATGCCACATCATTCGTTTTAATTGTGCTTTACAGAATAAACCTCCGACACAACGAGCAACTGCCTCCCCTTCTTCACGTACAACATCAGAACCACAAACAGGGCATTTTTCCGGTAAGTGAATCATTTGCGTCTGTTCAGGCCGCCGTTCCATAACCACCGAAACCACCTCTGGAATCACATCTCCAGCACGACGAATGATCACGGTATCGCCAATGCGAATGTCTTTTCTGGCTATCTCATCCATATTGTGTAAGGTCGCATTACTCACGGTAACCCCTGCCACACTCACCGGCTCTAAACGCGCTACGGGAGTTAAGGCGCCAGTACGCCCAACCTGAAAATCTACGGCAAGCAATATTGTCATTTCTTCAGACGCCGGAAATTTATGGGCGCAAGCAAAACGAGGGGCTCGAGAAATAAAACCTAATTGCTGTTGCAAGCGGATGCTATCGATTTTGTAAACAACGCCATCAATTTCAAAAGGCAACTGCTCCCGTTTTGCCAGGATGCTATGGTAATAATCCAAACAACCAGCCATTCCATTAACACGCTTAGTTTCAGACGACACACGAAAGCCAAACTCCTTCAGCAACTCTAATTGCTGCCAGTGAGTTTCGGGGAGCTTATAGCCCTCACAAGCACCAATACCATAGCAATAAATTGCCAGTGGCCGATGTGCCGTAACCGCCGGATTTAATTGGCGTAAACTTCCCGCTGCTGCATTCCGTGGATTGGCGAAAACTTTTTCCCCTTGCATTTGCGCTTTTTTATTATATTCAGCAAAACCCGCCTTGGGCATGTATACCTCACCACGAATCTCAATAAAACGAGGAGGATTATCTGTTCGCAGCTTTAAAGGGATAGATGCGATTGTTTTAATATTCGCGGTAATATTTTCACCAGTAGTCCCATCTCCGCGAGTTGCCGCAGAAACCAAGATTCCATCTTCATAAGTGAGATTAACAGCCAACCCATCCAGCTTGGGTTCGCAAACAAATACTAACTGTTGATTAGGTTCATCGAGTTTATCTGTGACGCGCTTTACAAAAGCGTGTAGTTCATCATCAGTAAACACGTTAGAAAGAGACAACATTGCTTGTCGGTGAGATACTGGCATAAACGCATCTGCAGGAGTACCACCAACACGCTGTGTGGGTGAATCTGCAGTAAGCAATTGCGGATATTGCGTTTCTAAATCCTGTAATGCTCGAAAGCAGCGATCGTATTCTATATCAGGGACAAGAGGTTCATCGAGCACATAATAATGATGATCATATTGCCGAATCTTCTCTTTTAACTGGTTAATTTGCCCTGCTATTTCGTTACTCATAAACTATCCGTTAATTTAATAAGGTAAAACCCGCCCCTTCTAAAAATCACGCTAAATTGCTTCGCTAATGCGCGCAATGCCGGTGTTTTATACGTCATTATAAAAATGGCTAAATAGGAACTTAAAACATTAGTTTATCACTAAATTTTATGCTATAGATACAGGTTCAATCGAATATTGAGGCATGATAAAAATGGACTTTAAACGTGTTTTAATTGCTTTTTTATTAGCTGTATTTTCAACATTAATTCAAGCCGATGAAAATACAGGCGTTGCCTTTGTACATGGAACAGGAGATCATCGTCAGGATGCCTATGGAGGTTATTGGAAAGTTGATTTTATCGACAGCGTCACTCAAGGATTAGCAAATCCTGAAAACTATGTCGTCACTCATTGTAATTACAGTAATTACATGTGGGATGAAACTGCTGGTGAATGCACTGTGGAACAATTATTAAAATTCATACACGCTAATAATATCAGCACACTTACAGTTTATACCCATTCCAATGGGGGTAATGTATTGCGTTGGATTTTATCAAACCCTACATACAGTAATCGCTACATGGAACTAAAAAAACATATTGGAAGAGTAGTTGCTTTAGCCCCATCGAGCACAGGCACCCCCCTTGCTGACTTAGTATTAAGTGGCCATGTTATGAGCTCAAGCTTATCCTGGGTTTTAGGCTTCCATGGCGATGCCATCAAACAGCAACGCATCGGTGATATGCGTATATATAATGAAGAATTATTATTCGGTACCCAAGGGCGCCCTTCATTGCCCGTATCGTTTAACCCAATCATTGGGAGCGATGTAGTTGCATCACCTTTATCCTCCGCCAGTTATTGCAATGGCTACTTGCTTAACAGCGGATTAAAAATTACTAAATTATATCTTGATAAATGTTCCGATGGATTTTTAAATTGCAGCTCTCAAGAGGCAGCAGGAGAAGTCTGGTTTCACGATAAAGATCGCCTGGAAAACAATTGGACTTTAAGTCATAACCAAAGCAGACATTCCTGCTTTGGACTGGACAAAATTCTTATAAGTGCCTTAGCTACAGAAGGAGCTGTACAATGAAAACAACCCATCTTTTTTTAATGTCTGCATTTTGCTTGAGTCAAGCCCATGCATATACATTACCTCAGCATCCTACCAAAGCTTATGAATGTAATGAGTGCGATAAGTTATCTCATGAAACCTTACGTGCGAGTTGGACAATCGCGCAAACGCCCTTAGCACATCAGGTTAGTAATGATCAGAAAAGTTATAGCTATAATCAAGTCATTACTCTGGAACAGCTACGCCAGGGTGTTGCCATATCGACTCGCGCCCCCGGGGCTGTGGTGCGCATTACTCCCCTACAAAAAAAATCTGTGCCCTCCTTAGCACTGCAAACACCACAAAAGCTGCATCTAAGTCTGAAAGAAGCTTCCGCGCTGTACTCTAACGATGAAGATTTTGATGAATCATTGCTCGCCGCGGAGCATCAAACCATGACTCAACTTAAGCCCGAACTAGGCTTTGGTACCTTTATTCTTAAAAGCCAAACCACATCAGCCAATGATGCTAATTCCTACCTGATTAACGTGTTTGATAAGTTTTCATTACTCTATTTAAAAGTTGAACCAAGTTCTTTGCAGTATCAATATGGTGATGAATTTTCAGCAACAATTTCCTTAAAAGATTATGACACCGACTATTCTGTAGATGATCTTAGTGTGTCATTAATAGGCACCAATGATGAGTTTATTCCGTTAAAACTGAGTAGAGTAAAACGTAATGAATTTAAGGCGAAAACAAGGTTACTGTCTGAGTTAAATACACAGGGTGACAATTGGTATGTGGAAGCAGAAGTATTCAGTGAGCAAGAAGACGGCTATGTACGTCGTACTGCACGAAGCGCATTTTCTTACTCAATTCCATCTGCAAGCTTAATCGCACTGAAAAAGGTATCCTCTACTCCACTAACCTTTACGGCAACCGTGGATGTAGCTACTGCTAGTCGCTATGCACTACAAACAGTACTTTTTAATCGCAACAGTACGGGAAAGCTGTTGCCAGTGGAAACAGCTCAAAGCGCACAGTGGTTGGAACCAGGAAAGCAAACGATTAAATTTAGCTTTGACAATTCCAAGCATTTAACAGAGGATACGCTATCCGTTGGTTATCTGCATCTTACTGATTACGGTCAATTAAAAACCGTTTATCAATATGATGAGCCAATAAAACTTAGCAAACTCATGGATTAATGCATGCAATTTTTATCTTCGTTTACCCTGCTTGAGGGCGTTGCATTGGCAATTGCCCTACAGTTTTTCTTCTTTATTTGGTTCTTAGTTAAGCAAAATCAACACAAAAAATTAAGTGCCCAACTTAATGAAAAAGTGCTTGAAACGTTTACCAATCAACTGCATCAAGTACATCTTGATATCAATGAAAAAATCGGTCAGGGACAGTTACTTACCCAACAATTAATTCATGACACCGTACACAAACAAATGACTGACGTACGTGAGCAAATAAGCCATAGCTTCAAACAACACGCCAGTTCCCTCACCTCTCATCTACAAATTCTCACCGAGGAAATTCGCACCCATTTACATAGCCTAACGCAACAGGTTAATCATAAGCTTACGGAAGGGTTTGAAAAAACTTCATCAACATTTATTGATGTAGTAAAAAGACTAACCATTATTGATGAGGCACAAAAGAAAATTACGGAGCTTTCAAGTCATGTGGTCAGTTTGCAAGATGTATTAGTTGATAAAAAAGCCCGTGGAGCCTTTGGCGAAGTTCAACTCTCAGCCTTAATTGGGAATATGATTCCAGCAACCCACTATCAAATGCAGTACACCCTGAGTAATCAAAAGCGTGCGGACTGTATTTTGTTTTTGCCAGACCCTACAGGAAATGTAGTGATTGATGCGAAATTCCCCTTAGAAACTTATCAACGTATTATTAATAGCGAAGTAAGTTCTGTTGAACGCAAAACCTTGCAACAGCAATTTCGCCAAGATATTCAAAAGCACATTAAAGACATTGCAGAAAAATACATTATCCCTAACGAAACCAGTGATGGCGCCATGATGTTCATTCCTGCCGAATCAATTTTCGCAGAAATTCATGCAAACTATCCTGATTTAATTGCCTTATCGCAACGCTTGAAAGTATGGATGGTTTCTCCCAGCACCTTAATGGCTGTTCTAACCACCGCAAAAGCGGTGCTTAAAGACGATGCCACCCGCAAACAAATCCATATTATTCAAAAACATTTACATGCATTAGCAGATGATTTTCAACGTTTTGAAAAGAGGATGGATAAATTATCCAAACATATTAATCTGGCACATCAAGATGTGAGCGAAGTGAATACTTCGGCGAAAAAGATTAGCTCTCGCTTTCAAAAAATTGAATCAGTAGATATCGATTTAGAAGAAATAGAATTAATTGAAACGGATGAAATAAGTCAGGAGGCTTAAAATAAGTTTGTTGGGAAGGATGAATCGTGTTTTAGAATAAACACATTAACAAATTGAACAGTTTATATTCTAACTTCCCAATTTGTTTGCTACAATCCACCTCGATTTTACAACACTGGAGTAAAACATTGTGATCACACTATATAACTATTTCCAATTCGCCAAAACAGCAATGACCATTGGTCTTTTGGTAGCCGCAGGATTACTTTTCTGGCCTGGTGCTTTAGCTACCGTTGCTAACTTCTCCCTTTTTGGATTATCTATTGCTGCTTATGTTGGCTCCAATGTTCTATATCAAGCAGGCGCAGTGGCGGCCTTAACCTTTGTAGGCCTTCATGCATTAGGCATTACCATGGATGTCGTTGGCGGTTTCTTCAGCCTACTAAAATCTTGTTGTTGTTCTTCTAGAGCCCAAGAAGAGGACTATCCAACTTATCGTTCTCACCAGGCAAGAGCGCCGCAAGCAAAACAAGATTCATATCAAATGTTTAACCAGGCAATGCCACCTTCATATGGCCAACACGTTGCCCAAACTCAGAGCCCGCCCAGTTATCAGACGATTTACCAGCAACCATCCCAGCCTAGCTATCAGCCAATTTATCCTCAACTTGGTGGCCATGGTAATCAGCAAGAAACATATAGCGGATATCCTAAGCTCCAATAGGCATAGTCTGGTTGCTTGCAACCAGGTTTTCCTCAAAGTAATAACCAGATAGGACTCTGGTATAGGCAGAGTAAAAAGAATTCCTGGTTGCAAGCAACCAGGCTACCGTTAAATATCAAATAGTGTAGCCCGTATTAGCCCAGCGTAATACGGGGATTTGTGCCGCAACCACCCGTATTACGACTTCGTCTAATACGAGCTACGAATTTTTAATTTTTGAAGATTAAGTAAATAATAAACATGGAAACATTACTCTACCAAAACACACAGACCAAACAAATATGGGGGCAACTCCATGGCAGTAGCTTAGCTCTTGCTTTAGCCGAATATTGCCAAAAAACGCCGGGCATTAAATTACTCATTGCTCAGGACAATCTCAGCGCCAATCAATTGCAGTCTGAATTAGAATTCTTTTTAAATCCAAAACAATCAGAGCAAGAACTTTTATTTTTCCCTGATTGGGAAACCTTACCCTATGATCAATTTTCTCCACATCAAGATATTATTTCAGAACGGCTCTATACCTTAAGCCGCATTCAGCAAGTCAGCGATGCCATTATTATTACTTCTGCAAACACTTTAATGCATCGACTCTGTCCCCCTGAGTTTTTAAATCAATATGCCCTAATGCTTAAGAAGGGGCAAAAACTGGATCTGGAAGCCTTCAGAAACCAGCTGCAGCAATCGGGTTATCATTGCGTTAATAAAGTATTAGAGCATGGTGAGTTTGCCTTACGCGGCTCAATTATTGATGTATATCCCATGGGCTCTACCCGACCCTTTCGTATCGAGCTTTTTGATGATGAAATCGAAAGTTTAAGGGAGTTTGATACCGAAACCCAACGCACTATAGAGAAAATACCTTACATAAACGTATTACCAGCACGTGAGTTTCCACTCAATGAGCAAAGCCAAACCCTATTTCGCAGGGCATTTCGTGAATTATTCCCGGGAAATCCCAGCAACTGCCCCATCTATGAAGCCATTAGTCATGGGCAATTTCCTGCTGGCATAGAATACTATCTACCACTATTTTTTGAAAAAACCGTCACCTTTTTTGATTATTTGCCTCAAGATGCCAAAGTTTGTTTGATTGAAAACATTCAAGATAATGCCGAACAATTTTGGCAGGAATTAACCGGGCGTTATGAACAACGCCGTTATGACATCAGCCGCCCTATTCTTGAGCCAACAGCATGCTTTCTTAATCCATCTGAGCTTTTAACCAAAGCTAATGAATATCAACAATTGCGTTTATTCCATACACCGAGTAGTAAAAAAGGTGCAGTAACGAATTTTGATATTACTCCAGCTCCTGAATTGCCTATTGATAGAAAAACACAAGAGCCGTTGAGCCGTTTACGTGAATACTGTACGGATACCTCTCGCCGTTATCTAATCGTGGTAGAAAGTGCGGGACGCCGCGAAGTATTACTTGACCTGCTTAAACCCAGTGGCATCCTTCCTAAAATTCAAAGCAGTTGGCATGATTTTATCAAGGATACCGCTCCGATTAATATCACCACCGGAGCCTTGGTTACCGGTTGTGAATTAACGCAGAGCAATACGGTTTTAATTGTAGAGTCGCAGCTATTTGGGGAGCAAAGTACTCCTCAACGACGTAGTGCACAAAAAACGGTTGACCCGGATTTAATTATCCGAGATATGGCTGAATTGCGTTTAGGTGCCCCAGTCGTTCATTTACAATTTGGCGTGGGACGTTATCAGGGATTACAGCACATCGAGAGCAACGGTACTGCCAGAGAATTTTTAGTTTTAACTTATGCCGGTGAAGATAAAATTTATGTTCCGGTTACCTCCTTACATTTAATTAGCCGCTATACAGGTGTAGACAGCGAACATGCTCCCTTGCATAAATTGGGTTCGGACCAATGGCAAAAAGAGAGGAAAAAAGCTGCTGAAAAAATTCATGATGTGGCCATCGAACTTCTTGATCTCTACGCGAAGCGAGAAGCACAACCAGGCCATCAATATGAAGTCAGTCACAACGAATATGCACGCTTTGCCAGTGCCTTTCCCTTTACCGAGACTGTAGATCAGCTGCAGGCTATAGACCAAATCATGAATGACATGTCTTCGACCAAACCCATGGACCGCTTGATTTGCGGTGATGTAGGTTTTGGTAAAACTGAAGTCGCCATGCGCGCGGCATTTATTGCTGTGCAAAATAACAAACAAGTTTGTGTACTGGTACCAACTACCCTACTTGCCGGGCAACATTTTGAATCATTCAGAGATCGTTTTGCTGATTTTGCAGTGAACATTGAACTGCTGTCGCGTTTTCGCTCAGCCAAAGAAACAGAGGCGGTGCAAGCCTCATTAAAGTCCGGGAAGGTCGACATTGTTATTGGTACGCACAAGCTATTTCAAAGCTCTATTGCCTTTAAAAATCTGGGCCTATTAATTATCGATGAAGAACACCGTTTTGGCGTTAAGCAAAAGGAGCACATCAAAGCATTGCGTACTCATGTTGATATTTTATCAATGACGGCGACCCCCATTCCAAGAACGCTGAATATGGCAATGGCAGGAATCCGTGATATATCACTGATGACTACTCCGCCCGCCAAACGTTTGGCAATTAAAACCTTCTGGCAGGAAAAGAAAGATCCCACCATTCGTGAAGCAATTTTGCGTGAAATATTAAGAGGCGGGCAGGTTTTCTTCTTGCACAATAATGTGGAGACCATTGAGCGTATTAGTCAGGATCTACAAACATTGGTTCCTGAAGCCAAGGTTCGTACTGCGCACGGTCAAATGCGTGAGCGCGAATTAGAGCGGGTAATGTCTGAGTTTTATCACCACCGCTTTAATGTATTGGTATGCACCACCATTATTGAAACGGGAATCGATATTCCTACAGCCAATACTATCATTATTGATCGCGCAGATAAATTTGGGTTAGCTCAGTTACATCAATTACGTGGTCGTGTTGGCCGTTCGCACCATCAGGCTTATGCTTATTTATTAACCCCAAATGAAAAATCATTAACTTCTGACGCAATAAAACGTTTAGAAGCTATTGTATCCTTAGAAGACCTAGGTGCCGGTTTTACCTTAGCAACCCATGATTTGGAAATTCGCGGTGCGGGTGAACTGTTAGGTGCAGAGCAAAGCGGTAATATGCACGCAATTGGCTTTAGCCTATTCATGGAAATGCTCGACAAAGCTGTCAGCGACTTAAAGGCAGGAAAAATACCCGAACTGTCTGCCCCAATGTATCAAGGTCCTGAAATTGACTTGCGTATTAGTGCAATTATCCCTGAGGATTATATTGGTGACATTCATAATCGACTCATTATGTATAAGCGCATTTCTAATGCCAAAGACAAACAACAATTGCATGAGCTGCAAATCGAGTTAATTGACCGCTTTGGTTTATTACCCCCACCTGTGAAACATTTACTGTTAATCACTGATTTAAAATTAAAAGCCCAGCAAATGGGCGTTCTAAAAATCAGCGCCGGCGCACAACAAGGCAAAATAGACTTTAATGAAACCCCCTCAATTGATCCTGGAGTTTTAATAAGTCTGATTCAAGTGCATGCCAAACGCTATCAAATGGAAGGCCCACAACGTTTACGTTTTACCTTGGATGGTACGACTCCAGAGGAGCGTATTTTTGAAATTCACAGCTTACTTGATAAATTAATGACATAAAAATAATACATGATTTTTGAGCTAAAGAAGACATTGCTTGGAAGAGTAATAACAATACCATGGAAGGCCTTCATCATCTTCGCACTGTGTGGTGTCATACTGACTTTATATCTACATCAAAGTATGGCGCTAAACTTCGCGAAGGCAAGCTTTGCCGTTACCCTACTTGCCGCATTGCTGATGTGGATTTTAAGATTGGTTCCTGAATATATCCCTGCATTAATTCTCATTTTAGCTTCCATTTTTCTCCATATAGCCCCAGAAAATATTACCCTTTCAGGTTACAGTTCCAACAGTTTTTTTCTTGCTACAAGTGTATTTGCTGTTGGTGCCATTATTACTAAATCACGTTTGTTCTATCGATTGTCATTAATTTTATTAATACACTTACCTTCTAAACAGTCCTTTCTACAAAAGTTTTTGTTCCTCTTTGGTGCGCTTATCACCCCAATAATGAGTGTACAAAGCTCACGAGTTGCCCTAATGGCTCCGTTGTTAGATGATATTTTAGAAAGTAGCACTATTGATCCCCGCAGTGATACAGCAAATGCCTTAGCAAATGCTGCCTTTAATGGCTGTATTTTATTATCGACTATTTTCCTTACAGGTAAATCAAGCAACTTTATTGTGTTTGGTTTGTTGTCAGAACAAAATCAATGGCAAGGAAATTGGTTGGGCTGGTTATGGGCCGCCTCTTTTCCAGGAATCTTGCTGGTTGCTTTATTCTTTTTGATGCAATCTCGAGTTTTCAAACCAACAACTCCGTTAAAAATGGATCATCTTAAATTAAAAAACGAGTTTAAAACCTTAGGAAAATTGTCATTTGATGAATGTATTGCCTTATTATGCCTTGGACTTTTTATTGCAGGCTCTGCTATTGCCACTTGGAAAAATACGTCTACTTCGTGGACTTGTTTGAGCATTTTCGTCTTGTTATTCAGTACTGGGGCATTAAATACAAAAGAGTTGGCCTCTAAAATTAACTGGAGTTTTTTATTTTATTTTGGCGCCATCATTGGCATCATGCATGCCTTACAGAATACAGGTCTGGAAACTTGGGTTCTGGAACATTTTCAATGGTTAAACCATTTGGCAACAATGAATTATCTCTACTTCATCATTGTAGTTTATGTTATTAGTTGGTTAACCGGGTTGCTTCTGGGTACGATGATTGCCCCCGCAATTTTATTTACCTTAATTATGCCTATTGCCAATCACAGCTCAATTAGTAATTGGGTGGTTGCCTTTGTCATTTTGGTGGCTACAGAAGCCTGGATTTTCCCTTACCAGTCCAGTTATTTTCTGTGTTTTGAGGAGTTGTTAAAACCAAATAATAATTTTCATCTGAATCCTTTGCTTAAATTAAATGCTTGGTTTTCGTTCTTAAAACTGGGGATCGTAATTGCTTCTATCCCTTTTTGGTATTTTTTTGGATTATTAAGTTAGCAGTTTTTCTATGTAATATAAAATGAAAAGGGCGTAAGAACTACGCCCTTGATTTGAATTAAACAAACAGCAAGATTGAAAGCAGTCTTGGGTCACAAAAGCGGACACCTCTGGAGTACTTTAGGCTTCTTAAAACTACTAAGCATGCACACCACACTCTCTATCTGGTCCCAAATGTCGTGATATTGGCTGATCAATATGTACCGTCTATGCTTCTAGCTTAGGTCACTTGGCGCAGTTTCGCCACTAATCTATTGTAAAGGTTTAGTTAATCTGATCGAAACTGCAACATTCATTATATTGGCGATGGGGGCACATAGTGACTAGCAGCATCTTCATTGATCGTAAGCCCCTCAAATAAATCAGGCCCACCTCTATCTTCCCACGCATTGCTTTGCGCGTGGGTAACGGCCGTGCGATCTAATACATTATCAATAATGACATCGGGTAATCCTGTAAACATAGGTCTTATCCCTTCATTAGCACATTTCTTTGTATAATCATGGATTACTTCGTCTAAGACCTCAACCTGCTTCTGTACTTGCGTTTTAACATCGGCAGCAGTTGCAGTTTGCAGTGCATCACCTCTTTTTTCTAATGCGTTCAATCTGAAAATTGCAGTGGCCATAAATCCGATATCTAAGGGATGAGGTCCGTCTTCACGTCCATCTGGTACATGTTCTCCAAACTTTAATGTAATTCCAGTAGCCTCTCCATGACGATTATTGAGGTATCGCGAAAGCACTCCACCAACTTGCCCGGAGGTATTTTCCATCCATTCTTGCGATACATTCATAAAACAGCCGCGCAAAATCATCTTCCCTGTGTTATTAGGACCAATTTGATCTTCTGGTTGGATTTTCATAGCTCTTCCTTGAGTATTTATTAATATAAGTATAGCAAATACTGTACCCCAACCTTCTCGCGCCCCTATACCTTATAAAGATTTATATCGTCTTTCAGATGCTTAGCAATCTCATCCAAATTATTGATAAATGCCATCAACTCTTTAATACTACCGGAAAATGTTGCTGTGGTACGGTTAATCTCGTTCATCCCTTCGACGATTTGCTCGATACCAACCGCCTCTTGGCGAATGGATGCCTCAATATGCTGACTTGAAATCGAAGCATCATTAATCATTTTACTTAGGGCCTGGATAATCTGGCCTGCTTTTTCAATGAGTTTTAAGCCTGAATCCAGCGTTTTTTCTCCTTCAAGGGTCACGGTGACTGCTTTTTCGGTAGTGCGGCGAATATCCTCAAGAATTTTTTGTACTTGCGCTGTTGACTGTTCTGATTGTTCAGCAAGATTACGGACTTCAGTTGCCACTGCAGCAAATCCTCTTCCTGCCTCTCCTGCTTTTGATGCTTCAATCGAAGCATTCAAAGCCAGCATTTTTGATTGCTGTGCTAACATATTCACTACCGAAGTAATATCTCCAATTTGTTGTGTATGATTACTTAAATCAAGAATCGTTTGCGCAATAAGCTTCATTTTTTCCTCTGAAGCCTTGATACCTACAATGCTCTGTTCTACTGATTCAGTACCTAGTCTCCCTTGTTCATACGTATTTTTAGCAACCTCTCTAAGAGCCTGCGCCTTAGCCATTGTTTGCTTCGAACTCTTATCAATTTCCTCTAAAGAGGCACTAATTTCATTAATTGCTGAGGCTTGAGAAATAATGCCTTCTGATTGTTCATTTGCTGAAGAAAAGACCATCTCTACCATACTCACAATATCATTACTAACCTTAGTAATTTTCTTAGTAATAGAAGCCAACCCATCCGTCATTAAATTTAAATCCGTACCTAAATCCTGTAAAACGTCTTGCTCATCAATTTTCAGACGCTCTCTTAAATCTCCGGCAGCAACTTTACTGCTATGCTCTCTAAATTTTCTCGACGAACTAACTAATTTTTCAAATAACTCTCGAGACTCTTCCTCTTTAATGCGAAGACTTTTTTCATTATTCCTAATGGCTTCTTGCATGACTTTAAGCGATGAAAGCAGTTTTCCTAGCTGATCTTTGGAGAGAATGTTAATTTCAATATTACGTTCTCCAGCAGCAATTTGTTCTGCTATATTAATTGCTTCCTCTACTGGACCAGATATAGCTCTTTGGGTCATATAAGGAACAATTAAAGTTAATAAAGCCGCAAAAATTAATAGCCCATAAGCAAACCGCTCTAATGCGATTAAATCAGTACTAATTAAATTTGCGCTACGCTCAACACCAGTTGCCAATATATTAAATATACCGCCTACCCTTTTTCCCTTTGCCGTAGAGTAAACCCCATCCAGAATAGAAATCATTTCTTTTATAAGAGCCTGGGTATTGGCTTTACTATTTTCTACACTGTCTTTATCGTTAACATTTCTGGGGGCATTTATTATGGTTGATTGAACGTTATAAAGAGACACATATAATTCTTGCAATCGGTCCCATTCTTTGCGTAATCGAGGGTTATCGAGAGAATGTATCGTTGTATCCCATACTTCTCTTGCACTATTAATTTCTTCCCATAGATGCTGAAAATGTTCGCGAGCTCGAATGTCTCCGGTCATTACCCATTCCTCAAGTGTATCTTGAGTTTGCAGGATTTGGCTGTCCAGAATTTGCGGTAAACTTTCCTTACCTATTTTTTGATTTAAATAAATAATGGTATGTACTTTAGGAATTAAAAAGATAATTAAAAACAATAAAGGTAAGCCCAGCGCCATAAATCCAATGAATAAGCGAGCTCGTATGCTAATTACAAACCCTCCTTTATTTGCATTCATGTACCTCTCCTATCCCGCAATACGCTTTTTTAATATATTTTAGAATAACACCAAAAGTGAGTTGATGTAATTGAGAAATATCTTACAGTAAATTGAGCTTCTGTCATCCTGACATTTTAAGTTACATATCCTATGCTCTATACACGAGGAAAGACAAAGGATGTCGTGCAGGGAGTACTATCGCTTCACGGATCGAGGCAGTTCCACAAGGATGTGGCACTTATTCCTCGTACCCTCTTAATTAAATAATGCACTGTGGTTTAATGTAGTCGCTTCACCTTCTTCTAGAGTATGCTCTCTAAAAACTCCTAAATGCCCCAAATAGTTTTGTGAACTAATTTTTTGACGGATGAACTCGTGTAAGGAACTTTGTTTTTCATACTGTTCGGTGCAAAGCTCTCTAAAATTACATTGCCCTCGTTTAATCTCAGTAATAAGTTCTGAAACGCTGTATCCCGAAAATCGCTTCGGACTTTCTACTGCACCATTTGGCGTATCACTTTTTATTTTATTGATTAACTCTCTTAATCCATCAAGAGTGACTGATTCGGCAGTTAAACCGGATGCGACATGCGGCTTAAAACCCAAATATTGGTTTCTTTGCTCATGATAAGCCATATCATGTAACTTAATAATTAAGTCACAGGTTACAAGCTCATTCATGGTTTCTAATAAATATAGAAACCCTTAGATACCCTTTTCAGGTACCCAGGCGAATCTTGCTTATCGAAAATGGACGCATCATTGTCAACCCAATACTCATAGTCAATCAATAACTTCCAATAAGTTTCATTGGGAAGCGCTGCAAATACTTCTTCAACATCTAGGCTCATAATAAGTTACAGAGATGCCCTGATTACAGAATCATCATTGTAATTATCTGGATCTTCCTCAGTGTAATGAGCTGGATCTTCCTCGGCCAGCACCTGCTTATAGCGAGCTACGGAATTAGATGCCTCTGGAGTTGTCTTTTCATCAGATGCAAGAGATGACGATTTAAACAGCGAGAGAACCCACTCTATAGGTTTCAAAAGGAAACTCAATATTCGGACTCCCCAACCAGGCTGAGCCGCTGCAAGTTCTTTTGCTGCAACCTTAGCCATATGCTCAAGGAATTTACCATCAGTAAGATGGTTCACTTGCTTATAACATAAAGCAAGTACTTGTTCTTTTTGTTCTTCATTAATACCGATTAGATGATCGTGATCAATTAACAGATAGTCGATTTGCTTTGCATAATTCTGTATATGATTGTATTGGCCCAAGCTAATTTCATGCACAATTTGCTCTTGCAAGCGGGTAATGATTTTTGCATAGGCTGCCGCATGGAATACCTCTGGATTATGTAGTTCATCGAGCATCGTTTGATCTAATCGATCTATTCCGACATACAGTACTGCTAATAAAGGATGACTAAATATTTTTCTATGTTTATCAAGCTGTGCTGAAGTTTGCTCATATCCATTTTTAATGGCTTGCTTTCTTTGCTCTTCAGTTGGAGCTGTCGTAGTCGTAGTGACATCACCGGTATTGATATAAATCATATTATCGATGTGATGAAATACTTTTTCACGATTTAATAATGCAGCAGTAGCTTTCAGCCATTGCCCACCAATAGCATAAGTAATTACCGAATCTAAAGCGTGTTTAAATGCAGACACTATTTCTGGGAGATGTCGCTCTGCTTTTTGAACCCGAGCTTCATAGGCTCCCGCGGCCTCCGCTTTAACACATAAGACCTCTTCTCGATTCAAGCCTTCAATTTCAGGCATATTATCTAAGATGCCTCCATCAGCAACAAACTCTCCCTTGGCATTTTTTCCTGGCACAAAAAGAACTGGGTGTGCTCCTGACCATTGAACGACTTGAGCAATAGATTGTTGTGGCGTAGTGCCTTCACTGTAGCGTTCTAATTCCTGTTTTGTTTGATTTGTTACAGCTACTGATAAATTTTTAATGTGATGCTTTTCTGCGTCAGGTAATAATTCACGAAGCACTCCAAGATCGCCTAAAGTGATCCGTGGATTTTCTAATTCCTCACTATTTTGGCCTATAATTTGTTGAGGCACACTAACCATAGCCACATTCATTTTTTGAATGCTCTTAACCGATTGTGCCAATTTGATCACATCATCAACATTCTTAATTTCTATACCTTGTTCAGCAAGAGCTTGCTCGTAGAGACTTATCTTACTAGACAATTGCACGTAATTTATTTCTAAGTGTGCCGGAATTGGCTTAGGCAAATCCTGCAAATGCTTTTTGATTTGCATCATGTAAATCACATCAAGGAAATTTCGGAAACTGTCTCCTTTAGCCCTAAACCCTACTCCTTGAACATCAAGAAGTTTCTTGATATCCAATTCGTTAACTAACTTGGTCATATCTTCTGGGCTCATACCCACAGCAATAAGGCTCGCGGTCATCGCTCCTGCCGAAGCACCGCTTACATGAGTTAATTGCTCAAGGTAACCACGCTCTTGCAGCGCTTTGAGCATCCCCATATACGCAATACCTTTAGCCCCCCCACCACTGCATACTAAACCTCTATGTTTTTCCGATTGGACTACATATTGGCCATTTTCATCACAAATGATTGATACTTTCTCTCGTTTAAGTTGCTTATTTTTAGACATGATGCTCACGTTCCAAGTTATTTGCTTCAATATAATCATTATACTATGGAAAACTTATCCCAGCCTTAAGTACATAATTCAACATTGACCTTAATGTAAATAAATTATACAATAAGATCCTTTTAAAACCCCAGGTCGCAAAAATGAAACATAAAACTGGTCTTTTCTTTCACAGGACTACCCCCAAAAAACGTGTATTAACCTTCGAAGAGTACATAGAAGATACATTGATAATTGCAAAAAGAAAGGTGGAAGGCGCCCTAGGGCAACGTTATACAAGTGCTCAACTTGAAATAGCTCTCGTTTGTTTTTGCGATTTTAATGCATTAAAAAATGAGATGGACGAAGATATAGAGGTAATATTTCCTCCATTAAGCATTAATTATTGCGCGGGATTTGATTGGCTTGATTTGGCCGTCTCTTATTACGATGCAGATGCCATTCAATATTTTCAACAACGTCTACAAGAGCCAGATTTTGTAAAAAATTACTTTGAATATAAACACAAAGTTCGACCTGATTGCGCCTTACAAAAGCATGAAACAGCTAATTTTGAGGCTATAGAAACGCTTGTAAACCTGAATGATATGACAGGCCCACGACTTTAGAACCTAATTTGAAGCGTTTGTGATGGAGTTATTTATCCGTCGCAAGCTTCATCGTGTTTGTGCGACAGCTGTAATAATCCCTGCTAATTGTCCTTATCAAGTGCGACATCCTGTCGCTATTCCAGCTGCGCCAAACATGATTATTATAATAAATTAGCTTAAAAGAATATTGATGAATAATACCCGTTAGGGTGTAAGAAATGTCTTAAATTGCTTACAGGTAATAGCTCATACAAACCTGTAGCCATATTAACGCAGCATAATACAACGATTTTTGCCATGACTTCCCGTATTACGACTTCGTCCAATACGGGCTACGATTTCTAGGTCGCAGAAACTAACGATTAACTAGTTCCACCCACAGTTAGAGCGTCGATTTTCAACGTAGGCTGCCCTACCCCAACAGGCACAGACTGACCATCTTTACCACAGACTCCAATTCCTCTGTCCAAGGATAAATCATTACCAATCATGCTAACTTTTTTCATTACGTCAGGACCATTACCAATTAAGGTGGCACCTTTAACCGGAGCAGTAATCTTTCCGTCTTCGATCAGGTAAGCTTCACTCGCGGAGAAAACAAATTGTCCCGAAGTAATATCAACTTGTCCCCCACCAAAGTTCACTGCATATAAGCCTCGTTTGACTGAACGAATAATTTCCTCTGGGTCATGCTGGCCAGCCAACATATAGGTATTGGTCATTCTAGGCATGGGTACATGAGCATAGGATTCACGTCGGCAATTACCTGTAGATTGCATCCCCATCAACTTGGCATTCAGTTTATCTTGCATATAATTTACTAAGACCCCATCCTCAATCAAAGTAGTGCATTGAGAAGGTGTACCTTCATCGTCCATAGTCAAAGAACCACGTCGGTCTTTTAAGGTACCATCATCAACCACTGTAACACCTGGGGCTGCAACTTGCTGTCCAATACGACCTGAAAACGCAGATAGTCCTTTGCGATTGAAATCACCTTCCAAACCATGCCCCACTGCCTCATGCAATAACACACCAGGCCAGCCTGGTCCTAAAACAACAGGCATAGTCCCTGCTGGCGCAGGCTTCGCATCAAGATTAACTAAAGCTTCACGCACCGCCTCACGTGCATAACTTAAGGCATTATCTTTTTCAGTGAAATAAGAATAAGCAACACGCCCGCCCCCGCCAGAACGCGCTGATTCACGGCGACCATTTTTATCTTCCACAATAACACTTACATTCACACTGACTAGGGGACGTACATCAGCAACCATTTTGCCATGCATGTCTGCGACCATAACCACTTCATAACAGCCACTTAATGAGGCATTAACCTGTACTACTCGCGGATCAATACTACGCGCCTCTTTATCGATCGCTTCAAGTAAAGCAATTTTCTCTTGCTTACTCATTCCTTCAATGGGATTTAAGCCATGATAACGCGATTGCGCAACCGCATTGATAGGAACTGGCTGTAAAACCTTCGCCCCAGCTAAAGCAATAGAACGGGCAGCATCGGCGGCACGCAACATAGAGGGCAAAAGAATATCATCACAATAGGCAAAGCCGGTTTTATCGCCACTTACTGCCCGGATGCCCACACCCTTATCCAAAGAAAAACTACCGCTTTTTACTACAGAATCTTCTAAATACCACGATTCGTAGCTGCAACTTTGAAAATATAAATCAGCATCATCAATATGATGACTCATCATTGACTTAAAGAGTTTTTCAATACCGCTTTCATCCAGAGAAGCTGGAGCCAGTAGAATTTCTTTTGCTGTAGTTAATGCTTCTGTCATTTAAGTACCCTTTAAATTTAATACGTGATGGTCCACGGTTGGAAAGGTTTTGCGCAAATGATGCAGACCATGCAAATCAATTTCTGCGGTGACTATTCCAACACCCTCTTCCTGCTCAGCCAATACCCTTCCCCAAGGATCAATGATCATACTGTGACCATAAGTAGAGCGCCCATTTTCATGTTGCCCTCCTTGATTGGCGGCCAATACGTAGCACAGATTTTCAATCGCTCTTGCCCGTAATAAAACTTCCCAATGAGCCTGACCCGTTATTGCTGTGAATGCTGAAGGAACAGTGAACAACTGCGCGCCCTGGATCGCTAATTCCCGATACAGTTCCGGAAAACGTAAATCATAACAAACTGTTAATCCAACCTTACCTATAGGGGTATCCACAAGGGCAAACTCATGTCCTCTTTCTATAGTGGCAGATTCTTGATAACTCTCTTGTGCGGAGACGTTTACATCAAATAAATGAATTTTATCATAACGTGTAACACAAAGTCCTTGACTATCATAGACTAAACTACTCGCGCGAACCTTAGAGCCATTCACTTTTATAGGGATTGTCCCGGCAATAACCCACAATCCAAAACGTTTTGCTAATTGGCTTATTTTCTCTTGTATTGGTCCTTGACCATAGACTTCACCAATCTGCAACTTGTCTACATCTTTATGTCCCATGAAGGCCAAGTTTTCAGGTAATAAAATTAATTCTGCTTCCTGTTCACGTGCTTGCGCCATCAAGGTTTCAGCTTGCAACAAATTCTCCATTACATTTGCTGAAGAAACCATTTGGGCCACCGCAACTCGAGCCATTATACGCCTCATTTACTGCATTAAGAGTTTTTAATCATACTATAGACTAGTATAGATCCTCAAAGAATTTGGGATTCAAAAAATTCAAATATTTCTTGACAAAATTACCTCATACTACTTGAAATATAGGAAACTTATCTCCAGATATGCTACAATAAATATAAACGTAAAGAGGAGTTCTAAACGATGAACCGAAATGATGTTACCCTGATTGGCCAACGTAGGGAATCAGCACTGTCCAGCAATAAGGTGCTACGCAATACCTACCTTTTGCTTAGTTTAACGTTCTTATTTAGTGCGTTTACTGCCTATCTGTCCATGGCAAGCGGTGCACGCCCAGTAAACATCCTGGTGATGCTCGTTGGTGTTTATGGTTTAATGTTTTTAACCCATGCCTTACAAAATAGTGTTTGGGGTCTGGTGAGTGTTTTTGCTTTTACCGGCTTCCTGGGTTACACCTTAGGCCCAATATTGAATCTTTACATGCATAATTTTAGTAATGGACCTCAGTTAATCGCTACTGCGCTCGGTGGTACAGGTATGATTTTCTTTGCGCTTTCAGGTTATGCCCTAACCACGAAAAAAGATTTCAGCTTCTTAGGCGGATTCCTTTTTGTTGGTATGATGGTGGCTTTATTAGCAATGATCGCCGGAATATTTATTCATATCCCTGCGCTGCAATTGGCTATTTCAGCTGCATTTATCCTGATTTCTTCTGGCCTTATTTTGTTACAAACAAGTGCCATAATCCATGATGGTGAAACAAACTATATCGCAGCAACTGTAGGGCTTTTTGTATCAATCTATAATTTGTTCGTGAGCCTGCTCAATATACTAAGCGCATTTTCAGGCCGCGACTAAAATCGGTCTCCTCTACTTTGTCCCGGCGCATGCCGGGATTTTTTTTTGTTAAAATCAAAGAACTTACGGAGTACCTCACAAAGCCAGCCTGTCGAGTTGCGTGTTACACAATGACATTAACTTACCTTATTGCTTACAAACTGAACTGCCCCCACCTTCGAAACAACTCATACTAAACATATAACTAACAAACCAGGCGTATACTGTCACAATAACTCCTTTTTACTTTTGAGTTTTCTATAACCTTAAGACAGGAGGTTGAGGTGCTTCTGGAATAGTAAACGATACCAAGCTCAGCAAAGTCGCTTAATTGAAACTCCAATTATTTTTTTTATCATAAATTCTTATTGACTTAATTTAAACCACAAATAATCACGTCCGTTTTGCAGCTTCAACATAGTGTTAGGCCTGCGCTCTACAGCTGCTGTATAAATCGCAGCCTATCGCGGTCGCCTCGATATCTAGCCTTCCGTGGCGATATGATGCATGGCTCCCCTCTTCACAGGAACGATAATAAAAACGGATACCTCAGGCCGACTCCCAACTACACATCATTGCAACATGCTGAGAGGAATAATCCCTTTCTATTGCATTGAGAAATCAGGAAGCTCTATTTCGTTAACATCTAATACATTTCCATCCAAATCGATGATTTCATGGTTAATGTCCACCTCTGGAATTACCGCAGCAGCAAGCATACGAATCGAACCATGAGCACGCAAATCGTTTAACTGGGCTCTAGGTGGATAGCAATGATAACTGGTATGAGCATCAATTAATTGAATTTTAATCGCATGGTCATTATGGACTACTACTAAAGTCCCACGCATATCATCAAATGTAAATTGTACAGCCATCTGTTTTAATACAGCTTTTATTTGTGATAAGCCTTGAATTAAATCCTCATTGCCCATAAGAAAATCAAGATCATTAGGATTCGGCTTAGTCGCATCCTGTAATTGTTTCGCGGCACTACCCGTCAAGATAAATTGATGCTTAGGAAATTCAGCCAATAACAATTTAAATAAATCCTCCAAAAAAGGCTGATATACGGTTGTAGGAAGATTTTCTTCAAAATCAGGCTTAACAACGGGCTCATCAATAGAAAAGCTTGCTAATACCGGGGGAAAAAAACTATTACCTTTGCTATACATCTTCTTATCTCCAGAATATTAGGGATATTTCACCCAAAGAACAGAATTATAACAAATTATAAAATAAAGGTGCATAAAACTTCTTTTAGCCCTATTTCATCCGAATTTAATCTAAAAAGTAATAAGACTGCACATTGTTTTTCCTAAAATTATCCGATACTCTAAAAGTTCATTATCTCTCAACAACAGGAGGCCTTGCACACCATGAACCATTAACTACTTAACCATGACCGAATAATTAGGAGACGTCATATGCCTAAAGTTAAAGGAAGAACTATATCGTCCAAGGAAGTGGCACACAGGGCAGCTCCATCCGTTCCCTCAAGTCCTTCTACATCAAAAAAATCAGCTAATTTACAATTTTTCTCCACCCAAGAATGCAGTGCCAAACAATTAAAAGCACAAGCCAAAAAATTATTCCATCAACGCACACGCCAAAAGTTTACTTACCAACAAAATCATACTGCCTCACTCGCCCTTCCGTTAAGCAGTGAATTATTAAATCCACACGAACAATCTAACGCCCAACTTCTTTTACTCGCTCAAAAGAATATTCTCGAACATGCGAATATGCGTGTGGATTTATTTTTTTATACGATGATTGCTTATTATCAAAAAAATCTACATCCCGTATTAGGCCATACTTATCTGCAACATGGACGTGGTCGCAGCTCAGAAACTCAGCAACTACTTAGTGAAGCGTGCCATAATAGTATTCTTCCAGCCTTAATTGATGAAACTATTTTAAGCACCGACCCACAAAATCCGAAGGCTTGTTTGCTCAGTGGCACGCATTTTATGAATAGCCTCAATTCAACTACAGAGCTTCCCCCCTTTGTGAATGATCTTGATGATGTCATCGAGCAACTCTGTAGAGAAAGAGCATTAGTCATTCTACAAGCCGTGTCGCGAGGCAGCATTAATCCCGTTGAAGGTTTAAACCTGTTTTTACAACTACTTAAGACATCCTTAGATATGATAGGCCAAAAAGCGTGTAGAGAAAAAAATCTATTTCTGAGCGAGTTGGTGGACCTTGTTGTACAAGGCTCGCTAAGCCAGCGCTTTGATGAGGAAACAGAAACCGCTAGTGATGAATACGTACAAATGGTGTTGCAATTAAGTAGCAAAGAGAAAAAAGATTGCCTCAATAGGAAACAAAAAGACAAAGTTTACACAACTAAGTTTGCACAGATACAAACTGAAATATTAAGTACCGAGGTGGAGCTGTTAATATCTAGCACCGATTGTAAGCTTTGAGGAGTTCAAACCTATTAGTGGCAGGCCAAGGGCCACTATACTTGCTCTTGAATCTTATACATATCTTTATTTAGATCCCGCGGACAAACCGCGGGACGCGTAGAAGGCCTACTTACTCGATTTTCCAATAATAAAGCCAAGTAATGCGGATATGATTGCGGTAATAATTATTCTGGCCCATTCTTTTTCATAGTCCAAACTTCTAACATTGAAAATAGCTAAAACACAAAAATAAAAAACACCTAAAACCATAATCAAAACAATAAAAAAAAGAAGGCAATCTTTTATTCGCCTAATCTTAGCATCAGTTGGATGCTCCTCATTACATGTTTTAATAATCTTTGCATTCTGATTATGGTTAAGATTTTCCTCAGAAGATAAAACTTGATTTTTTTCTTGCTCTACTTCCATAAAATACCCTCACGTTATAAAACCTTTGTAATCATAGCAAGCTAACTCCAGCGCTAGGCCCCTTCTGTGAGAGAACTGGCACGTCATTAATTATGGTAAAGTCTCGCTTCAAGCATGAGTTGGCGCATGTGTCTTACTGCTTCTTTCATTCCACAGAATAAAGCACGTGCAATAATGGCATGGCCAATGTTAAGTTCATGTAACTCTTTGATTGCGGCAATCGCTTGCACATTATGATAATTTAATCCGTGACCAGCATTAACAATTAAATTTAGGCTGGCCGCGTATTCAGCTGCACGTTTAATGCGTTCTAACTCGTGTTGCTGTTGCTCAACATGAGTTGCATCGGCATAACATCCAGTATGCAGTTCGATAACAGGAGCCCCCACATCTGCTGCAGCTTTGATTTGGTCCAGATCAGGATCAATAAACAAAGAAACTTCACTGCCCATAGCCTGCAAACGTCGCACAGCACGTTCAACTGTTTTTTGGTGCGTTAAAATATCCAATCCACCTTCAGTTGTTATTTCCTCACGTTTTTCTGGCACTAAACAGGTATGCTCTGGAGAAATCTCTTCTGCAAACTCAAGCATAGCATCGGTCACTGCTAATTCAAGATTCATGCGAGTTTGTAATACTTCTTTTATCAAACGCACATCGCGTGCTTGAATGTGGCGTAAATCTTCACGCATGTGTAAGGTAATTCCATCAGCCCCGGCCTCTTCAGCATCCATGGCAGCCTGTACAGGATCCGGATAACGGGTACCACGTGCTTGTCGTACTGTAGCGACGTGATCAATATTTACACCTAATAAAATCAACTTACTCATTTTTGCACCACACAAGGTAAAAGGAAGAGTATAATGTTCCTGCCTACCTAAACTCAAGCTGAGCTTTGCATTAACCTAGTATACTTGTTACCATGCTGTCCATTTTTCATCAAAAATGGAATAATTATGAGATTTAACAAAGCACTTTTTTTGAGCATAGTGTTCAGCTGTAATGCCTTTGCTGCAGCTCCTGTTGGACAGAAATCCCTAAAATATCCTGCAACCCAAAAAACACATACCTTAGTGCATGCACGTCTGAAATCATTACAGCACTCAAACTTGAGCAGTGCAAACGACGGCTTAGCAGCAGCAAAACAGTTGGGTATGAATAATGTCCCAGTTTTAAATCAAGGCGATACCTACTTTGACTCGGCATACGCAAGCACAGCAACAATTGATGCCTTATTAAGCCGGGGTGATTTTATAAGCCAACTTTGCCTTATCCAATTAGGCAATTATATGGATCCTTCGAATAAAGGCTTTGGTTTCACATTGCATCATTCATTAAGCCGACTTGAAAATTATGGATACATCATGAAGGTGCATCAAAAAGTTGCTGGATGCGAAGATCCTAATACCCCTTTTATAAACTATGAAAGCTACAACCGGCTTAGTCGCAATACGGTTGCGGAATCCATTATGTGGTTCCCTATCTTAAACGTGCATAAATCAGTGAGTGAACGAGTCAATACCGAAAAAACACTAATAGAGATCAAAAAGGCTATTAACCAAGAACAACGCGTTACTATGGGATTTTTAGCATTCTACAAAGATGGAAACACACTAGGAACTATGGGTTCTTACCATGAGAAGAATGATACTTGGATTCTTAATGCATCAATGAAGCGAGATCTCTATAACTTCCCTTCCTTGTACTACCACAGCGTAGTAATCACTGGATATGATAATGATGCGATTTCCGTAGATGATACGGGGGAAAAACATAAGGGGCTACTGAAATTACGCGGCTCTTGGGGTAGTAAAGCAGGAGATCAAGGCGATTTTTATATGTCTTATGACTATTTCCGTGTCCTAGTAATCGAAGCGCAACAAATTGTTCGCGCTTACTTTGATTAATCGATTCAGTAGATAAAGGAGTTACTCCATGCAGTTAAATAAAATTCTTATGTTAAGTATTGCATTATTTGGTAATGCATTTGCTACTGAAATAGAGCCTGCAGGTACTATAGATTATGCCTTAAAACCCGCCGGAAAAACTCAGTTTGCGAAACCTAAAATGCTTAAGTTAATGCAGTTTAAGGTATCCAGCAATGCCATAGAGGCAATGCAACAGAAAGTTCAAGCAACCCAAAAAAAGAGCTTTATCCCATCCATTATGCCCGAGCAAAAGCAATTAGGGATGAATGGTGTCCCAGTTCTTGATCAAGGTTATTTTGGAACGTGTGTTACCTTTGCTAATACCGCAGCAATTGACGCAATCTTAGGAAAAGGCGATTACATAAGCCAACTGTGTTTACTCCAGTTAGGAAATTATAAATATTCTTATACTGCTAGTGGTTGGGCTGGCTCGTTAAATCGCAGCATTTTAAGTAGACTTGAAGATCATGGTTTTGTCTCTAAAGAAACTCAACGTACCGTAGGCTGTGGTGATCTTAATGAATATCCGGGGAATGAAGATGCAACCCCAACCTCCGCGATTAGCTTTGATAGTTACCATAAAATCAGTGAAGGCTTACTCGATAATAAGATTTATTCCGCCCCAATTCTTGATGCTTATAAAGTAATGCTCACCAATGAGGTCGATACACAAGAGTTAATCAGTGAGATTAAACAAGCGATTAATAGAGAACAACGAGTAACCATGATTAGCTTATTACCTGCAATTGATTTAGGTATTGCAGGGGCGGTAGGCACCCATCATGAAACTAATGATACCTGGGTATTATCGACAACGATTGAGCGTGAACTCTACCAATATCCATTCATGGCTGGCCATTCAATGATCATTACCGGCTATGATGATAATGCAACTGCTGTTGATGACTTAGGTCGGGTGCATATGGGCCTATTCACCTTACGTAATTCCTGGGGAGATCAGGTT